>NZ_JBSHAY010000017.1:0-189669 GCF_053611725.1 Streptomyces sp. NPDC054783 | reverse complement strand
CGGCTGCTCCAAGCGCATGGAGGCCGACGTCTCCGCGGTCGCCGACCCGGCCACCGGCGTGGCGGTCTACGACACCTACGGCGGCTCCGGCTGGGGCGTCGTCGGCGGCACCAGCGCCTCCTCGCCGATCATCGCGAGCGTCTACGCCCTGGCGGGCACCCCGGGCGCGAGCGACTACCCGGCGAAGTACCCGTACTCCCACACCGGCAACCTGTACGACGTGACCAGCGGCTCCAACGGCTCCTGCTCCACCTCGTACTTCTGCACCGCCCGCTCCGGCTACGACGGCCCGACCGGCTGGGGCACCCCGAACGGCACCACCGCCTTCACCGCCGGCTCCAGCAGCGGCAACACGGTGTCCGTCACCAACCCCGGCAGCCAGTCGACCACCACGGGCGGCTCGGTCAGCCTGCAGATCCAGGCCACCGACAGTGCGGGCGCGGCCCTCACCTACAGTGCGAGCGGCCTGCCGACCGGGCTGTCCGTCAACAGCTCCACCGGGCTGATCTCGGGTACGGCGTCCACCGCGGGCACCTACCAGGTCACGGTCAGCGCGCAGGACTCCACCGGCGCCTCCGGCTCGGCCTCCTTCACCTGGACCGTCGGCTCCTCGGGCGGCACCTGCTCCTCCTCCCAGCTGCTGGCCAACCCGGGCTTCGAGTCGGGCAGCACCGGCTGGAGCGCGTCCAGCGGCGCCATCACCAACGACACCGGTGAGGCGGCCCACGGCGGCTCGTACTACGCCTGGCTCGACGGCTACGGCTCCAGCCACACCGACACCGTGTCCCAGTCGGTGACGATCCCGGCCGGCTGCAAGGCCACGCTCACCTTCTACCTGCACATCGACACCGCCGAGACCGGCAGCACCGCGTACGACAAGCTGACGGTGACCGCCGGTTCGACCACCCTGGCGACCTACTCGAACGTCAACGCGAACTCCGGGTACGCGCAGAAGACCTTCGACCTGTCCTCGCTGGCGGGCCAGACGGTCACCCTGAAGTTCAACGGCGTGGAGGACTCCTCGCTGCAGACCAGCTTCGTCGTGGACGACACCGCCCTGACGACCGGCTGATCCTCTGTACGGCCCCGGTCCCGCACGCGGAAACCGTCCGCGTGCGGGATCCTTTTTGGCAGCCGGCACGTCACATCTGCACCAGGCGGCCGACCCCCCACGGCCACGGCAGAAAGGCGAACCCCCATGCGCCCCACCCTCATGCGCCGTACGGCCCTCTGCGGCCTCGCGGCCACCGCGCTGCTCCTCGCCGGCTGCGGCTCCCAGAGCGGCAAGGACACCGGCGGCGGTGACGGCAAGGTGTCACCGTCCGCGTCCCCGAGCGGCACCGGCTGCGCCGCCCTCGTCCAGCTCAGCGCCTCCGACAGCGGCCGCACGGTCTGCGTGGCCAAGGGCGGCGAGGTCCGCCTGACCCTGGAGGGCACCAAGTCCCGGCCGTGGAAGCCGGTCATGGCCAGCGGCACGGCCCTGCGGGGCATCAACGCGGGCTTCGTCATCATGCCGGGCCAGGCCACGGCCGCGTACCAGGCGGTGGCCACGGGAACCGAGAAACTGACGTCCTCCCGCCCCCTGTGCGCCGAGCCGACGGCGCCCGGCCAGGTCTCCTGCAAGGGCATTCAGGAGTGGACGGTGACGGTGAACGTGAAGTGATCAGCCGGCCAGGTGCCGCACCTGGTCCCACAGAACCGGGTCCACCACACCCACCCGGCGCCGGAAGTCGCCCACCGGCACCTCGCGCAGCTCGTCGGTCTCCAGGAAGCTCGGCCGGCCCCGGGCGTCACCGACCGCGCCGGGCGGCAGCGGGATCACGCCCGCCCGCTCGTCGTGGTACTTGCTGGTGATCTTGGCGACCGTGGCCCGGTTCCCTCGCACGGCCAGCACCAGGCACGGCCGGTCCTTGGCCCGCCCGTCGCTCGCCACCGCCCTGTCCGACGCGCTTCGCACGGCCCCATTTGACTCTGCGCGGTCCTCGTAGGGGACGTCCGCCCACCAGATGTCCCCGGGGGCCGGCCGGGCGGCCCGCGCCGGGCGTGTTCCCGCGCGGCCGAGCGGCCTCAGGCGCCGTCCGGCGTACCGGCGGCCGCGTCCCCAGCCGTCGACGAGCGTGGCGACCAGCGCGAGCAGTACCACCGCCGCGAGTGCCAGCCACCAGGACGTGTCCATACGACGACGTTACCGGCGCGCGCCGAGGATTGCGCGCCCTCTGCGGATCCTTCTGTGCCCCTGGTCCAGCCGAACCGGTGACAGCGCAGGTGAGTTCGCCCACAACGGCCCCTGGCGGAGGAGCGACCCGCGCTTTCGCGCCTTACGCTCGACGGACCGCACGACCCCCGTTTCCTGCCCTTTTGATCTTGCCGTTCGATCTTTCCGCCAACGGAGGTTTCTGCTTCATGAAGCTCACCGTCGTCGGCTGCTCGGGGTCGTTCCCGTCCGCGGAATCGGCCTGCTCGAGCTACCTCCTCGAGGCCGACGGCTTCCGGCTGCTTCTCGACATGGGCAACGGCGCCCTGGGCGAGCTGCAGCGCCACTGCGGTCTCTACGACCTCGACGCGATCTTCCTGAGTCATCTGCACCCCGATCACTGCATCGACATGCTCGGGTACTTCGTCGCGCGCTTCTACCGTCACGACGGCGGCCGCTGCGCCCCGATACCGGTCTACGGCCCCGAGGGCACCGAACACCGCCTGACCACCGCGTACGACGACACGCCCTCCGCCTCCGCGATGAGCGAGGTCTTCGACTTCCACACCCTCAAGCCGTCCACGTTCGAGATCGGCCCGTTCACGGTGCACACCGAGCGGGTCCGCCATCCCGTGGAGGCGTACGCCATCCGCGTCGAGCACGGCGGGCGGTCCATGACGTACTCCGGCGACACGGGGGTCACCGAGGCGCTGGACGAGCTGGCCCGGGACACCGACCTGTTCCTGTGCGAGGCCGCGTTCACGCACGGCAAGGAGAACATCCCCGACCTGCATCTCAACGGTCGCGAGGCGGGCGAGACGGCCGCGCGGGCCGGTGCGCGGCGCCTGGTGCTCACCCACATTCCCCCGTGGACCGACCCGGAGGTCAACCTCCGCGATGCGCGCGAGGTGTTCGCGGGCCCGGTGGAACTGGCCGTTCCGCGCACGACGTACGAGATCTAGCCGGCCGGGCGGGGTCGGCTGCCGGCTCCGCCCCCGGTTTCGGCCGGCACGCCGGCCGGCATTCCGAAGTCCTCGGTCACGCTGCGCCCGGCGCCCCGGGCGGTCGCCTTCCGGTAGGCGGGCAGTACGGTCTCGCAGCGGCCGCCGGCGAGCGCGAGCGTCGGCTGGAGCTCGTACCGGCGCCCCATGAGATGGCGGTTCGCCGGTTCCTCGGCCGACTCCACCGCGGTGATGCCGTCGACCAGGGCGGAGAGCCGGCCCAGGAGTCTGCTGGACTCCACGGGCGTGCGGTAGCAGGTGGCCTCCACCTCGCGTCCGGGCTTTCGCCAGCAGGGCCGGGTACGTCCGCAGGGCCTCCGCGTCGCCGAGCCGGACGGCCGGCTCGCACGGCAGGCGCTCCAGGGGCCGACGGTCCGCTCGGTCCGTCAGCCGGGCCGGTCCGGCCGGTGCCGCCGGTGGCGGACGCCGGCAGCGCGGAGGCGGAGCGCACCTCCTCCTCGGACGCCGCCGGGTCCAGTCCGTCGCGGACCTGTGGTCGAAGCGGACGTCGACCTGCACGCCTGGCGGGGTGAGGCCGTCCGGTTCGAAACGGGCCGTCCGCCCGCAGCACCCGCTGGGTCCGGGGTGTACACCGGGCCGCCCTGGTCGGCGATCACCGGCGGGACGACGAGATCGCGTCCGGCCGGCAGGTCGTCGAGCAGGAACAGGGCGCGCCGGAGCCCGCGCACACGCCGAATTCCCCGGCCGGGCGGTGATGGCCGGGGAATTCGGTGCCGAGTCGTGCCGGAGAGCCCTACCTGGCCTCGGCCTTCTGCAGTTCGGCGAGTTCCTCGTCCGACTCGCGGCCCGGTGTGGGCAGGTTGAACCTGGTGATCGCGAAGCGGAAGACGACGTAGTAGACGGCGCCGAAGCACAGGCCGATCAGCGCCAGGCCCCACGGGTTGTGCGCGATGCCCAGGTTCAGGAAGTAGTCGATCGCGCCGGCGGAGAAGCCGAAGCCGTCCTTCATGCCCAGCGCCCAGGTCAGCGCCATGGAGACGCCGGTCAGGACCGCGTGGATGGCGTACAGGGCCGGCGCGATGAACATGAAGGTGAACTCGATCGGCTCGGTGACGCCGGTGACGAAGCTGGTCAGGGCGAGCGAGAGCATCATGCCGCCGACGACCTTGCGGCGCTCCGGGCGGGCGCAGTGCACGATCGCGAGGCAGGCGGCCGGCAGGCCGAACATCATGATCGGGAAGAAGCCGGTCATGAACTGGCCCGCGGTCGGGTCGCCGGCCAGGAAGCGTGCGATGTCACCGCTCTTGCCGTGGTACGTGCCCGCCTGCAGCCAGGGGAAGGAGTTCAGCAGGTGGTGCATGCCGATCGGGATCAGCGCACGGTTGGCGACACCGAAGATGCCCGCGCCGACGGCGCCCGAACCGACCAGCCACTCGCCGAAGTTGTGCAGACCGGTGCCGAGGACCGGCCAGATGTAGCCGAAGACGATGCCGAGGACCAGACCCGCGAGCGCCGACAGGATCGGCACCAGCCGCCGGCCGCCGAAGAAGCCCGCCCAGTCCGGCAGCTTGGTGCGGTAGAAGCGCTGGTAGATCAGCGCGACGGCGAGACCCATCACCACACCGCCGAGGACCTTGGCGTCCGCGGCGGCGTTGACCATGACTATCTTGCCGTCGACGACCGTGGCCACCTTCGGCAGGTTCTTGTCGGTGAACGTGGCCAGCACGTTCTTGAAGACGAGGTAGCCGACGACCGCGGCGAGCGCGGTGGAGCCGTCCGACTTCTTCGCGAAGCCGATCGCGATGCCCACGGCGAACAGCAGCGGCATGTTGTCGAGGATCGCGTTGCCGCCGGCCGCCATGAACGACGCGATCTTGGTCAGGAACGCCGGGAAGGACGGACGGCCCAGCATGTCGGTGTTGCCGAGACGGACGAGGAGCGCGGCGGCCGGCAGCACCGCCACCGGCAGCATCAGGCTGCGGCCGATGCGCTGCAGCACGCCCATCACGCCGGCGCCCTTCTTCTTCTCGGCCGCGGGAGCGGCGGTCGCCGTGGTCACAAGTTCCTCCAGTGGGCAGGGCGCCGCCCGGGAACCATGGAAGGGGACGGCAGCGTCTCTGGTCTACACCACCCAGTGGTGTAGACCTGTTGTAGCACGATGAAGGCGGGATAAGGAACCACGAAATCCGCTACGACAGCGCTACGCCGCGTGTGCCGTCAGACCTTGGTCACGTCCTCGACCTCGTCCTCCGGCTCACGGCCCGGTGTCCGCAGGTCGAACCTGGTGATCGCGAACCGGAAGACGGCGTAGTACACCGCCGCGAAGCACAGGCCGATCGGGATGATCGCCCAGGGTCTCGTAGCCAGGTTCCAGTTGATCACGTAGTCGATGAGGCCGGCCGAGAAGCTGAACCCGTCGTGCACCCCGAGCCCCCACGTCACCGCCATCGAGACACCGGTGAGCACGGCGTGGACGGCGTAGAGCAGGGGCGCGATGAAGAGGAAGGAGTACTCGATCGGCTCGGTGATGCCCGTCACGAACGACGTCAGCGCCACCGACAGCATCAGCCCGCCGATCTCCTTGCGGCGGCCGGGCCTGGCGCAGTGCGTCATGGCCAGCGCGGCGGCCGGCAGCGCGAACATCATGATCGGGAAGAAGCCCGAGGTGAACTGGCCCGCGTGCGGGTCCCCGGCCAGGAACATGTTGATGTCGCCGTGCACCACCGTGCCGTCGGGCTTGGTGTAGCTGCCGAACTGGAACCAGATGGGCACGTTCAGGAACTGGTGCAGGCCGATGACGAGCAGCGACCGGTTGGCGATGCCGAAGACGCCCGCGCCCCAGGAGCCGAGGTCCCGCAGCCAGCGGCTGAAGCTCTCCAGCCCGGCGCCGATCGGCGGCCAGATCCACAGGCACAGCGCCGCGAAGAGGATGGCGACGAACGCCATGATGATCGGCACCAGCCGGCGCCCGTTGAAGAAGCCCAGCCAGTCCACCAGCCGGGTGCGGTGGTAGCGGGCCCAGAAGAAGGCGGCCAGCAGGCCCATGACGATGCCGCCGAAGACGCCCGGGTTCTGGAAGGTGAACGGCGTCACCGAGCCCGCGCCCGCACCGACGCTCACCTGACAGCCGACCTGCGGGATCGCCTTGGAACCGCCGGGGCAGGACTGCGGGAACTGGTGCACCACCCCGTAGTAGACGAGAAAGCCCGCCACCGCCGCGAGCGCGGTCGAACCGTCCGACTTCTTCGCCATGCCGATCGCCACGCCCACGCAGAACAGCAGCGGAAGCCCGATCGAGCCGTCGAGCAGGGCGCCGCCCGCGCCCATCATCACCTTGGAGACGTTCGTCCAGCCCAGTCCGTCCTTGCCGAACACGTCCGGCTGGCCGAGCCGGTTGAGGATGCCCGCCGCCGGCAGCACGGCGATCGGCAGCTGCAGACTGCGGCCCATCTTCTGCAGGCCCTGGAACAGGCGGTTCCAGCGCTCCCTTGCCGGGCTGACCGTGCTGTCGGCGGATGCGCTCTCGGCACTCATGGCGTCCTCCGGCCACTCGACTCGGACGCGGTTTGGCGACCGTACCCCCTGTGGTGTAGACCAGTCGGCGGACGGTTCCGCTGTCGTGACCGCCATCATTCGGCACGCACGGCATGACCGCTCGCGAAGATGGGCCAACTGTGGGTTACTGCGACATAGCGGTTCGGATCAGGGAATTCAGGGAGACAGGACATGGCCAGCAAGGCTGAGAAGATCGTCGCCGGCCTCGGCGGTATCGACAACATCGAGGAGATCGAGGGCTGCATCACCCGGCTGCGCACCGAGGTGTCCGACCCCTCCCTGGTCGACGAGACCGCCCTGAAGGCCGCCGGCGCCCACGGCGTCGTCAAGATGGGCACCGCCATCCAGGTCGTCATCGGCACCGACGCCGACCCGATCGCCGCGGAGATCGAAGACATGATGTGAGCCCGGCGGCTCACCTCCGAAGGGGCGCTTCCCGATGCGGGAGGAGCCCCTTCCACAGGTACGGCTAGGCTCCTTGCCATGTCTCGCATCGACGGCCGTACCCCCCAACAGCTCCGCCCGGTCACCATCGAACGCGGCTGGAGCAAGCACGCCGAGGGCTCCGTCCTCGTCTCCTTCGGCGACACCAAGGTGTTCTGCACCGCCTCCGTGACCGAGGGCGTCCCGCGCTGGCGCAAGGGCAGCGGCGAGGGCTGGGTCACCGCGGAGTACGCCATGCTGCCCCGCGCCACCAACACCCGCGGCGACCGCGAGTCCGTCAAGGGCAAGATCGGCGGCCGTACGCACGAGATCTCCCGGCTCATCGGCCGCTCCCTGCGCGCCGTCATCGACTACAAGGCGCTCGGCGAGAACACCATCGTCCTCGACTGCGACGTCCTCCAGGCCGACGGCGGCACCCGCACCGCGGCGATCACCGGCGCCTACGTCGCCCTCGCCGACGCCGTCGGCTGGGCCCAGGGCAAGAAGCTGATCAAGGCCGGCCGGCAGCCGCTGACCGGCACCGTCTCCGCCGTCTCCGTCGGCATCGTCGGCGGCGTCCCCCTCCTCGACCTCTGCTACGAGGAGGACGTGCGCGCCGAGACCGACATGAACGTCGTCTGCACCGGCGACGGCCGCTTCGTCGAGGTCCAGGGCACCGCAGAGGCCGAGCCCTTCGCCCGCGACGAACTGGGCGCCCTGCTCGACCTCGCCGTCGCCGGCTGCGCCGAGCTCACCGCCCACCAGCGCGCGGCCCTCGAAGCCACGCTCGCGAAGTAAAGGACGGGCCAAAAGATAAGGAGGGCGCGCGGGCAACCCGCGCGCCCTCCTCGGCGTCCTAGGGGTACGGCAGCCTTACCGGGCCACAGGGGCCCTGCCAGGGGAGGGGAACACCACCATGGACGTCCGTCCACGCCGACGCCGTCTCGCCGCCGTCGCCGCCGTGGCGCTCGCCGCGCTCACCACCGGCCTCACCACCGGCTGCGACGCCGTGAACAAGGCCCTGGACTGCGTGCAGACCGCCGACTCCATCGCCGACAGCGTCACCGACCTCCAGCAGGCGGTGGAGAACGCGGCCAACGACCCCACCCAGGCCGGCACATCCCTCGACTCCATCGAGAAGAACCTCGACAAGATCGGCGACAAGACCGACAACGCCGACGTCAACAAGGCCGTCGACGACCTGAGGAAAGCCGTGGGGAACGTGCGTACGGCCATCAAGAACGGCGACAAGACCCCGGACGTGAGCCCGGTCACCGACGCGGCCGGCGAACTGACCAAGGTCTGCACGAAGTGACCCAGGGGCTCAGTACCCCCGACGCCGCTCCCGCTCCTCACGCCGGGCCTGGTGCAGCTCCTGCCGGGCCTCCCTGCGCTCCAGCTTCTCCTGGCGCCGCTGCTCCTTCAGCAGTTGCTGCTCCGCGCGGGTGAGCTTGCGGGTCACGTCCACCCCGCCCCAGAACGCAAGGCCCCCGATGACCACCCGCGGGGCGCCCGGCTCGGGCGGGCCGTCCTCGCGGGGATGGTCGAAGCCGCCCATGATGCCGATGCCGCGCACGACGACCTCGACCCCCGGCGGCACGACGACCTGCACACCGCCCATGATCGCCACACAGTTGATCTCGACCTCGCGGTCCGCGAAGTCCGCCTCCCGCAGGTCGATCTCGCCCCCACCCCAGAACGCGAAGCAGTTGAACCGCTTCGGCACCGTCCAGCGGCCCTTGCGCTGAAAGCCCGACATGATGGCCACCGCACCCGTCGAGGACCCCTCGCCCCCGACGATCCGCCGGGCCCAACTCCCGCTCCGCGCCGGTTCCTTGGTGAAGGAGACCGGGGCGGGCGCCGGTGCGCCGGAGGCCGGGAGGTCGCGGGTGATCGGTGTCAGCTCGCCGTACGTACGCGCCTTGTACGTCGCCTCCAGCCGTTCCTCGAACTCCGCCATGTCGAGGCGGCCCTCGGCCAGAGCGTCCCGCAGGACCTCGGCGACCCGCTCACGGTCGCTGTCGGACGCCCGGAGGTCCGGACTTGCGTCGTCGGTCATGACAGAAGCCTACGAGACCGCCTTCTCCGCGTACATCTTGGCGATGACCGCCTCGATGTCCGGCTCCCGCACCGACAGGTCCACCAGCGGGTACTCCGCGGCGAGACGGGCGACGAGCGGCGCGGCCGACTGCCCCGCCGGGAACGCCAGCCACTGCCGCGGCCCCTCCACCCGCACCACGCGCGCCGACGGCACCTCGACCGGCGGCAGCTCCCGCTCCAGGTCCACCACCAGCGTCCGCTCGCTCTCCCCGGCCTCGTGCAGCCCCGCGAGCGGACCGTCGTACATCAGCCGGCCGTGGTCGATCACCATCACCCGCGAGCACAACTGCTCGATGTCCTGCAGGTCGTGCGTGGTCAGCAGCACGGTCGTGCCCTGCTCGGCATTCAACTCCCGCAGGAAACCGCGGACTTTCGCCTTCGACACGACATCCAGTCCGATCGTCGGCTCGTCCAGGTACAGCACCTCCGGGTCGTGCAGCAGGGCCGCCGCGATGTCCCCCCGCATCCGCTGCCCGAGCGACAGCTGCCGTACCGGCACGTCCAACAGGGCGCCCAGCTCCAGCAGTTCCACGCACCGGTCCAGGTTCTCGCGGTAACGCGCGTCCGGGATCCGGTACATGCGGTGCGCCAGCCGGTAGGAGTCGATCAGCGGCAGGTCCCACCACAGGGTCGTACGCTGCCCGAACACCACCCCGATCCGGTGCGCCAGGCGCCGCCGCTCCCGCGACGGATCGATGCCCGCCACCCGCAGCCTGCCCGCGCTCGGCGTCAGAATCCCGGTCAGCATCTTGATCGTGGTCGACTTCCCGGCGCCGTTCGGCCCGATGTACCCGACCATCTCCCCGCGCGCCACCGCGAACGAGAGCGAGTCCACCGCCCGCACCTCGCGCCGCTCCCGCTTCAGGAACCCGGTCTTCCTGCGCACCTCGAAGACCTTCTCGACCTTCTCCAGTGAGATGAAACCGCTGTCCGTCACCGCGTCAGCTCCCTGTGCTCCGATACGAACGAAGTCCCGCCCGCCAGGCCAGCCCCGCCAGCGCGCAGCACCCCACCGCCACCAGCGGCGGTGCGAACGCCAGCCACTCGGGCAGCCCCAGCGGATACGGCCGCCCCAGCACATAGGTCGCGGGCAGCCAGTTGACGAAGGCCAGCGGCAGCACGAACGTCACCCCGCGCACCAGCTCCTTCGCGAACACCGTCGGCGGATACTGCAGCAGCGTCGTACCGCCGTAGGTGAAGGCGTTCTGCACCTCCGAGGCGTCCGACGCCAGGAACTGGAAGGCCGCCCCCGCCACGAACACCGCGCAGAAGATCCCGCAGCCGCTCACCACCATCACCGGCATCAGCAGCAGCTTCAGCGGCGTCCAGTCGATGTCCAGCCGCGCCACCGCCCAGGTGAGCACCAGCAGGCCCTGCACCACCCGGCCCAGCCTGCGCAGGGCGAACTGGTCGGCCGCCACCTGCGCCAGCACCGGCGCCGGCCGCACCAGCAGCGTGTCCAGCGTGCCGTCGCGCACCCGCCGCCCCAGCCGCTCCATCGAGCCGATCACCAGGTCGGCAAGACCGAAGGCCGTACCGGACAGCCCGTACAGGAAGGCCACCTCGGGCAGCGACCAGCCGCCGAGCGCGTCCACCCGCGAGAACATCAGCATGATCCCGACGAAGTCGAGGAGGGTCGCCGAGAAGTTGCCGACCGTGGTCATCACGAACGAGGCGCGGTAGGCCATCGTCGACCTGATCCACATCCCGGCGATCATCAGATAGGCCCGCACCCCCTCCCGCACCCGGCCGGTGCCGGTCTCACCCACCCTGGACCACCACCCTGCGCGTCGCCGCCGACTGCACCAGCCGCCCGGCACCCAGCAGCACCACCGCCCACGCCCCCTGGAACACGTACGTGCCCAGCGGGTCCGCATGCCCCAGCAGGATCTGGGCCGGCGCCTGCAGCAGCGAGGACCACGGCAGCGCCCGTACGACCTCGCCGAGCGCCCCCGGGAAGATGTTCAGCGGCAGCAGCATGCCCGAGCAGAAGAAGCCGACGAGCCACGACATCTGCGCCACACCCGTACCGTCCAGGAACCAGAACGTGCTGAGCGCCACCAGGTACCGGAGGCCGAACCCGACGATCATCGCCAGCAGTACGGCGACGAGGAAGGCGACCCAGGTGCCCAGGTCCGTCGGCAGGTACACCGGGAAGCACAGGGCACCGAAGACGAAGGGCACCAGCCCCCGCCCCAGCAACTGGAAGAACGCCCGGCCCAGGTCCGTCGCCAGCCACCACAGCTGCAGGTCGGCGGGCCGGTACAGGTCGATCGCCACGTCCCCCGTACGGATGCGTTCCATCAACTCGTTCTCGACGCCCCCGCCGCCGATCGCGAGCGTCGACAGGAACGCCTGCCCCAGCCAGACATACGTCACGACCTGCGACTGATCCCATCCGCCGAGGTGCGGCCGCTCGTCCCACAGCGCCCGATACGTATAGACGAGGATCAGCCCGAAGACGGTGTTCGTGAACACCCCTGCCGCAGTGGCGGCCCGATACGTCGCGTACCGTCTGAATCCCCCCGCCGCGACGGCCACGTACAACCGTCCCGCGCCCACGCCAGTCCACCTCCCGGGACCGCTCGACACCGAAGCGCAGGAGCTTAGCCCCGGGCCCGGCGACCGGCCACGCAATTTCGTGCCCGAAGCGTGCTGGAATCCGGGAACGGAACGCCAGGTGCGAGAGTCTTCAAACTGGGGGCGCAGAAGAGCGTACGAGGCGTACGGGAACGTACGACGAAACAGGAGTCCGTGCACGACATGAGCGACGAGCCGCAGCCGCAGCAGCCGACCGAAGGCGTGCCGCCGAGAAAGCCGCTGCCGGCTGAAGGCCGCGGCGACCCGGGGGGCCACGAGGAGACGGCCGCCGCCCCGGACAAGGGGACGAGGAACGCAGCCGACGGGAAGGGGCCGAGAGAGCCCGGCGCACCCCGGTCAGGGAAGGCCGAGGGCTCCGATGCCGGTGACGGTTCGGCGCCCCGGAAGCCCTCGGACGAGGCACCCGCGCCCCAGGACCGCACGGCCTCCATCGCCCGCGCCCGCCAGGCAGCCCGGGATGCCCACACGGACCAGACCGGCCCGACGGCACCCGGCGGCGAGTCGCCCTCGGGCAGCGCTTCGGCCTCGGGCAGGGCTTCGGCCTCCCGGGGCGCGTCGGCCTCTGGGGGTGCCTCGCCCTCGGGCGCTGCTTCGGCCTCGCGTGGGGCGTCGGCTCCTGATGACGTCTCGCCCTCCGGCGGTGCTTCGGCCGCTGGTGGTGCCTCTGCCTCTGGTGGGGCTACCGGCTCTGGTGGTGCTACGGGCTCTGGGGGTGCCTCGCCCTCCCGCGGTGCTTCCGCCTCCCGCGGCGTGTCGGCCTCCGGTGACGCGTCGGTCTCGGGTGCCGCATCGGCGTCCGGGCGTGAAACATCCGACAAACGCGATGCTTCCGTCAATCAGAGTGTTTCCGACAAGGGGGAAATTTTCGGCAAGTCGGGCACCTCGGAGAAGCCGCACGTCCCCGGAGCCCGCGCGCCCAAGGAGCCGCAGTCGGCGGAGAGCACTCAGGTCCTCCGGCGTATCACCCCGCCCCGGGGACCCCAGGCATCCTCCGAGGAACCCGGCAAGCCCGCCGAGCAGGCCCAGGCGCCCGAGACCACGCAGGTGCTCCGGCGGGTCAGCGCGCCCCGCGCCGGTGAGCCCGGCGGTCCCGCCGAGGCGGCCTCCCCGGCGACGAAGCCGGCCGCCACGGGCCGCACGTCCCACACGACCGGCTCCCGACCCGCCGGCCCCGGCCGACCCGCCCGGACAGCCGGTGCCGCCGCCGGTGCTGCCGCCGCCGGTGCCGCCGCTCACGCCTCCCCGGCAGGTGCCGCGGGCGCGGTGGGCGCGGTGGGCGCGGTGGGCGCCGCCACCCCCGGCCCCCGTACCGGCCCCGGGGCAAAGACCCCCCGGCAGACCCCCGGCGCAACCCCCGACCAGGCCACCACCGCCCTCGCCGCCTCCCCGGACGGCCAGGCCCCCGCAGGGACCGGCAAGGGCACGAAGCCGAAGCGGCCCAAGCGGACCGGATGGCGGCGGATCATCCCGACCTGGCGCATGGTGCTCGGCACCTTCGTCATCGGCGTCATGCTGCTCGTCGGCCTCTTCTTCCTCGGCTACTCGATGGTCAACATCCCGCCGGCCAACGCCCTCGCCACCAAGCAGGCCAACGTCTACCTCTACGCCGACGGCTCCCAGCTGGCCCGCGACGGCCAGATCAACCGGGAGAACGTCAGCCTCGCCCAGGTCTCCAAGGACGCCCAGCACGCCGTACTGGCCGCCGAGGACCGCGACTTCTACACCGAGTCGGCCATCGACCCCAAGGCGATGATCCGCGCCGCCTGGAACACGGCGACCGGCAAGGGCAAGCAGTCCGGCTCGACGATCACCCAGCAGTACGTGAAGAACTACTACCTGGGCCAGGAGCAGACGGTCACCCGCAAGGCCAAGGAGTTCTTCATCTCGATCAAGCTGGACCGCAACAAGTCCAAGGACGAGATCCTCGAGGGCTACCTCAACACCAGCTACTTCGGCCGCAACGCCTACGGCATCCAGTCCGCCGCCCAGGCCTACTACGGCGTGGACGCCCAGAACCTCGACCCGGCCCGCGCCGCCTACCTCGCCGCGCTCGTCAACGCGCCCAGCGAGTACGACGTCGTCGCCCACCCCGAGAACAAGGCGGCAGCCGTCGCCCGCTGGAACTACGTCCTGGACGGCATGGTCAAGAAGGGCTGGCTCAGCCAGTCCGAGCGCGCCGGGATGAAGTTCCCGATGCCGAAGGAGCAGACCGTCTCCACGGGCATGTCCGGCCAGCGCGGCTACCTCGTCGAGGCGGTCAAGCACTACCTGACCACCAACAACATCCTCACCGACGACCAGCTCGCGACCGGCGGCTACCGCATCACCACCACCATCCAGAAGAACAGGCAGAACGCCTTCGTCAAGGCGGTCAACGACCAGCTGATCGCCAAGCTGGACAAGAAGAACAACAAGGTGGACAGGTACGTCCGCGCGGGCGGCGCCTCCGTCGACCCGAAGACCGGCAAGGTCGTCGCCATGTACGGCGGCATCGACTACGTGAAGCAGTACACCAACGGCGCGACCCGCGGTGACTTCCAGGTCGGCTCCACCTTCAAGCCCTTCGTCTTCACCTCGGCGGTGCAGAACGCCTCGAGCACCCAGGACGGCCGCACCATCACCCCGAACACCATGTACGACGGCACCAACGAGCGGCTCGTCGAAGGCTGGAACGGCGCGCCCTACAGCCCGCAGAACGAGGACCAGAAGTCGTACGGCCAGATCACCGTCACCAAGGCGACCGACCTGTCCGTGAACGCCGTCTACGCGCAGATGGCCGCCGACGTCGGCCCGTCCAAGGTCAAGCAGACCGCGATCGACCTCGGTGTCCCCTCCGACACCCCGGACCTGTACCCGTCCCCGTCCATCGCCCTCGGCACCGCCACCGCCAGCGTGCTGGACATGGCGGAGTCCTACGCGACGCTCGCCAACCACGGCCAGCACGGCACGTACACCATGATCGAGAAGATCACCAAGGACGGCACGGACACGGTCAAGCTGCCCCAGCAGCCCGTCAAGCAGGCCGTCACCCGCGAGGCCGCCGACACCACCACCTCCGTCCTGCAGAGCGTGGTCGACAACGGCACCGCCACCGCCGCACAGGCCGCGGGCCGCCCGGCGGCCGGCAAGACCGGTACCGCCGAGAACGACACCGCCGCCTGGTTCGCCGGTTACACCCCGGACCTGGCCACGGTGGTCTCGGTCATGGGCCAGGACCCGGTGACGGCCAAGCACATGCCGCTGTACGGCGCCCTCGGCCAGCCCCGTATGAACGGCGGCGGCCCGCCCACCCAGATCTGGGCCCAGTACACGGCGGACGCGCTGAAGAACAAGCCGTCCTCCGACTTCGACCTCCAGCTGGAGCCGGGCGCCGACCAGCCGCAGCCGCCCAGCGCCACCGGCTCGGCCCCTCCGGGCACCACCGTCGGCCAGAACAACGGCGGCACCACCGGCACCCCCACCGGCGGCCCGACCACCAGCCCGACCACCGGCGGCACCACCGGCACCCCCACCACCGGCGGCCCGACCACCACCGGCGGCACCGGCACCACCGGCGGCGGCACCACGACCGGCGGTGGTACGACCACGACCGGCGGTGGTACGACCACGGGCGGCGGCACCGACGGCGGCGGCACGACCGGCGGTACGACCACCGGCGGCGGCACGAACGGCGGCGGCACGACCACCGGCGGCGGCACCGACGGCGGCGGCGGTACGACAGGCACGGCCGCCGGCGCCGGAGGCGGCGACCCAGCCATCTGACCCTCGGTGACGCCCCGTTGACGTGTCAGTGACCGCTGGTCGCCTTCAGCCCCACCACGGCGACCAGCAGCAGACACACGAAGAAGATCCGGGCGGCGGTGACCGGCTCACCCAGCACCACCATGCCGAGCACCGCCGCACCGGCCGCTCCGATGCCCACCCACACGCCGTACGCGGTACCGATGGGCAGGGACTTCGCGGCGTACGACAGCAGAACCATGCTCGCGACGATCCCCGCGCCGGTGAACACGCTGGGCACCAGCCGGGTGAAGCCCTCGCTGTACTTCATCCCGATCGACCAGCCCACCTCCAGCAGACCGGCGACGACAAGCAGAACCCAGGCCATGACAGGCACCTCCGGAAGGAATCTCTGAACGGGGGTGCGTCGTCTTTGCCTGAGGTCGGGGATCCCGGTACGGCGCGTCTCGTCGGGCTGACGCCTTCGAACATAGCAAAGGAACGACAAAGGGGCCGGTGACCACGGTCACCGGCCCCTCTACCGGAACGGACTCAGAGATACAGACCGGTGGAGTCCTCCGACCCCTCGAAACGGTCCGCGGCCACGGCGTGCAGATCCCGCTCGCGCATGAGCACGTACGCCACACCCCGCACCTCGACCTCGGCCCGGTCCTCCGGATCGAACAGAACCCGGTCACCCGGCTCCACGGTCCGTACGTTCTGCCCGACCGCGACAACCTCGGCCCAGGCCAGCCGCCGCCCGACCGCCGCGGTGGCGGGAATCAGAATGCCGCCCCCCGACCGCCGCTCGCCCTCACCGGTCTCCTGCTTGACCAGAACCCGGTCGTGCAGCATCCGGATGGGAAGCTTGTCGTGATGGGGGGTGCTGTGCTGGTTTCTGTTGGCGCTCACGCCTCGAACCTACCTGTCTTCGCCACGCCGGGCTGCGCCCGGGTCAGCCCTTGCGCCGCCTGCTGCCCACGGCAAGCAGCCCCACCACGCCGACGGCCAGCAGCGCGACGGGCACCACCCGCGCCAGCCGCACCCCGCCCTCTTCATCGACGAACTGCGCGCGCACCTCACTCACCACCCGGTTGACCTGCACGTACGCCCGCCCGACCGTGTGATCGATATTGGCGACGACCTTGGCCCTGGCGTCCCCGATGATCGTCTGCGGATGCACCCGCACCCCGATCTCGTCGAGCGTCTCGGCCAGCACTTCGCGGCGGCGCTTGATGTCCGCCTCGATCTGCGCCGGGGTTCTGGTGTCCGACGTGTCCGCCACCGTACGGCCTCCGAAGTCTCCTGATGCTGTCCCGGACAGTCTGTCAGCTTCTCCTCCCGGCGCACCGCAAGGCCCCCCGGTTACCCTGGCCCGATGAGCGAGCGACTCCAGCCGGGGGACGTGGCCCCCGCCTTCACCCTCCCCGATGCCGACGGCAACGAGGTCTCCCTGTCCTCCCACAAGGGCCGCAAGGTCATCGTCTACTTCTACCCGGCCGCCCTGACCCCCGGCTGCACCAAGCAGGCCTGCGACTTCACCGACAACCTGGACGTCCTGGCCTCCGCCGGCTACGACGTGCTCGGCATCAGCCCCGACGCCCCGGAGAAGCTGGCGAAGTTCCGCGAGAAGGAGTCCCTGAAGGTCAGGCTGCTGGCCGACCCGGAGAAGACGGTCACCGAGGCCTACGGCGCGTACGGCGAGAAGAAGAACTACGGCAAGACGTACATGGGCGTCATCCGCTCCACGATCGTCGTGGACGAGGAGGGCAAGGTCGAACGAGCCCTCTACAACGTCCGCGCCACGGGCCACGTGGCCAAGATCATCAAGGATCTGGGGATCTGAGGATCCCTTTCAGCTGCTGGCGGCCCGCACCGGAATGACCTGGTGCGGGCCGCTTCCTCTATTCCGTGCGTGACTGTCCGATAACCGGTTCGTTACTCCGTACGGGCAGCGAACGCACGCCCGGAACGGAGGGGGCTCGATGGGGGCCAGTGCATACACGAGGGAGCGGCTGGAGCAAGCGGCTCGCGGGGCGCGGACGTTGTCGGAGGCGCTGGAGAGGTTGGGGGTGGATCCGAGGAGTTCGACGCGGCGGTATGTCTGGGAGCGGATGAAGAAGCTCGGGGTGGATACGTCGCACTTCGAGCGGGAGGGGGTGAGGTGGACGCGGGAGGTGCTTGAGCGGGCGGTCGCGGCATCGACCAACATGTGCGAGGTGCTGCGCCATCTCGGCCTGGAGGTCGTCGGCGGCCACCACACGCACATCAGCCGCAGGATCAAGGCGTACGGGATCGACACCTCGCACTTCCAGGTGCCGACCCAGAGAGGGAAACCCTGGCGCGCCCGAACGCCGGAGGGCCTGCTCGTCGAGCAACCTGTCGGCCAGGCCCGGCGTGTCCCGAGCGACCGGCTCAAGTGGGCGATGACGTCCGTCGGCTTGCCGGAGCGCTGTGCCCGATGCGGTACAGAGCCGGTGTGCCGGGGCCGCCCGCTCCCTCTGGAGATCGATCACATCGACGGCAACTGGCGTGGCAACCGCATCGAGAACCTTCGGTTCCTCTGCCCCAACTGCCATTCGACCACGGACAATTACCGGGGGCGCGGCAAGGGCCGTGCCCAGGGTGGCGGCGCCGTATGAGCAGCGGCGCGCAGTACACGCGCGAGCGGTTGGCCGAGGCCGCCGAGCGGTGTGCGAGCCTCGACGAGGTCATCGCTTTCTTCGGCACCAGCCCCTACGGCAAGCTGCGCCGATACCTCGTGCGGCGGTTCGCGTACTTCGGTATCGACATCTCGCACTTCTCCGACTCCGGCAGGCCCGGCCGCCCCGCGCCCGAGGAACTGTGCGCAGCGGTCGCCGAGTCGGTCTCCATCGCAGAGACGTTGCGCCGTCTTGGGCGCCCGGATACCGGCACGCAGCGTGCGCTGCTGCGTGAGTGGGTCGCCGAGGGGGACGTCTCGACCGCGCACTTCCTGGGGCAGGCGCACCAACGAGGCAAGACCCAGACAGACCGCGCTAAGCGCCCCGAGCATGTCCTGGTCAAGCACGACGGTCGGCGTCGGACACGAACCCATCTGCTGCGCCGAGCGCTCCACGAGGTAGGTGTACCGGAGCAATGCGCCGAGTGCAGCGTTGGCCCCGAGTGGCTCGGGCGGCCCATGACACTGGAAGTCGATCACATCAGCGGCGACTGGAGCGACGACCGGCGCGAGAACTTGCGACTGCTCTGCCCCAATTGCCACGCAGTCACCAGTACATGGTGCAGAGGCGGGAGCCGAAGCCGTACGCATCCCGGTAGCATGGGCGGTCACGCGGCCGTTGCTGAATGGTATAAGCAGAGGTTTTAGGTGCCTCGGGGCATTTGCCCATGTGGGTTCGACTCCCATCGGCCGCACGCGCAGAGGGGCCGTCCTTGGACGGCCCCTCCCGTGTGTCAGCCCAACAACTCCCGAACCACCGGCACCAGCGCCCGGAACGCCTTCCCCCGGTGGCTGATCGCGTTCTTCTCCTCGGGGCTCAGCTCGGCGCAGGTCCGCGTCTCGCCCTCCGGCTGGAGGATCGGGTCGTAGCCGAAGCCGTTGGTGCCGACGGGCGCATGCCGGAGCACACCCCTCAGCCGGCCCTCGACCACCCGCTCGCGCCCGTCCGGCAGTGCCAGGGCCGCCGCGCACGCGAAGTGGGCCCCCCGGTGTTCGTCCGTGATGTCGGCGAGCTGGGCCAGGAGCAGGTCCAGGTTGGCCTTGTCGTCGCCGTGGCGGCCGGACCAGCGGGCGGAGAAGATGCCGGGGGCGCCGCCGAGGACGTCGACGCAGAGGCCGGAGTCGTCGGCGACCGCGGGCAGGCCGGTGGCCTGGGCGAGGGCGTGGGCCTTGAGCAGGGCGTTCTCGGCGAAGGTGACGCCTGTTTCCTTGACGTCGGGGACGTCGGGGCAGGCGTCGGCGCCCACCAGCTCGTGGGGGAGTCCGGCCTCGGCGAGGATGGCCCTCAGCTCGGTGATCTTTCCGGCGTTGCGGGTGGCGAGGATCAAGCGGGTCATGCCAGTCAGTATCCCGGTCATCCCGTCGGTGTTCCTCGCCCGTACCTACAGCTCCGTCTGCCCCGCGCCCCTGAGCGTGTTCAGGTCGAAGACGCCGGCCATCCTGGCGAAGCCCAGGTCGCTGGGGTGCAGGTGGTCGCCGGAGTCGTAGTCGGGGCGCAGGCGGCGGGGGTCGTACGGGTCGCGGAGGGCCTTGTCGAAGTCGATGACCGCGTCGTAGACCCCGCCTGCCCGGATTTCGGCGTTGACCTGCCGGCGTACCGCCTCGCGGGCCGGGGTCCAGCCGCGGTGGCCCCGGTAGGGCATGAGCGTGGCGCCGACGACTTTCAGGCCGCGGGAGTGGGCCTCGCGGACGAGGGTGCGCAGGCCGGTGATGATCTTGTTGGGGTCGGCGAGGCGGGGGTTGCGGAGGATGTCGTTGACGCCGAGGTCGATGACGACGGCCTTGACGTTCGGGTGCGTGAGGGCGTCGCGGCCGAAGCGGCCGAGGCCGCTCTGGTTCTCGGCGGGCCGGCCGAGTCCGTCGGCGAGGACCTGGTTGCCGCTGATGCCCTCGTTGACGACGCTGTAGCGGGGTACCTGCCGTCCGCCTTCGAGTGCGGTGCGCAGCCGGCCGGCGAGGATGTCGGGCCAGCGGTGGTTGGCGCCGACGGTGGAGGTGACGCCGTCGGTGATGGAGTCGCCGAAGACGACGACGGTGCCGTCGGTTTCGTTGCTGAGGACGTCGAGGGTCGTCAGGTACCGCCAGTGCGGGGTCTGTTGGGTGTAGGGAGTGCCGGTCGCGTCCTCGGTGGCGTCGCCGTCGGCGACGTAGGAGATCTGCCGGGCGTGCGGGTGGTAGGTGACCGGGCCGGAGGGGGTGGGGGAGTAGGTGGTGACGAGGACGTCGCTGTCGTGGGGGACGGTGAGGCGTACGGCGTCGCTGACGATCTGTTCGCCGGCGGGTATGACCACGCTGGTGGCGCCGTTGAAGGTGAGGCGGCGCATCGAGTCCGGGTCGGCCGCGGCGGTGCCGTCTCCGGCGGAGAGCGCGAGGGAGGCGTGGGTGATGGTCAGCGGCTCGTGGCCGTAGAGGTTGGAGAGCGTGATCCGGGCGCTGGTGCCGCCGGTGCTGGTGTGGACGATGTTGCGTACGGAGCGGCCCGCGAGGCCTCCGGTCTCGGTGCCGGGTTCGCCGCCCACCGGGGAGGCGGACCAGGCGCCGACCCAGGTGCCGGTGGAGGCGGGGGCGACGGAGGAGCCGTGGTGGGGGCGGTCGTCGGTGAGGGCGCCGCGCGGGGTGCCGCCGTCGGCCGCCACGGTGAGGTAGATGGCGGCGGACACGGCTGCGACCAGTGCGATGAGCGCGCTGAGTACGGCATAGCCATGACGCTTGGTCACGCTTGTGTTGTTCTCCTCGGGGATGGGAGCCCGAGGCTCCGATCTTGATGAGCCCATGATGCGGCATGGGGTGGGGAGAGCTGTCAGGGCCCTGCCCAAACCCCCTTTCTTACAGACGCCGGGAACTCTTGTTCCGTTCCGGGAGTCGGTCAGGAAGGGACAATTGTGTGCGGGATCACCGAACGGGATCACCGAGCGGGTGGAGCTGAACGGGTGGAGCCGATGGAACCGACCGAGACGGAAGCAGCGCCGGCGCGGGGTGTGTCGTACAAGACGATGACGGCCTTCACCCCGGCCGACGAGGAGCGCCGGCGCGGGGTGCGGCGCATGAAGGTCACGGCGACCTGCCTGCTGTTGTTCGTGGCGGTGGTCTACGTCCTGGCCAGGCTCGCCTCGCACGAGGGCGCCGGGCCGTGGGCGGGCTATGTGGCGGCGGCCGCCGAGGCCGGCATGGTGGGCGCGCTCGCCGACTGGTTCGCGGTGACCGCGCTCTTCCGGCATCCGCTGGGGCTGCCCATTCCGCACACGGCGATCATTCCGACGAAGAAGGATCAGCTGGGTGTTTCGCTGGGTGAGTTCGTCGGCGAGAACTTCCTGTCCGAGGACGTCGTACGGCAGCGGCTGCGCGCGGTGGGTATCGGCAGTCGGCTCGGGGCGTGGCTGGCGGAGCCGGAGCATGCGGACCGGGTGACGGCGGAGCTGGCGACGGCGCTGCGGGGTGCGCTGACCGTGTTGCGGGACTCCGATGTGCAGGCGGTCGTGGGTGAGGCGATCACCCGGCGGGCGAACGCGCAGGAGATCGCCCCGGGTATCGGCAAGATGCTGGAGAAGGTCGTGGCCGACGGCGGGCACCGGCGGGCGGTGGACCTGGTGGTGGCACGGGCGCACGACTGGCTGGTGCTGCACCGGGACGATGTGATGGTGGCGGTGGAGGGGGGCGCGCCGGGCTGGACGCCGCGGTTCGTGGACCGGAAGGTCGGCGAGCGGGTCTACAAGGAGCTGTTGCGGTTCGTCACCGAGACGCGGGACATGCCCTCCCATCCGGCGCGTGGCGCGCTGGACCGTTTCCTCACCGACTTCGCCTCCGATCTGCAGTCCGACACGGACACCCGGGCGCGGGTGGAGCGGCTCAAGGGGGAGGTGCTGGGCCGGGGCGAGGTGCAGGATCTGATCGCGTCGGCCTGGACGGCCGTACGGTCGATGGTGGTGGCGGCGGCGGAGGACGAGCGGAGCGAGCTGCGGATGCGGGTGCGGCGCGCGCTTTTGTCGCTGGGGACGCGGATGGCGACCGAGCCGAAGGTGCAGGGGAAGGTGGACAGCTGGGTGGAGGGTGCGGCGGTGCACGTGGTGACGACGTACCGCGCGGAGATCACCTCGCTGATCACGGACACGGTGGCGGGCTGGGACGCCGAGCACACCACCCGGAAGATCGAGGCGCACATCGGCCGCGACCTGCAGTTCATCCGGATCAACGGCACGGTGGTGGGCTCGCTGGCGGGACTGCTGATCTATACGGTGACGCGCACGCTCGGTGCCTGAGCCTGAGCCTGAGCCTGAGCCGGGCCGGTTCCGAGTGGTTGCGCCGGTCGGGGGCACCCGTGATGCCGTCCCCGCCCGTGCGGGGTACGTCCTTCGACGAGAGGGAGCCCATGAGCGCAGCAGCCGAGGCGCCGTCGCCGCAGACGGGCCGCACGATCATCACCGACGTCCCCGCCCGGCTGGACCGTCTGCCCTGGTCCCGCTGGCACTGGACGATCGTGATCGGCCTGGGGACGGTCTGGATCCTCGACGGTCTGGAGGTCACGGTCGTCGGCAACATCGCCGGCCGGCTGGCCGAGCCGGGCAGCGGGGTGTCGATCACCTCGGGCCAGATCACCGGCACCGCCGCCGCGCTGTATGTGGCCGGCGCCTGTTCGGGGGCCCTCTTCTGGGGCCGCCTGACCGACCGCTTCGGCCGCAAGAGGCTCTTCATGATCACCCTGGCGGTGTACCTGGCGGCGACGGCCCTCACCGCCGTCTCCTGGGAGGCCTGGTGGTTCTTCCTGTTCCGCTTTCTGACCGGTTTCGGCATCGGCGGTGAGTACGCGGCGATCAACTCGGCGATCGACGAGCTGATCCCGGCCGCCCACCGCGGCAGGGTGGACCTGATCATCAACGGCAGCTTCTGGCTGGGCGCGGTGGGCGGTTCGCTGCTCTCGATCGTGGCGCTCGACACGGACCTGCTGGCCAGGAACGTCGGCTGGCGCCTGACCTTCGCCCTCGGAGCCGTACTGGCCCTGGTCATCCTCCTGGTACGGCGGCACGTCCCGGAGAGCCCGCGCTGGCTGCTGATCCACGGCAGGGACCGGGAGGCGGAGGAGATCGTCCGTGGCATCGAGCGGCAGGTCGAGCAGGAGAAGGGCGAGCCGCTGCCCGAGCCGCGGGGCGCGGCGTTGGAGATCCACCAGCGCAGGAGCGTGACCTTCCTGGAGATCGCCCGCACGGTCTTCGGTCACTACCGCAGGCGGGCCGTCCTCGGCTTCTCCCTCTTCATCGGCCAGGCGTTCCTGTACAACGCGATCACCTTCGGCTTCGGCGCGATCCTGACCAGGTTCTTCGACGTGCCCTCCGGCCACACCGGCTACTACTTCGCGGTGATCGCGGTCGGCAACTTCTTCGGCCCGCTGCTGCTGGGCAGGCTGTTCGACACGGTGGGCCGGCGGGTGATGATCTCCTCGACGTACCTGCTGTCGGGCCTGCTCCTGTTCGGCACGGCGTGGCTGTTCGACCAGGGCTCGCTGAGCGCGGGCACGCTGACGGCCTGCTGGTGCGCGGTCCTGTTCTTCGCCTCGGCGGGCGCCTCCAGCGCGTACCTGACGGTGTCCGAGGTCTTCCCGATGGAGACGCGGGCGATGTCCATCGCGTTCTTCTACGCCCTCGGCACGGCGGCCGGCGGCATCAGCGGCCCCCTGCTGTTCGCCGACCTCACCGGCACGGGCAAGGTCGGCGACACGGTGCTGGCCTTCTCGATCGGCGCGGCGCTGATGTGCGCGGCGGGCCTGGTCGCCGCCGTCCTGGCCGTACGGGCGGAGCGCCGCTCCCTGGAGGACATCGCCCGCCCGCTGACGGCGGTGGCGAGCCGGGTCGCGCCGAGTACGCCGAGTGCGCCGTAAGGGCGTGGGGTCGTCAGGCCCCCGTCGTGGAGCCGGGCCGCACGATCATCAGTACGGTCACGGTGGCCCACAGCAGGTTGAACACCCCGGTGTACATGGCGAGTTGCGCGGGATTGGTGCCCCTGCCCTCCACCACCGCGCCCTGAGCGGGAAGCACCAGCGCGGCCAGGACGACGGCGGCGAGCGCGGTCAGCACGATCGACGTGATCAGCCAGCCGCTCCCGAGCACGCCCATCTCGCTCGCGGTGGCGAACCCGAAGACCGGCACGACGACGCCGACGAGGGCGTAGACCCGGCAGATGCCGTGCAGCAGGCGCAGCGTGCCGGTGACATCAGGAGTGCTGCCGGCTCCGGGAGCGCCGGTGGCATCGGGAGTGCCGGGCACGGCGAGGGCCCGGCGCGCGGCGGGCGGGAACATGCTGGCGGCGACGGTCACGGGGCCTACGGCGACGATGGCGGCGAGGACGTGGACGGCGAGGAGGAACTTGGTCACGCGGTGACGGTAGGCGGCGTCCGGATCCTGCAGAAGCGGCGGAAGTGCCATGGACCAACGGATTCCCGCCACGCGGACAGCACGGAGCAACCGCTGTTAAGACGCTGACGGGCGCCGCTGGCGGCAATCCGGCGTAGGCGTACGATCCCGCCATGCACACCGTGGCCGTACTGGCGCTGGACGGAGTCATCCCCTTCGACCTCTCCGCCCCCATCGACACCTTCGGCTGGGCGCGGCTGCCCGACGGCCGGGTGCCGTACCGGGTGCGGGTGTGCTCGGTGCGGGGGGAGGTGAGCGCGGGGGCCTTCACGGTGCGGGCGCCGTACGGCCTTCAGGCGCTGGCGGAGGCGGACACGATCATCCTGCCGGGCGTGGCGGAACCCCCGGAGGAGCTGCCGCCGGGCGTGACCGAGGCGCTGCGCGCGGCGGCCGCGAACGGCACCCGGATCGCCTCGATCTGCGTGGGCGCGTTCCTCTTCGCGGCGACGGGCCTGCTGGACGGCCTGCGCGCGACCACGCACTGGTGCGCGGCGGGGGACCTGGCGGCGCGGCACCCGGGGGTGACGGTCGACCCGAACGTCCTGTACGTCGACAACGGCCAGTTCCTGACGTCGGCGGGCGCGGCGGCGGCGCTGGACATGTGCCTGCACATGATCCGCAAGGACTTCGGCTCGGCGATCGCCGCGCACGCGGCGCGGATGTCGGTGATGCCGCTGGAACGGGAGGGCGGCCAGGCCCAGTTCATCGTCCACGACCTGCCCCCGGCGCCGTCGGGGGCCACCTTGGAGCCGCTGCTGCACTGGCTGGAGGACCACTGCGACCGCGACATGACGGTGGACGAGATCGCGGCCCGGGCGGGCATGAGCACCCGCACCCTCAACCGCCGCTTCCGCGAGCAGACCGGCACGACGCCGTTGCAGTGGCTGCACCGGGCGCGGGTACGGCGGGCACAGCATCTGCTGGAGACGACGCCGTACCCGGTGGAGCGGATCGCCACGCAGACGGGCTTCGGGTCGCCGACGGCCTTCCGGGAGCGGTTCCGGAGGGTGGTGGGGACGAGCCCGCAGGCGTACCGGAGGGCGTTCAGGGCGGGGGAGCGGGCGTAGCCGTAGGCGGGGCCGGGACCGTACCCATGTCTCTCTAGGCCTTGCGGTCGGCGACGGCCCAGGAGGCGAGGGCGACGGCACCGGCGACACCAAGGACGGACGGCCAGGCGCCGACCTTCTTCGCGAGCGGGTGCGACCCGGCGAACGCGGCGACGTAGGCGGCGCTCAGCGCACCGGCGGCCTTCCCGCCGGCCTGCTTTCGCCACTGCTGAGCGGCGGTGACCCCGGCGACGGCCAGCACGGCTCCACCGAGCTGCCGCTTCTTGGTCCATCGGGCCACGCCATACCCACCGACAAGTCCGGTAGCGGCCACGACTGCACTGGGAACCCTCGCCACAACTGCCTCCTCTTTCTCCGCTTTTTCTGCTCTTTTGCGTGATGCCTGGGCCTGAGGCTAACGCGCAGCCGAACGCGCTCTCCCAACCTGAGTCGGATCTTGTCAAGTCTCCGGCGGAAGGTGCACGACTGAAGCCCCCCACGGAACTCGCCGTCGTCGTGGGGGGCTTGGTCGGGTGCTCTGCTTTTCACGGGGATGCGGGTGTCTGCGGCACCCGCGGGTCAGCGCGGCTCACCATGAACTGCAGAGCGCCGTGACGAACACGGTCGGGGCGTGGCGACCTCGCACGCATCCACACGTTGCGAGGTCGCCACGCATCTCCCGTGCCGTCGGCGGGCGAGCCGGCCGGCCCACCGGAAGCTGGCCGGCCGCCGCTTACCGCCGTCAGGGGGGTACCGAACCGCCCTCTTAGAAGGCGCTGTTGCTGCAGCCCATCGTCGACCCGATGTGGGTGTCCTGCGCGCCCGGGTCGCCCTCACCGTTGAGCGCGTTGCCCAGCACGCCGTTGAGGATCCCGACCTCACCGAGGACGTCGAGGTTGAGGTCGTGCGACTTGCAGTTGGAGCTCTGCAGGACGCTGCTGCCCCCGCCGCCACCGCCCTCGCCGCCGGCGTAGGCGGTGCCAGAGGCCAGAAGCCCGACGCTCCCGAGAGCGGCGACCAGGACGGCAGCCTTGTGAAGCTTGTGCATTTCATCTCCATCGCGTGTGGTGGATACGATCTGTGGCAGATCGACTTCCGTCAGTGACGGAGATTAGTGTGCAAATCCTCCAAAGCGGACAGCGACGCGCCGGTTGATGAGCGCGTAGCGTAACCGACTCAGCACGGACCGGCATCCCGGGGTCCCGACCGGACCCCCGCTTCCCCAAGCCGCGCCCTTGAGCTGACCACCCGTCACGTCCCCTGCCACCAGGTGCGACGCACACCGAGCCGCCCACCCCGGGCACCCAACGCGCCCAACCTGACGCCTCACCCACCCGGGGCTCCGCTTTCCCGCGGCCCTACGGCAGCGTGCCGCGAGCGACACGTTCGACACGGTGATCACCCAACGGGGCAGGTCAGCTCGGGCTTGGACCGGTTCGGAGAACAGGCCACCACGGCAAGCGACAGGTACGAGGGACGCTCGAGGTAGAACCCGAGCGATATGTCACCGCCCGAACTCAGCTTCCCAAAGGCAGAATTGATCAGCTCAGCGAGATCGAGGAGGTCGCGCTCGCGGTCAGAGGCGAACCGGCCCGCATACGCGGCCACGCGCGCCCCCATCCAGGCGGCGGCGTCCTTCGCCTCACCCCACGTGCCACGAACCAGGGAACGCGGTTTGACGAGCCAGTACGCCGTCTCCAACGGAGGAAGATCCACGGTCGGGAACTCCGCCGCAACCTCCCGATAGCGCTGGATCAGCTCGGGCTTGCTGCCGGCCGGCGGCGGCTCGGGATGCGGAGGCCGGCGGAGGGCCTCCTGATCGAAACGTTCTTTCGTCCCGACCCATAGATAGCCGTGGTAGTGCACCAGTGGTTCCCCGTAGACGTGAACGGCCGAGAGTGACCGGCCCCGGACTCACGCAGAACCCGGGACCGGTCGGGGGAGATCAGACGGACAGCCCGAACCGAGCCGGATCGATACCGGCCACGGCCAACTCCTCCGTCGTGAACCGCAACGGCTCCACATCGGGCCGCTTGCTGTCACCCAGGGCCCAGGCGTCGTCGCCGATCCGGGCGAGCGTCACGCAACCCTCAGTACAGGGACCTCCGCAGGCCTTCACGAAGGAGGCCCCGCTGATGTCGAGCCCATACAGCTTGTTTCCGTCCAGCATCACTGCACCTTCCTGCTCAACTGGTCACGGCCATGGCTGACCGCCGCCGCCCATCCGGGGCGGAAGTTTGGGAATGGAGATCGGTGCGCTGGTCACGCGAGCGTGGCCGCTGCATGTCCGCCGAAACAGGTCAGATCTCCCATGTCACGCCGCCCTCGCGCACGTGCCTGATCGTGTGATCCACGAATCGCCACACAGAACGCGTGGGCATCAGAACCGCCTTGCGTTCATCTCGTTCACGCGTGCCCGCAGGCGCTCATTGGCGTCGGCCGGCCGGAGATCGTCCGGGTTCGCTTCCCATTCGATGCCCCCACCCGAGGGGCGGAGGAGGGCCCGTCCCGCCTGGTATCCCATCACCTCGCCGACACGATCCCGCTTGGTGTCGTAGGCGAGCTCACCCACGTCCGGAGTCACCGTTTCCGCCATGTGAATCACGCTAGAAAGCGGCCAGGTGGGCCCTCAACGAACGTGCCAGAACTTGCCGAGGATCACCCGAGCGCGTCGATCGCCGACGTGATCAGCTCGCGGGCCTTCGAGCCGTAGACGGCCAACTCCTGGAGTGCCGCGAAGGTCTGCGCATACAAGTCGATCTCGTGGCTCTGCGTCACAGTGAGATGTGCGGAGACCAACTCGACGTTGGCCACCTCGGAGTCGTAGAGGAAGAAGCCCTCAACGGGCCAGATGCGCGACCGGTCGGCGGTCAGGGGGATGATTCCGAGCGAGATGGACGGGAGGGACGCGGCGGTGAGCAGGTGGCCGAGCTGCCCGGCCATGGCCTCAGGGCTGCCGATGCGGTAACGCAGGGCGGCCTCCTCCAGTACTATCGCGAAGCTGTGATCGCCTTCGTGAATGACGTGCTGTTTGGCGACGCGAACACGCACCGCCTCTTCCACGTCGTCGGCCAGCCGACGTCGATCGCGAATCGACCTCAGCAGCGCCCCGATGTAGGGGGCCGTCTGCACGGGGCCCGGAATGAGCCAGGATGAGTAAATGCGAAAGCGGCGGGTGCGTTCCCAGAGGGGAACGACAGATTCCTGCGCGTGACGCAGTCCGGAACGCTCCATGCGCCGCCACTCGACGTACATGCCGTCGATACCACGTGCCGTCGTGACGAGATCGGCAGCGAGATGCGGCACACCGCAGTGCAATGCCCAGGCCTGAAGGTCGGCTTCAGAGGGAGTCCGAGCCCCGCTCTCGTACCGGGAGCACTTGGATTCGTGCCAGTCGGCAAGCGCAGCCAACGCCCGCGCGGTGAGCCCGGCATCGAGCCGGATCTCGCGCAGACGTTGGCCGAGAGCCTTACGGGCTTCGTGGACGCTGGAGGAAGGGGACGACATGACGTTGCGTCGGACTCTACCTGCGCCGATCAGGCGAGTTGGTAGTCAGTGTGAGGAATGCCCAGTTCCCACACCGCCTCAAAGGCGGCCGCGCACAGTTTGATCTCCTGGGGGTCGGTGCTGAGCGACGGTTCCAGCCACTCGCCCTCACCATCGAAGTGGTTCACGAGCAGCAGGGACGAGTCGAACAACCAGAAGTCGTTGCCGGGCAGGGCGATACCGGTGGCTTTCCTGCGCGGCAGCCAGCGCACTTCCTCGCCTGCGGCTATGTTCAGGCCGTCGGTCACCTCGTGCTCGAACCGGATGTACTTGCTCACCGGCTCGGACACGATCCGGGCGCGGCGGACCTTCACACCTCGGCTCGTTGCCTCGGAGACCAGGGCGAGCCAGTCGGCCCACCTCTCGGCGGGGTCGATCGCCGCGCCGGCATCCCAGTCGATGTACGCCGGGTCCGACTTCATGTAGGAGTCCCGCATCTCCAGATGGACTGCCGATTCACGGCATTCGCGGAACAGTTCCTCAAACGTCGGAACCGTGGTCACGCTGTACCTCCAAGAAGAACTGGACCATGCGCCTCGGGATCTCTACCACGGACTCATGGCCGGGGATGTCCATCTGGCCGAGCCGTTCCGCGTCCAGCACTTGCCATCCCTGTACGAGATAGGTGTCCTTCTCTTCGTCCAGATACACCGTCGGGGAGCCGCCGCTAGGGCTCTCCGGGTCCTTGCCGAGCTTGCGCAGGGGCATGGGGTCCACCTCCGTCGTGGGCGACGATCCGTGTGCCAGAGCGTGCCCGACACGGCGTCCCGCGGGACAGCGGCTTGCCAGAACTTGCCAGCCCGACTATCCGGACGTGGACGTCCCCGCCCAGTCGCTGAGCAACTGCCGTGCCGCGTCACCGGCATACGCGTGCTCGGCAAACACGTCGAAGAGCCGCCTATAGCGCTCAACGTCCTTCGCCTCGCGCAGCACGACCCGCCCGGTGAAGACTTCCAACGTCGCCAGTGTGGTGTCGTAGACGGTGAAGGTGTTGAACGGAACCTCGGAGACCCGGGCCGACAGCGGAAGCACCTTGACATCCACATTCGGGCGACGCGAGAGCGACACGAGATGTTCGATCTGCCGGGCGATGACGGCCGCCTCACACAGTTGCCACCGGGCCGCCGACTCGGTGAGCAGGAACTCGAAGCGCTTTTCAGAGTCATCGAGTACGGCCTGCCGTTCCCGCTTCAACGCGATGACTTGGTCGACGTTCCTCGCCTCCGAGGCTGACGTCTTCGTCATGACGTGCCGCATGTACTCGGGTGTCTGAATCAGTCCCGTGGGGATCGCTGGGAGGAAGTAGCGCAGGCGTGTAGCGCTCCTCTCCAAGGCGGCGAGTTCATGCTGGACGCCACTCGGAGCGTTGGGCTCTGGGTCCAGCTTCATCCGCTCCCCCAAGTCAACTCGACAGGACCTGTGTTCCGGCGAACCCCACGACGCAGCGGAGTCATCCGGCCCGCCATCGTGCCTCGTTGCGCGTGCCGAGCGTTCCTATGAAGGCGCGCCATGTGACAGGTCGCACCCGGATCACAGAGCCATCCCCCCGCTTTGAATCGCGTATGAGCGTGTCGTCGTCTGTGTAAGCACACTCCACGCACTCGGTCCCACTGCCACCACTGTAAGAGGACTTGAACCAGTGAAGTTGTGACGAGGCTGCCATCAAGGCTCCCTGCTGATCCGCTCGATGAGTTCCGCTGACGACTCGAAGTCGAGTGCTTGAGCGCTGAGGTACTCGAACGCCAACTTGTAACGGTCCAGTTCTTGCGGCTTCTCCATGAAGAGTCCGCCGCCGATGAGGTCTACGTACACCACGTCGAGTTCCCGAGCTTGCCCGCGCAGGACAGCGAAGCTGCCTACGGCCGCTGCGTGCGCGCCCCGTGCGAACGGTAGTACCTGGACCGTGATGTGCGGCCGTTGTGATTGGGCGAGCAGGTGATCCAACTGTTGTCGCATGACCTCTCGGCCACCGACCAAGCGACGGATGGCAGCCTCGTCGATCACACACCAGATGTGCGGTGGCTCTTCGCGATCCAGCAGTTGCTGACGTTTCATACGGATATCGACCATGTGCTGGACCTCACGCTCCGGGCACTGCACCTCCGAGGCTCTGTGTACGGCTTCGGCGTACTCTCGGGTCTGAAGTAGGCCGGGGATGTACATGCAGGCGTAGTGGTCCTCGCGTACGACCTCGTCTTCGAGAGTCAACATGAGGTTCATGGACTCAGGGATGGGATCGGCGAGTGAACGCCACCAGCCCTGGATCTTGGCGCCCTTGGCTAGCTCAACCAGCGCCAGGCGTTCCTCGTCTGTGGCGCCGTACTCACGGCAGAGCGCGTCGACAGCCGGCCACTTGACCGTGCCTTCCTTCGTCTCGTACCGGCTGAGCGTCGCCTTGGAGATACCGACGCTCGCTCCCGCCTCCTCCAGGGTTAGCCCTTTCAGCTCTCGGAGCCGACGCAGGTCAGCTCCCAGTTGGCGCCTACGTGTGGTGGGTCCAACTGCCATGCCTCCAGCCTTTCCTGTTCACGAGGTAGATCGTCCTCAACCCTCTGGAGTACTGCAAGGTGGTGCGCGCCGGGGCGCTTTGTGCGGCAGCGCGCTCCTCTTTGCAAGGGATGAGAGTTCCATTTTGGAAGTTGCGCCGCAACACTTGGTAGCTGTGAGGTTACTTGACGCGCAGAGCGTCACCGGCAGAGTGAGCGAGGGAGCGAAGTACGCCATGGACTGCACGGGTTGTATGCCACGAAGGGCATGGAGGCTGCCGTTTCTGGCCGAGGCGGAAGAAGTGGCAGCACTGCGGCGGATCCTGCGGATTCACCTTGAACGTTGGGGGTTGCAGGAACTCAGCGAATCCGCGCAACTGTGCGTCAGCGAGCTCGTCGCCAACGTCATCAAGCACGTGGGCCCTGGCACCCCGACCATGCTTGCGGTGTCCATGAGCGGCACTCGCTTGCGCATCGAAGTCCAGGACCCCGACCCCCGAGCTCTCCCCACGCTGACGGACGTAGATGCGGACGCTGAGGCAGGGCGTGGAATGGCACTCATCGAGGCGATCTCCGACCGTTGGGGCGTCGACCTTGCGCATGGGCGCAAGGCGACTTGGTGTGAGTTCCGCACGAACCTCGAGACCGCTGATGGGCATACGACAGGCCCTCGCGTAACCCGGGCGGCGAACGTACTCGGGTTGTACGCCGACGTGACGAAGCTGCCGACAGGAACGAGGCCTGGTCGGCTGGGTGCGGCAGTGGCGGAGGAGGCAGCGATCAACGTGATCGCCGATCTTCTGTACTGGCTCGGGGCGCACGGCCGGGACCCGGACGAGGTGCTGGAGCGGGCCCAGACCCACTTCCAGGCCGACGTTTAAGTTCGCTGATCGACAGCGTGGGTCAGCTCGCCGTGATGGCCGAGTACGTCCACACGTCGGCGGGTAGTTCATGCGTCAGGCGCCATGTGATCGCCATCGGCTTGCTGCCGGTGTGGTCCTCGTAGGCGGCCGGGCCGAGCAGCATCCACGGCTGGGACTTGCCTATGTCGGTGTTCTTGTAGCGCCGCACGAACAGCAGGACGTGGCTACCGCGTTCCTTGTGCTGCTGGTAGCGCATCCCGGTGGGGGAGTTGGCGGCCGTTGAGTTCTGGGACTCCCAGTGGAAGAGCATCGGACTCAACGCGTAGTCCTTGTACCGGATGGTGGGCGAGAAGTCCTTCTCGTTCTTCTCCAGCGTGATGAGGAGTGCGTCGGTTCTGAGTTCCTCGACCCATTGCACGCCCTGCGCGAAGGAGCGGGGCATCTGGCCGCCGAAGCGAGCCACGCCGAGGGCGGCGAGGATCTCGGAGCGGTTGTAGGCGCTGTGCACCTTCAGTGGGACATGGCCAAGGGGGGTGGAGAGCGGGATGGGAACGTGATCGGCCTGCTCGATGACGTGTGAGATCACCTGCCGTAGTTCGTCCCGGAACACTCGCTGGCCCCGCAGCGAATCCAGGCCTTCCTGATAGCTGGTGAAGCCGCCCGCGTTGTCCCAGAGGTTGAAGAACAGCATGCGGGCGTACGACTGGTCAGTGGGGCTGAGCTCCTCGTACGCCGGAGCGTCGTCCTGGAGGAGCCGGAGGTAGGCCTCCGCGCGCTCCGGGTCGTCTACGTGCAGGAAGGCATGGACCCGCTTGAGTAGTGCAGCCTCTCCCGAAGGTGCGGGTTCGTCGATGAGGCCGGCGCGGCGCAGCACTGTCGTCCAGGAGTTGTCGCTCTTGTACAGCTCCTTGATCTCCCGGCGGCTTTCCCGAAGGTAACCGCCGAGACGGGGCGTGCCGTAGGCCCTGATCTCTTTCATCAGGGTCTTCACCGTGGCACCCAGCTGGGTCCGGAGGTTGTCGATGACGAGGTCTTTCGACTTGCCCTCCAGGATGATCTGGCAGCCGGACGGCAGCTGGGGGAAGTCGTGCTCGATGTGATCAAGGAGCCGGTTCCGCGACAGGTTGGTCAGGGCTCGGAACTGTTCCTCAAAGCGGAACTCGGCCCGGTGCTGTCCGATGAAGTCGAGGACGGTGAGTACGGGCTTCGTTTCGGTGCGTCGCAGCCCCCGACCCAACTGTTGGAGGAAGACGGTGGCGCTGTTGGTGGGGCGCAGGAGGAGAAGCGTGTCGACGTCAGGGATGTCGAGACCTTCGTTGAACAGGTCGACGGAGAAGATCACTTGGAGCTTTCCATCGCGAAGGTCGGACAGGGCCTGGGAGCGCACTTCGGAGGGCGAGTCGCTGTCAAGCGCCACTGCCTCCAAGTCGGCCTTGCGGAAGAAGTCCGCCATGAAGTGTGCGTGTGCCTTGGTCACGCAGAAGCCGAGGGCCCGCATGGCGCCTGGGTGGGAGACCTTGTCCCGGATCTGCTTCACCACGATCCGGGCACGCGCGTGGTTCCCTGTGTAGAGGTTGCCGAGCTCTTGGTCAGCGTACGAACCCTTCTGCCAGCCAAGGTTCGTGAGATCCGTGCCGTCGGGGATGCCGAAATAGTGGAAGGGACAGAGCAGGTCGTTCTCCAGGGCTTCCCAGAGTCGTATCTCAGCGGCGATCCGACCCTCGAAGAACTCGTCCTGGACGTTGAGGCCGTCCATCCGTTCGGGGGTGGCCGTCAGGCCCAGCAGTTCCCTCGGCGTGAAGTGGTCGATGACGCGCCGATAGGTGGCGGCTGTGGCGTGATGGAACTCGTCGATGACGATGATGTCGAAATGATCCGGTGCCAGTTGCTCAAGGCGCTGAATGTTGAGGGATTGGACGCTGGCGACGACGTGCTGCCACTCGCGTGGATCCTGCCCTGCGTGTAGCAGCTCTCCGAAGGAAGCGTCATCCAGTACTTCCCGGAAGGTACGCAGGGACTGCTTAAGGATCTCCTTCCGGTGGGCCACGAACAGCAGCTTCGGCCGACCACCCTCCGACTTGCTGCAAAGACTGCGGTAGTCGAGGGCGGCCATCACCGTCTTGCCGGTGCCAGTCGCCGCGACCAGAAGGTTCCGATGCCGTCCACGGAGCTCCCGTTCGACAGTGAGCCGCTCCAGCATGTCCCGCTGGTGGGGAAAGGGACGTACCTCGAGACCAGAAAGGCTGATCTTCAGGTCGGTGCCGGCGTTGGTGCCACTCGCCCGGGCAAGCGCTTCATCAAGGCGACCGCCGTGGAGTTCGGGATCGTACGTTTCAAAGGCGGTGTCGTTCCAGTAGGCGTCGAAGGTCGCCTCGAACTTGTTCAGCACGGCAGGTGTCGCGACGGACGACAGCCGTACGTTCCACTCCAGCCCATCGAGCAGCGCCGCTTTCGAAAGGTTGGAGCTGCCGACATACGCCGTGTCGAAGCCTGTCTTGCGCCTGAACAGCCAGGCCTTGGCGTGCAGTCGAGTGGAACGGGTCTCGTAGTTGACCTTGACCGTGGCACCGAAATCCCGGACCAGACGGTCGAGCGCGTGACGGTCGGTGGCGCCGATGTAGGTGGTCGTTATGACGCGTATCGGCACTCCCCGTTCCCTCGCGGCGCGCAGTGAGTCCTCCAAGACGCGGATGCCATACCACTTCACAAATGCGCACAGCAGGTCGATGCGGTCTGCCGTAGCCAGCTCCGCCCTGAGCTCGGCACCGAGGCTGAGGTCCTCTGGGGAGTTGGTGATGAGCGAGGTCTCGGATAGAGGTGTCAAGGGGCGCAAGGCGTACGCGCCCGGAGCCTCCTGCCGCGCGAGAGTCAGAAGTTGTCGCGGTCCCTCGATGATGGAGCTGACAGCGTCGGCATTGGTCGATTCCGGAGCGTTTGCAGCAGTCACCGCCTCGAGGATGCGGTTCGCGACCTTGACGCGATCCTCGGCGGGAACTTGAGCCAACCTTTGACCGACAGTTTCACCGATGTAGCGAGCCAGGACATGCGGAGCGGACTCCGAGCTGACCTCTGCGTCAATGGCTTTCCAGCCAGCCGCCTCGAATCGCTCGAGCTCGTCGCGTACGTCATGCGTGATCAGCTTCTCGTAGACGCCAGCGATCGGCTCCGACCGGCCCACCGGTTCCGCCACGGCTGCTCCCCCTGATCCCTCATGCTGTGCGCGACCTTGCGCGCCGATATGGATCAGTTCTAACAGCAGCCACTGACAGGTGAGGGTCGTGTACCGAAATCAGGGCACCGGCGCCCTTCAGCGGCCGTGGGGCCGCCCGCTTCCTGATCAGTGTCGTCCTTCCACAGACGGCGTCAAGGGCGCTTCACTCCGCTGCCCTAGGCTCCGTGTCGGCTGCGCCGATGGCCCTGCGGGCCCCCTGACCCGGCTCGCTCCAGCACGGGGAAGAAGCGAGCGAGCGGCCCTGAAAGCCGGCGGACGAGGTGGGGTGGCCGCGGGTTGGCCGTGCAGCGGGGCGGGGCTGGGCGCGCGTACGCCGAATGGGGGCACGCCGGGCGAGGGCGGCGGTCTGCGGTCTTGGTTGGCTGTGTGTCAGGCAGTCGTGCCGTGGCAGTCCCCGTAGACGCGCCCCGTCCCACACCAGCACCCCGCCCCTCTCAACGGCGGCCAGGCAACCGCCCGCCCCCGCGCCGCCAGCGTCGTCGCGTACTGCGGGAGCAGCGTCGCGTCCTCCGGTGAGGACCCCTCCGACGCCGCGAACGCCTCGTACGACGGGACCGTGCCCGTGACGATGCCCAGGTTGGGCGTGCCCGAAGTCGACAGTTCGCGCAGCGACGACTCTATGGTCGACAGGTGGGTGTCGTGGGACGGGTACTCCACGGCCAGGGGCGGGTACGCCGACAGCAGCTCCGTCAGCTCGGGCGCCGGCCAGTGGAGGACCGCTACCGGGAAGGGGCGGGAGAGGGCCTCCCTGTAGGCGCCCAGTTCGGCCTGGAGGCGGGTGATTTCCGCCTGGAGTTCCGCCGGGTTCTCCGAGCCGAGGGACCAGACGCGTTTGGGGTCGTGGAGTTCGTCCAGGGACACGGGGGACGTGTGGAGTGTGTCCGCCAGGGTGTCCCAGGCGTCGTGCGGCAGGCCCAGCATGCGGCGGACCCGGTGGCGGCCGTAGAGGAGGGGGTGCGTGGCGGGTGCGGGTTCCGTGTCGTCCCCCTCCGGCAGGAGCAGGCTCGCCCCCTCCGTGAAGGTCTTCTCCGCCGTCTCCAGCTCGTCGTGCGACTCCAGGGACTCCGCGATGATCAGCCAGGGGGCCGGGTCCCGGGGGGACGTCGTGCGGAGGCCCTCGATGATCGCCCTTGCCTCCGCCTCGTGGCCGTACTCCCAGAGGTTCGACGCCTTCAGGGCGCGGACCAGGGCAGGGTTTTCCAGGCCGCCGTCGGCGGACAGCAGGCGGTCGTAGAGCGCGGTGGCCGCGGGGCGGTCGCCGGACAGTTCCAGGTGGGCCGCCGCCCTCAGCAGCAGGGCCTCGGCGTCCTCGGGGTACAGTCCGGCGGTCCGCTCCAGGCGTGCCGCTTCGGCGGTGTGGTCGACGTTCTCGGCAGGCGTGTCGGGGCGCATGGGGGACACCGTACTGCCGAGCGGCGACAGGAGGGGGTAAGTCCTGGTCAGGGTTCTGGCGGAGGTCTCCTTACACCCTCTTGGGCCCTCCTACACCGTCACCCCGTCCACCTGGAGTGTCTGAACCGACTTCGCCGCGAACGGGACCGACAGGGTCCTGCCGGAGAGGTAGGTGTCGGAGTGCGCGGTGTAGAGGTCCCCGCCACCCGTCGTCACCGTGTTCCAGCGTGGGACCAGGCCTCCCGAGCCGCCGGTCACCGAGGAGAAGCGGGACAGGTCGAAGGTGAGGGTCTGGGCCGAGGAGGAGGTGTTCGCCGCCACTATCACCAGGCGTTTCGTCTGTCTGTCCAGGGCCGCCGCCGCGTAGCTCGCTCCGGTGTCCAGGATCGTCATTCCCGGGCGGATGTGGCGGGTGAACTGTGCCAGTACGTAGTACTTCGTCTGTACCGCGCCCGGCTGCAGGGTGCTCGCGTCGTACGCGATCGTCGCCCAGCCCGCGCTGGGGTCCATCACCTGCCAGTACACCCACGCCGTCGGGTGCAGCCAGCGGAAGTCGTAGAGGAGGTTGCCGGCCAGGGTCAGGCCCGTGGCGTCGCCGTCCCCGGTTTCGGAGTTCCAGAGGGCCTTGCCGGCCGTTGTCACCACGTCCGTGTAGAGCAGGTCGCGGCGGCCGCCCGAGCCCTGGTAGCCGTGGACGTTCACCCGGTCCACATAGGCTTTCGTCGTCGACGAGAAGGAGTTCCAGGTGGTGCGGGCCAGGTCGTAACTCGTCTCGTCCGACGCCGAGATCCTCGTCGCGGTCAGGCCTCGCTTGTTCAACTCGCTGCGGAGGTAGGGGAGTACGGCCGACTGGACCGTGGAGTCCATGTGGCAGCCCTCCTGGGTGCCCGTCGCCGTCCACCAGGAGGAGGACGGTTCGTTGAAGGCCTCCACCGTCGTGAAGGTCACGCCCCAGTTCTGTTTCGCGTACAGGGCCACCGACGCCAGGTGGGAGGCGTGCTGGCGGTGGTTCCAGGACTGGAGGTTGTTGCCGCCGTCCGAGGCGCCCGAGGGGTTGTGGTTGAGGCACATCCACCACATGGGGGAGTTGGCGAAGAGCTCGCTGACGGCGCCTCGCCGGGTCGCCTTCTGCAGCATCGCGCGTTGCGTGGCGTCCGCCGTCCACTTCCAGGACGAGGACGTCGGGTCCTCGTTCGTCCAGTCCTGCCAGTAGCCCTCGATCTGCTTGAAGGACGGGATGTCGGGAGAGGCGGCCATCGACTCGCCGCCCACGCTGTTCCAGCTGCACGCGCCCAGGTTGTAGCGGGCTATGTTCAGGCCCAGGCCGGGCAGTGACGTCCCGTTGTACGTCGTCGTCTTCGTCGTGAAGAAGATGTCGGCGAAGTCGTCCCTCGCCCCGAAGACGTTCGCCCACCAGGCCAGCGAGGTGCCCCAGCCCTCCCAAGTCCCGTAGGTGGTCGACGGGTCGACCGTCGTCGTCGCGTCCGCCCGGGCGGTGCCCGTGGCCAGGGCGCTGCCCAGGGCGGTGCCGCCCGCCGCGGCCAGCAGTGTTCTGCGTCGGATCATCGCTCTCTCCGCCCTTTCCCGTTGTGGCTCCGGCAGCAGGAAGCATCGGGGGTGACGGGTGGGGTTGTCGAGGGTTCTGACAGTGCTTTCTAAAACCCGTTGAGGAAGCCGCTCGGGGACGTGCCGAGAAGCCTGCCGATGAGGTCGATTCGCCTGCCGCTCTGGCCAGTTGTGCCCGTTGCACCTACCCTGCGGGCGGCCCCCGTGGAGGCCCATGGAGGTGGGTGCGGATGCCGGCATGGTCGGGCGTGCGGGTCGTACGGCACAGCGATCGGCGTCGGCGTGCCCGGCGGCGGCGCGTGCTGTGGGGCGGAGCCGAAGCGCTGGTCACCGTCGGCGTGCTGCTCATGCTGCTGGTCGTGCACCAGCTGTGGTGGACCAACCGGGAGGCCCGGCGCGGCGCCGAGCGGCAGGTGGAGGCGCTGGAGCGGGAATGGGGGCAGGAGGGGTACGGCGACGGTGGCGCGACCCCGTCGCCCAGCTCCTCCGGCTCGCCCACGGCCCCCGTGTCGACCCCGGATCCCGCCGAGTCCCGTGCGCCGCAGCGGTCGTACGTGCCCGCCGGCCTGCCCCGGCGGTCCCAGGCGTACGCCGTGCTCACCATCCCCCGGCTCGGGCTGCGCGTTCCCGTCGCCGAGGGGGTGAGCAAGGCAGACGTCCTCAACAAGGGGTACGTCGGCCATTACCGGGGCACCGGGCAGCCGGGGCAGGCGGGCAACTTCGCGCTCGCCGGGCACCGGAACACGCACGGCGAGCCCTTCCGGTACCTGCCCCGGCTGCGGCGCGGGGACGACATCGAGGTGGAGACGCGGACGGCGACGTACACGTACGACGTCGACCAGATCCTGCCGCAGACCTCCGCCCTGGACTCGGGGGTCGTCCGGCCGGTCCCGCGCTCGCTGGTCCGGCCCTCCTACGGGTACGACCAGCCGGGCTACTACATCACCCTGACCACCTGCACCCCCGAGTTCACCTCGCGCTACCGGATGGCGGTGTGGGGGAAGCTGGTGTCGATGCGGCCCCGCTAGCGCCGCTACGCCCGCTCCCGCAGCACCATCACGCTCACCGCGCCCACCGCCGCCAGCACCGCCGACACCAGCAGGGCGATGTTCGCGCCGTGGGCCAGGTTTCGGGTGGACGTGGCGAGGGCGATGGTCAGGGCCACGCCGGCGCAGGAGCCGATGTAGCGGAAGGTCTGCTGGGCGCCGGAGCCCATCGCGGCGCGTTCGCGCGGGACCGACTCGACGGCGAGCAGCGGCAGCGCGCCGTTGAGCAGGCCGCTGCCGACACCGCCGATGATCAGGCCGGGGAGCAGCCGGGTCCAGGAGCCGGAGGCCAGGGCGCCGAGCATGGTCAGGACGGCGATGGTGTGCAGGGCGAAGCCGATGGCCAGCTGGGCGCGCGGGGCGATGCGGCCGGCCAGGTGCTTGACCTGGAGGGCCACCGCGAAGCTCAGGCCGGACCAGAGCAGGAGCAGCCAGGCCGTGCCCATCGGGGACAGCCGGAGTGTCTGCTGGAGCAGGGCCGGCAGGAAGCTGAACGTGCCGATCACCGCGAGGCCCGTGAACAGGCCGCCGGCGGCCGAGGCCAGGAAGCGGGCGTGGCGCAGCAGACCGAGGTCGATCATCGGCGTGCCGGTGCGGTGTTCCACGGCGGCGAAGAGCGCGATCAGGACGACGGTGGCGGCCAGCAGCAGTCCCACCGGTGCGCGGAGCCAGCCGTCGCGGCCAAGTGTCAGGGCCGCCACCAGGGCGACCAGGGCGAGGCCGAAGGTCAGGGCACCGAGGACGTCGGGGCGGCCACCGCGTGGGGCGCGGGACTCGGCGAGCGTGCGGGTGCCCAGCGCGGCCACGACGACGGCGGCGGCGCCCAGGACGCCGTACGCCACCCGCCAGGTCGGCAGTGCGCCCGCGACCAGCGGGCCCACCGCGATACCGCCGCTGACGAAGGCGCCCCACACGCCGGTCGCGTGCAGCCGGCCGCGCGGTGTGGGGAAGGCCGCCACCAGCAGGCCGAGGCTGCTCGCCAGGATCGCCGCGCTCGCCGCTCCCTGGGCGATGCGGGCGAGGGTGAACAGCCAGGTCGAGGTGGTGAAGGCCCCGAGGGCGGTGGTGATGCCGAGGGCCAGGGTGCCGCCGAGGAAGATCCGGCGGCGGCCGTAGTCGTCGGCGAGGCTGCCGGCCACCAGCAGGAGGGCGGCGAGGCCGAGCGGGGTGCCGTTCAGCAGCCAGGCCTGGCCGGAGAGCGGGGTGTGCAGGGCGGCCGCCGTGTCCGGGAGCGTGACCATCGGGGCGGTGTACGTCATCAGCGCCACCGCGGTGGCCGCGCTGGTCAGGGCGAGGGTGGCCCGGGGGCGCGCGGGGGCGTCCCGGACGTGCGCCTCGCGTACGGATGTGGCGGCGGGGCGGGCGGTGGCGGCGGGGCCGGCGGGGCCGGCGGGGCCGGCGGTGGAGTCGAGCCCGGTCATGGCGTGGTCCTGTCCTTCCGGGGCTTGCGGTGATGTGCGGATCGGGTCCGTGAACCGATCAACTAAAGGTTCTGTCATTGAACTGACCTGACTTCGTCACCGTAACACCTCGGTTCGGTCATTGAACCAATGCGTCGAAAAGTGGCTACAGTGGAGGGCATGGCACTGGGCAAGGACTACGCGACACAGGAGTGCTCGATCGCCCGCGCACTCGAGATCGTCGGCGAGCGCTGGACGCTGCTCGTCGTCCGGGACGCGCTCTACGGCGTACGGCGCTACAACGACTTCCTGGTCCACCTCGGCATTCCGCGCGCCGTGCTGGCCGCCCGCCTGCAGACCCTGACCGCCGAGGGCATCCTCGAAAAGCGCCGGTATCAGCAGTCGCCGCCGCGTGACGAGTACGTCGTCACCGAGCGCGGCATCGCCCTGTGGCCCACCCTGCGCGCCCTCGGGCTGTGGGGCCGCGAGCACTTCACCGAGACACAGCTGCGGTACTTCCGGCACGCCGACTGCGGCGCGGACCTCGGGCCGTACGGCGAGTGCCGCGCCTGTGGGGTCGTCGTACCGGTCGCGGACGTGGTCATGGTGCCGGGCCCGGGCCTCGACCCCGACCCGGCGGACCCGGTCAGCAGGGCCCTGCTGAAGCCGAAGCGGCTGCTGGAGCCGCTGGAGACGGAACCCGCCACCGCCTGACCCCCGAGGACGTGCCCCGGGGGTCCGATCGCCGGTCAGGAGGTGCCTGAACCGGCGCCCCTGAGGATGTCGATGCCTGCCCGGTCGGTCGCCTCCGGGCTGCCGCCCAGCCGGTGGACGACCACCCAGCGGCCGTCCGCCACGGCCCCGGCGAAGACGGAGGCGTGGCGGGTCGCGCCGTTGTGCCAGAGCAGCGGGCCGGCCGTCTGCCAGGAGGGGGCCGGATCTCCCAGCCGGCGCTCCAGCACCAGCCGGACGAGCAGGTCGGCGACCGCGCGCGGGGTCGCCCACAGGCCGCCCGCCGGAAGGATCGCCCCGTCCATGGCCCAGGGCCTGCGGCTCCTGCCGAGGAACCCCGGAGCCAGCAGCCGCCGGCCCGGGTCGGGGCGTGCGCTCACCTCATGGACGTCCAGCGGCCGCAGCACGTGCTCGGCGAGCAGCTCCTCGTACGGCGCACCGGCCGCGCGGGCCAGGGCCGCGCCGAGGACGGCGTACCCGAGATTGGAGTACTCCTCCTGCTGTCCCGGCGGCCGGACCACCACCTGGTCCAGCCGCCCGAGCAGCCGGTGCAGGGCGGCGCCGTCGAACGCGGCGTACGGATCCCGGCGCCCGGTGCCGGGCGGGAGGCGCGGCAGCCCGGAGGTGTGCTCGGCCAGGTGCCGCAGCGTGATGCCGGTGCGCGGGGCGGCGGGGAGCCGGCGCTCGACCGGGTCGTCCAGGTCGAGCAGGCCCGCGGCGGCCATGCGCACGAGCGCCGTACCGGTGAGCACCTTGGTGAAGGAGCCGATCTCGACGAACCGGTCCACGGCGTGACCGTCGCCGATCTGCGCGGGGGACGTGTCACTCAGGACGCAGGTGGGCGTGCGGGGCATGTAGGGGTCCTTCGGTCGTCTGGTCAGGTCTACCTGTATAAAGGGCAGGTAGACGTTGGTGGTTGAGACCGCGGAGGGGGGAGCCGGGTGGTCCGCAGTCTGACGCGGTCGCGTGCGCTCGCCCCGCTGCTGCTGCTTGTGCTGCTGCCGGTCGTGCTGCTCGACACCGGCAACCTCTCCGCGACCGTGGCGCTCGCCGCGACCGCGGCGGCCGGGGCCGCGTTCACCGCCTGCGCGCTGATCGCCGCCCGTTCCGCGCCCGCCGTCCCGCAGACCCGGGTCCGTACGGCGATCCGCGACCGCGCCCGGCGTACGGCCTTCCTGCCACAGCGCGATCCCGACGCGCCCGGCCGCCGCCGGCCCAGGGCACCCGGGCACGCCCTTCCGGCGACCGCCGCGTAGGGCACGTCTCTCCTTCTGTCCGCGTGACCCCGCGCGGGTCGTCATGCCGTCGATTCACTCCGTTCCGGCACGACGAGACCCCCGGAGGGCTCACCCATGTCCGTCTTCTCCCTCTTCGCCCGCCTGGTCGAGCAACTCGCCGACCTGCTCCAGCCGCTCTTCCACGCCTCCGCGGCAGCCGCCGCGATCGTCCTGTTCACCGCGCTCGTACGACTCCTCGTCCACCCGCTGTCCCGCGCCGCCGCCCGCGGCCAGCGCGCCCGCGCCGCACTGCAGCCGCGCATCGCCGAACTGCGCGAGAAGCACGCCAAGGACCCGCAGCGACTGCAGCGGGCGGTGCTCGAACTGCACGCCGAGGAAAAGGTCTCACCGCTGTCCGGCTGTCTGCCCAGCCTGCTCCAGCTGCCCGCCTTCTTCCTGCTCTACCACCTCTTCTCCAGCTCCACGATCGGCGGCGAGGGCAACGGGCTGCTCGGGCACCACCTGTTCGCGGCGCCGCTGGGCGGGCGCTGGGCCGACGCCCTCGCCGGCGGTGGGCCGTTCGGCCCGGCGGGCCTGGTCCATCTCGGGCTCTTCGCGATCGTCGCGGCCGTCGCCGCCTTCAACTACCGGCGCACCAAGCGGATGACGGCCGCCGGCCCGGTCACGGTGGGTGCCGGGGGCGGCGAGCAGGTGCCGGGGCTCGGCGCGGTCAACAAGGTCATGCCGTTCATGTCCTTCTTCACGCTCGTCACCGTGGCGGTCGTACCGCTGGCCGCCGCCCTGTACGTCGTCACCAGCACCACCTGGACCGCGGTGGAACGAGCCGCGCTGTACCGGTAGGAAGGCGCGGTCACGGGTGCGGTCACGGGTGCGGTCACGCTCACGGTTACGGTCCAGTACATGAACAGGGTCTTGCGGAGTGGACGTCTCGATTGGAGGATCGACCAGTCCTCCGATGGCTGCACCCATCGGTCGGGCGCCCCGCGATCGAGGGAGATTGTGACCATGAAGCTGCTGCGAGTCGGTACGGCAGGGGCCGAGCGGCCCGCGCTGCTCGAAGCCGACGGGACCCTGCGGGACCTGTCGGGCATCGTGGACGACATCGACGGCGCGCTCCTCGCCGACGATGCCGCGCTCGACCGGGTACGGGCGGCGGCCGACTCCGGCCGGCTGCCCCGCCTGGACCCGGCGGGGCTGCGCATCGGTCCGCCGCTCGGCCGCATCGGCAAGATCGTGTGCATCGGGCTCAACTACCACGACCACGCCCGCGAGACCGGCGCCGAACCGCCCGCCGAGCCGGTGGTCTTCTTCAAGGCGCCGGACACGGTGGTCGGGCCGAACGACACGGTGCTGGTTCCGCGCGGCTCGACGAAGACCGACTGGGAGGTGGAGCTGGCCGTCGTCATCGGGCGTACGGCCCGCTACCTCGGGTCGGCCGAGGAGGCGCTCGCGCATGTCGCCGGGTACGCGGTGGCCCATGACGTGTCCGAGCGGGAGTTCCAGATCGAGCGCGGCGGCACCTGGGACAAGGGCAAGAACTGCGAGACGTTCAATCCGCTGGGGCCGTGGCTGGTGACGGCCGACGAGGCCGCCGACCCGCAGAACCTGTCGCTGAAGCTGTGGGTCAACGGGGAGCTCAAGCAGGACGGCACGACGGCCGAGCAGATCTTCCCCGTGGGCGAGGTCGTGCGGTACGTCAGCCAGTTCATGACGCTGTACCCCGGGGACGTCATCAACACCGGGACACCGGCGGGGGTGGCCATGGGGCGGCCCGAGCCCAAGCCGTACCTGCGGGCCGGGGACGTGGTCGAGCTGGAGATTCCCGGGCTGGGTCGGCAGCGGCAGGAGCTCAAGGACGCGTAGACGCTCCGCCGGGGAGCGCCGGGGAACTGCGTTTCGTCGCCGGCTGCGGGTGGACCGTGGCTGGTCGCGCCCACGCGGCGGAGCCGCATGCCGAACACAGCCCCGCGCCCCTTCGGGGCGCTTCGGGTCACCCCAGGAGAGCAGCGAGGCGGCGCCATTCGCTCCTCGGCAGGCCGTCCCTGTCGCCGCCCGCCACCACCTGGAGGGCCACGTGGTCCGCGCCCGCCTCGTGGAAGGTGTCGATGCGGTCGCGGATGCGGCTGTCGTCCCCCCAGGCGAAGACCGCGTCGACCAGGCGGTCGCTGCCGCCGTCGGCCAGGTCGTCCTCGGTGAAGCCGTGCCGGAGGAAGTTGTTGGTGTAGTTCGGCAGGGCGAGGTACATCGCGAGGGTGTCGCGGGCCAGGGAGCGGGCGCGGGCCGGGTCGGTCTCCAGGACCACCTTCAGCTCCGGGGCGAGCAGCGGGCCCGCACCGAGGATCTCGCGGGCGTGGGCGGTGTGTTCGGGCGTGACCAGGTACGGCACCGCGCCTGCCGCCCGGTCGCGCGACAGCTCCAGGACCTTCGGGCCGAGGGCTGCCAGTACCCGGCGGTCGGCGGGCACCCCTGCCTTGTCCAGGGCGTCGAGGTAGGCGACCAGGGCCGAGTACGGGCGGCGGTACTGGTCGGCGAGCTTGGCGTGGCTCACGCCGAGGCCGAGCAGGAAGCGGCCGGGGTGCGTCGCGTCGACCTCGGCGAAGGCGGCGGCGCTGGTCTCGGCGTCGTACTGCCAGATGCTCTGGATGCTGGTGCCGACGGTGAGGCGGTCGGTCGCCTCCAGCAGGGGTACGGCGTGCCGGGCGGCGCTGCTGCCGCCCAGCCATACGGCGCCGAAGCCCAGCTCCTCCAACTCGGCGGCCGCCTCGCCCAGTTCGCCGCGCCGGGAGGGGTCCTCCGCGCGCAGGCCGACGCTCCAGATGCCGTACCGGCCGATGCTGTCCTTCAAGGTGCTCACGGTGTTGCTCATGGGGCTGTCCCTCCGGGTGGGGCCGTGACGATCACGTCTGCAGCCATGCCCAACCGGAGGGATCCCTCACGTAATCCCGGTGGCTGTCACACTTTCAGGAACTGCTCCAGCGCCTCCACGACGAACCTGTGGTCCTGGAGCTGGGGCAGGCCGGACACGGTCACCGCGCCGACGACGCCCACGTCCTCGACGTTGACCGGGAACGAGCCGCCGTGGGCCGCGTAGGTGTCGGGGTCGAGGCGGGAGGAGTCCTCGAAGGTCGTGCCCTTGGCGCGGAAGCGGGCGCCGACCAGGTAGGAGGAGGCGCCGTAGCGCTCGACGACCCGGCGCTTGCGGGCGATCCAGGCGTCGTTGTCGGGGGTCGAGCCCGGCAGGGCCGCGTGGAAGAGCTGCTGGCCGGCGCGGTGGATGTCGACGGCGACCGGGGCCTGGCGCTCCCGGGCCAGTTCGACCAGCAGCGAGCCGAGGGCCCAGGCGTCGTCGTACGTGAACCGCCGGAAGACCAGGCGGCGTTCCTGCGCCTCCAACTCCTCGACGGACGGGGTGAGTTCGGGGGTGGTCCTGGGGGTGATCTGCGGATGGTGCTGCTGGTGTGGCATCAGAGGGTCACCGTCACCTTGTCCGTGGCGGACCTGCGGGCCGCTTCCAGTACGTCGAGGGCGGCGGCCGCCTCCAGGGCGGTCACCGGGTTGGGGCCGGCGCCGGTCAGGGCGCGGGCGACGGCCGCGTAGTAGGCGGGGTAGTCGCCGGGGAGCGTCGGTACGGGGGTGCCGCCGCCGGTCAGCGGGGACTCGCCGGCGCCGATACGGCCCCACAGGGACTCCGGCTCCGCGCCCCACCGGGGGCCGGGGCGCAGGCCCTCGCGCAGGGCCGCCTCCTGCGGGTCGAGGCCGTACTTCACATAGCCCGCCCGGGAGCCGAGCACCCGGAAGCGGGGGCCGAGCTGGGCGGTCGTCGCGGAGACGTAGAGGTGGGAGCGGACGCCGCTCGCGTGCGTGAGCGCGATGAAGGTGTCGTCGTCGGTCTCGGCGCCGGGGCGGCGGACGTCCGTCTCGGCGTACACCTCGGTGACCGGGCCGAAGAGGACCAGGGCCTGGTCGACGACATGGCTGCCGAGGTCGTAGAGCAGACCTCCGATCTCTGCCGGGTCGCCGGACTCGCGCCAGCCGCCCTTGGGCTGGGGGCGCCAGCGCTCGAAGCGGGACTCGAAGCGCCATACGTCACCCAGGTCGCCCCGGGAGACCAGCTGGCGGAGGGTCAGGAAGTCGTTGTCCCAGCGGCGGTTCTGGAAGACGGACAGGAGCAGGCCGCGCTCCTCGGCGAGGGCGGCGAGGTCGCGGGCCTCGGCCGCGGTGCCGGCCACCGGCTTGTCCACGACGACCGGCAGGCCCGCCTTCAGGGCGGCGGTGGCGAGCGGGACGTGCGTCCTGTTCGGGGAGGCGATGACGACCAGGTCCAGCTCGTCCGCGCGGTCGAACAGCTCCTCGGCGCCCGCGACGGGGGTCGCGTCCGGGAACTCGGCGCGGGCCTGCTGCTGCCGCTCCGGGTTGGAGGTGACCACGGTGTCCAGGGCGAGGCCCTCGGTGGCGGCGATCAGCGGGGCGTGGAAGACGGAGCCGGCGAGGCCGTAGCCGATCAGGCCGACGCGGAGGGGGGTGGCGGTCGTGCGTCCTGTCATGGATCCCATGGAACCACTTTCGCAACGCTGTTGCCAAAGTGCAAGTGGAGGGGACAATGGGTGGCGTGAACAGGACGAGGACGGGGACCGGTGTGTCGGCGAGCGGCGGTGGGCCGACGGGAGCGAACCTCGTCGCGGTGCGGTCGCACAACACCGCGCTGGTGCTGGGGCTGCTGCGGGACGCCGGGGCGGAGGGGATCAGCCGGCTCGAACTGGCCGAGCGGACCGGGCTGACCCCGCAGGCCGTCAGCAAGATCACCGCGCGGCTGCGGGAGGAGGGGTTCGCGGCGGAGGCCGGACGGCGGGCGTCGACGGGCGGCAAGCCGCGGACCGTGCTGCGGCTGGTGCCGGAGGCGGGGCACGCGGTGGGGGTGCATCTGGACCGGGACGAGCTGCGGGTGGTGCTGGTCGACCTCGACGGGGCCGTGGTGGGGGAGCGGCGCGCCGGACTGGACCTGGGGGCCGGGGCGGAGGCTGTGCTGTCGGTGGTCGGGGACGCGGTGGAGGGGGTGGTGCGGGACGGGCTCGGCCGGGATGCGGAGGGGCCGGCCTGGGCCGGTGCGCTCCTCGGGGTGGGGGTGGCGCTTCCGGGGCCGCTCGATCACGCGCGGGGGGTGCTGCACCGGGTGACCGGGTTTCCCGAGTGGGACGGGTTTCCGCTGCGGGACGCGCTCCGGGAGCGGTTGGGGGTGCCCGTGGTGGTGGACAAGGACACCAATGCGGCGGCACTCGGGCTGTCGGCCGGGGGTGCGGGCGGCGAGGGCGGGTCCTTCGCGTACCTGCATCTCGGTACGGGGCTCGGGGCCGGGTTGGTGATCGGTGGGCGCGTGCACCGGGGGTCGCGGACCGGGGCGGGGGAGTTCGGGCACCAGGTGATCCAGCTGGACGGGCCGCCGTGCGAATGCGGGAACCGGGGATGCGTGGAGGCGCTGTGCCTGGCGGCGGTGGGGCGCGGGGAGACCGGGGAGGCGGCGCGCGTACTGGGAGTGGCGGCGGCGAACCTGGTCGGGCTGCTGGACATCGATGTGGTGCTGCTCGGCGGGCGGACGGTGGCGGGGCAGGCGGAGGTGTTTCTGCGGGGGGTCGGGGATGTTCTCGAGGCGGCGCGGGCCCGGCGGGAGGGAGGCGTGGGCGGGGCGGTGCCCGTTCGGATCGTTCCGCGGGGGGAGCGGGTGGTGGCCGAGGGGGCCGCGCAACTGCTGCTGGCGCCGGTGTTCGGGCGGGGGGAGGTGTGACGGACGCTGTGCGGTGGGGGCGGGGTGCTTGCCGGGAGCGCCCCGAAGGGGCGCGGGGAACTGCGCGAGCGGCCGACCTGCGGTCGCGTACGGTCTCAGGCGGCCCGGTGGGTGGGCGCGGCCCAGGTCATGCCGGCAGGTTCAGTTGCCAGGAGACGCCGAAGCGGTCGTTGATCCAGGTGAACTTGGTGCTGAAGCCGTAGTTGCCCGGGGGCATGAGTTCCGTGCCCTGCTCGGAGAGGGCCCCGTGGAGGCGGTCGATCTCGGCCTCGTCCTCGCACTGCACGAAGAGCGAGATGGCGGGTGTGAACGTGAAGTCGTGGTGCGCGGGGCTGTCGATGCACATGAACTGCTGGCCGGCCAGCGAGAACGTGGCCTGCTGCACGCTTCCCTCCACGCCGGGCCCCTCGGCCCCGTACCGAGTGATGCTGACGACCTCGGCGTCGTCGAACAGCGAGGTGTAGAAGGCCATCGCGTCCTCCGCACCGCCCTCGAACATCAGGAACGTGGTGATCTTCTGTGACGTCGCGATCTTCATGTCGCATGCTCCTCAGGCGCTGTCGGGCGGCGTGCACAGGCCCGCCCGAGGTGTTCACAATGGACTCAAGCGCATCAATCGAACCAAACGGCCGCCACCGTCTCACGGAACGCACCGCCCGGTGCAGTGAGGAGTGAGTATGCGCTGCTCCCGCATCACCACCGCAACCCTTGTCGGCGCCGGCCTCGTGGCCCTCGCCGGCACGGCCACCGCCGCACCGGTCGGCACCGTCAGTCCCGCGAAGGTGAGGGCCGGTCAGACCGTATCCCTCACGCTCACGGGATGCAGCGATCCCAGCCGGGGCGGCCGCGCCGAAGGAGCGCCGGCCGGCCACGGCACGACGGAGCGCACCCCCATCGGCGTCGTGGACCTCAAGCCGCTGGAGAACGGCACGCTGGCCGGGATCGCCGCGACCGTGTCCGACGCGCGCCCGGGCGTGGCGCAGATCTACATGGCCTGCGCCTCCGATCCGGAGGCTGTGGTCACAGTGGACGTCACGATCGTCGGCTGACCCCCGCCGATCGGGTGGACTTCGCGGCCCGTACCGGAGTGGTTGCAGCAGGGGCGTCGGTCCTACCGGCATGGTCATGTGTTTATGCGACTGTGCACACCTATGTCCCTCTACGTGGCCGCAGCCGCCGCCGCGTCCGCCTCCGCCGGTGTGGTCGTCCCCGCCGCACCGGCAGCCGCCCTCGCCGAACCGCCCCCCGCCTGCGTCGCCGGCGACCCGCGGGCCTTCCCGCTGTCCGCCCGGATCCGTGGCGGCCCGGCCTCCTACGAGGCGGGCGGCGGATACGGCACCTGGTACATCGACCTGACCAACACCACCCGCCGGACCTGCACCGGCATCCACCCGTTGATCGTCCTCGTCGACGACAATCGCGCGCTGCAGCCGGACCAGCCCAAGCTGGAGTTCTACGACGGCCCCACGGCCCGGCCGGTGACATTCGAGAGCACCGACGAGCAGGAGCTGATCGGCGTGCTCGACGGCAACGGGTTCGACGGGTTCGCCGTACCGCCCGGCGGGACCGTCAGCGTCAAGGTCAGACTCGTCTTCCCCTCCGACACCGCGTCCGACCGGGTCACCGCCAACGCCGCCGTCGTCCAGCGCCGGGGCGACGACGGGGACTGGATCGGGGAGTCCAACGCCTACCGGTTCGGGATCGGGGAGTACGCCCCGCCGGCTCCGGACGGCACGAAGGACGGTGGCGTGGCACCCGGCGAGTCCGCCGGCCCGCAGGCGACCCCCGGCACCGGCACCACCACCCCCGACACCGGCCCCGGCCCGGACCTGCCGTTCCCCGCCGGGGCGGAGGACGCCGGGGAGCGGGCCAGTGAGCTGGCGCGCACCGGACCCCGCCTCACCCGCGGGCTGCTCGCCGCCACCGCCGCGGTCCTCGGGGTCAGCGGCGGCGCGTTGCTGCTCATCCGCAAACGCCGCTGAGCCGGGGCCCGTACGCCCGAGCCGGGGGTCGTACGACGCGCACCCCTGCCGTCTGCGACGATCCCTGCGTGGACTACCCGAACGACCAGGCCCCCGGCGCCCCCGTCCGCTCCGGCATTCCCGAGCACGGGCGCATCCCCAAGTACTACGCGGTGAAGGCACGCATCGCCGCGCTGCTGGAGGAGTTGGGGGAGGACAGTGTCATCCCCACCGAGCGGGACCTCGCCGAGCGGTACGACGTCGCCCGGGAGACCGTGCGGCAGGCCGTACGGGAGCTGGTGCTGGAAGGGCGGCTGAGGCGGAAGGGGCGGGGCACGGTCGTCGCCGGGGCCAAGCTGGCCCAGCCGCTGTCCCTCGCGAGCTACACCGAGGGCGTGCGCCGCCAGGGCCGTACGCCCGGTCGTACGCTCGTCACCCTCGAGAGGTTCCCCTGTCCGCAGGCCCTCGCCGCCGAGACCGGGCTCACCCGGGGCGAACCGGTGTGGCACCTGGAGCGCGTGCTGCTCGCCGACGAGGAGCGGGTCGGCCTGGAGAGCACGTACGTCGCCGTCGAGCGGGTGCCTCGGCTGGACAGCGACTTCGACCCCGACTCCTCCTTCTACGGCTATCTCACCAGCCAGGGCATCTCCTTCGGCGACGCCGACGAGCGCCTCGAGACCGTGCTGGCCACGCCCCGCGAGGCACTGCTCATCGGCACCCCGCCCGCCCTGCCGATGCTGCTGATCCACCGCGTCTCCCGGGACACGGAGGGCCGGCCCCTGGAGCGTGTGCGCTCGCTGTACCGGGGGGACCGGTTCTCCTTCACCGCCCATCTCAAGGGCTGAAAAGCGGCTTATGTCCCGATATAGACCCCTACCGCGATATCACGGAAAGATAACGGGTCTAGCCCAAACGTGATGGGTCGTTCACGCTCTCGTTGTCAGCCGGATGTCTCCGGTTCCCCGATCCCGAGGAGCGTTGCCGTCGTGAAAGTGACAGTCGTCGGAGCAGGCGTGGTGGGCACCATGCACGCCTGGCATGCGGTGCAGCGTGGCCACCAGGTCGTCCAGATCGAGCGCGAGGCCGAGGCGCGCGGCGCCTCGCTGCGCAACTTCGGGCAGATCTGGGTCAGTGGCCGCGCCGCTGGAGAAGAGCTGGAGACCGCGCTGCGGGCGCGGGAGTTGTGGGAGGGCATCGGCGCACGGGTGCCGGCGCTGGGCTTCCGGGCGAACGGGTCCCTGACCCCCGTCCGCGGCCCCCTGGAGCTCGCCGTCGCCGAGGCCGCGGTGGGCCGCGCGGACGCCGCCGCCCGCGGCTACAAGCTCCTCACCCCGAGCGAGGCCCGCGCCCTCAACCCGGCCCTGCGCGGCGACTTCACCGCCGCCCTGTACTGCGAGCGGGACGCGGCCGTGGAGCCGCGCACCGCACAACTCGCCCTTCGCGCAGAGCTGTTGAAATCCCCCGACTACACCTTCCTGCCGGGCCGGGAGGTCCGCGAGGTCGTCGGCGCCGGCACCGTCCGGGACGACCACGGGGACGTGCACCACGCCGACGCGGTCGTCCTGTGCACCGGTGCCTGGCTCGGCGGACTGGTCCGCGAACTCGCGGGACCGCAGCTGCCCGTGCGCCGGGTGCGCCTGCAGATGATGCAGACCGACCCGCTGGGCGAGCCGCTGCCGACCTCCGTCGCCGACGCCGACAGCTTCCGCTACTACCCCGCCTACGCCTCCCCGGCCCTCGACCGGCTCAACACCGAACAGCCGCAGCCGGAGACCGCCGCGACCCACAAGATGCAGCTGCTCATGGTGCAGCGCGCCGACGGCGGCCTGACCATCGGCGACACCCACGAGTACGAGCACCCCTTCGCCTTCGACACCGTCGAGGAGCCGTACGAGCACCTCACCGGTGTGGTCGAGTCCCTCCTCGGCCGGCCGCTGCCGCGCATCCGGCGCCGCTGGGCCGGCGTGTACGCGCAGTGCACCGAGCCCGGCCGGGTGGTGCACCGGCAGCAGGTGCGCGAGGGGGTGTGGCTGGTCACCGGGCCCGGCGGGCGCGGCATGACCTGCGCCCCCGCGATAGCCGAGACCACCGCGAACGAACTGGGCTGGTGAGCACCCCCATGACCCCCGCAACCACCGACATCCGGCTCGTCGTCCTCGACATGGCCGGCACGACCGTCGCCGACGGCGGACTTGTCGAGCGCGCCTTCGAGACGGCGGCCACCGAACTGGGCGTCGAGCCCGGGTCGGCCGAGCACGCCGAGCACCTCGCCTACGTCCGCGCCACCATGGGCGAGTCCAAGATCTCCGTCTTCCGGCACCTGTTCGGCGCCGAGGACCGCGCCCAGCGCGCCAACACCGCCTTCGAGAAGGCGTACGGCGACCTGGTCGACGGCGGCCTGATCGCACCCGTGCCGGGGGCCGAGGAGGCCATCCGGGAGCTGGCGGACAGCGGCCGCACCGTCGTGCTGACCACCGGCTTCGCCCGCGTCACCCAGGACGCGATCCTCGACGCCCTCGGCTGGCGGGACCTCGTCCCGCTCACCCTGTGCCCGGCCGACGCCGGCGGGCGCGGGCGGCCGTACCCGGACATGGTCCTGGAGGCGTTCCTGCGCACCAAGGCCGCCGAGGACGTGACGCAGGTCGCCGTCCTCGGGGACACCTCCTACGACGTGCTCAGCGGGGCGCGGGCCGGGGCCGGGCTGGTCGCCGGGGTGCGCACCGGGGCCCACGGCGACGCGGAGTTCCGGGCCGCCGGGGCCACGCACGTCCTCGACTCCGTCGCCGACCTGCCGGCGTTGCTGCTGGGAGAGCGCTGAGATGGGCATCCGCTTCGACTCCGTCACCGTCGCCTACGACGGCAACGTCGTCCTCGACTCCCTCGACCTGACCGTCGAGCCCGGCGAGGTCATGGCGCTGCTCGGGCCGTCCGGCTCCGGCAAGACCACCGCGCTGCGGGCGGTCGCCGGGTTCGTACGGCCCGTGTCCGGGCGGGTGCTCCTCGGCGGCAAGGACGTGACGGACCTGCCGCCGTACCAGCGGGGCATCGGGATGGTCGTCCAGAGCTACGCGCTGTTCCCGCACATGCGGGTGGACGAGAACGTGGCCTTCGGGCTCAAGGCCCGCAGGGCGGGCAGGACGGAGACGCGGCAGCGGGTCGCAGAGGCGCTGGAGCTGACCGGCATGGCCGCCTACGCCCGCCGGCATCCGCGCGAGCTGTCCGGCGGGCAGCAGCAGCGGGTCGCCATCGCCCGCGCCCTCGCCATCCGGCCGGACGTACTGCTGCTGGACGAGCCGCTGTCCGCGCTGGACGCCCGGCTGCGGTCCGGAATGCTGGCCGAACTCGCCCGGCTGCACCGGGAGTTGCCCGACATGTCGATGCTGTACGTCACCCACGACCAGGTCGAGGCGCTCACGCTGGCCGACCGGATCGCGGTGATGGACGCCGCGCGGCTTCAGCAGTGCGGGACGCCACGCGAGCTGTACCGGTCGCCGAAGAGCGAGTTCACGGCTTCCTTCGTGGGCGGCGCGAACGTGCTGCCGGTGACGGTGGGCTCCGGGGGCGTCGGCTTCGCGGGGACCGAGCTGAAGGTCGACACGGGCAATGCGGTCGCGGGGGCGCGGGCCACGCTGTGCGTACGGCCGCACGTCATCGGACTGGGCCAGGGCCCCAACCAACTCACGGGTGTCGTACGGGAGATCCAGTGGCGGGGGGCCACGCACCGGCTGTACGTCGAGGTCGACGGGCATTCCGTCATGGCGGACGTGCGCGAGCTGAAGGATCCGCCGGCGCTCGGGGACCCGGTGAGCCTGCACTTCGCCGCCGAGGACGCGGTGCTGCTGCCCGCAGGGGCCGGCCATGAGTAGGCGGCTGCTGTGGGCCCTTCCTCCCGTGGCCCTCCTCGCCCTCTTCTTCCTCTACCCCCTCGCCCTCGTCGTCCAGCAGTCCTTCCAGCCCGACAGCGGGGGCACCTCCCTCCGGCCGTACGCGGACGTCTTCGCCTCCGAGGCCTTCCGGAACGCGCTGTGGACCACGGTCTGGCTGGCGCCGGCCTCCACTGCCGGATGCCTGGTCCTGGGCTTCCTGCTGTCGCTGGTCATCGCGTTCGTACCGTTCCCCGGGGCGAAGGCGGTGGCACGGTTCATCGACGTCTACCTGTCCTTCCCGTCCTTCCTCATCACGCTGGCGCTGCTGTTCATCTACGGCACCACCGGCATCATCGGTTCCTTCCAGTTCCTCACCACCCCCTGGGGTGTGCTGCTGGCCGAGGTCACCTACTTCACGCCGTTCGTGATGCGGCCCCTGCTCGCCGCGTTCTCGCAGCTGGACACCGCCCAGCTGGAGGCGGCCAGTTCACTGGGCGCGCGGGCACCCCGCATCATCCGCCGGATCATCCTGCCGGAGTCGCTGCCCGCGCTCGCGGCCGGCGGGAGTCTCGTCCTGGTGCTGTGCCTGAACGAGTTCGGGATCGTGCTGTTCACCGGCGCGAAGGGGGTCACCACCCTGCCGATGCTCGTCTACAGCAAGGCGATCCTGGAGTCCGACTACCCGGGCGCGTGCGTGGTCGCCGTCGTCAACGTCCTGATCTCCGTGGGCCTCTACGGCCTCTACCGGGTGGTGAGCCGTCGTGCTGGTGCATAGCCGTGGGGCCAGGTGGGCCGTGTGGACGGTGTTCCTCGTCCTGTTCGTGCCGCTGTTCGCGCTTCCCCTGCTCGTCGTCCTCGGCGCCTCCTTCGCCACCCACTGGTCCGGCGTCCTGCCCTCGGGTCTGAACACCGCCAACTACCGTGCGGCGACCCGGGGCGAGGCCCTGCAGGCCCTCACCACCAGCCTGCTCACCGCCACCACCGCCAGCCTGCTCGCGCTGACCGTCGGCACCTGGGCCGCGCTGGCCGGTGCCGCCCTGAAGAGGCGGTACCGCAGGCTCATGGACGCCCTGTTCGTGCTGCCGGTCGCCGTGCCGTCGGTCGTGGTCGGACTGTCCGTCCTGGTCGCCTTCTCCAAGCCGCCGATCCTGCTCAACGGCACCCGGTGGATCGTGATCCTCGCCCACACCGTGCTGGTCACCGCCTTCGCCCACCAGTCCGTGTCGGCGGCGATCACCCGCCTCGACCCGGCGTACGAACAGGCCGCCGCCTCCCTCGGCGCGCGGCCCGCCCGCGTCCTGCTCCGGGTGCGGCTGCCCTTGCTGCTGCCCTCGCTCACCGCCGCGGCCGGCCTCTGCTTCGCCCTGTCCATGGGCGAGCTGAGCGCCACGATGATGCTCTATCCGCCCGACTGGACCCCGCTGCCCGTCCTGATCTACGCGGCCACCGACCGCGGTGCCCTGTTCACCGGCTCCGCCGTCGCCGTGGTGCTGATGGCCGCGACCCTGCTCGTCCTCTTCGCCGTCTCCCGGGTCCGCACCCGGGCGTCGTACCGCTGAATCCCCCTCGGTAATTCCCTTCACCACGCCAGGAGTTGGCCTCGCCATGCCCAGAAACCGCCTCACGCTCGCCGTAGCCCTCGCCCTGCTCGCCACCCCCCTGCTGTCCGCCTGCGGCGGCTCCTCCGCCGCCTCCGACGCCAAGGCCGTCACCGTCTACAGCGCCGACGGCCTCAAGGGCGAGAACGGCGACGGCTGGTACGACAAGGTCTTCGCCGACTTCACCAAGCAGACCGGCATCAAGGTCAAGTACGTCGAGGGCGGCTCCGGCGAGATGGTGCAGCGCGCCGTCCGCGAGAAGTCCAACCCGCAGGCCGACGTGCTGGTCACCCTGCCGCCGTTCATCCAGGAGGCCGACAGCAAGGGAGTGCTGCAGAAGTACGAGCCGAAGGACGCGGACCGGGTCAGCGGCGCCGACAAGGCTGTCGACGGCACCTGGACCTCCGTCGTCGACAACTACTTCGGGTTCGTCTACAACAAGAAGGAGCTGAAGCAGGCCCCCAAGACCTGGGACGAACTGCTCGACGGCAAGTACAAGAACAAGCTCCAGTACTCCACCCCGGGCGTCGCCGGTGACGGCACCGCCGTCCTCATCAAGGCCATCCACGACTTCGGCGGCAAGGAGCAGGCCCTCGCCTACCTGAAGAAGCTCCAGGCCAACAACGTCGGCCCGTCCGCCTCCACCGGCAAGCTCGCCCCCAAGGTGGACAAGGGCGAGCTGCTCGTCGCCAACGGCGATGTGCAGATGAACTACGCCCAGTCCAAGACCATGCCGGGCCTCGGCATCTGGTTCCCGGCGGCCAAGGACGGCAAGCCCACCACCTTCGCCCTGCCGTACGCGGCCGGCCTGGTCACCAAGGCCCCGCACAGCGAGAACGGCAAGAAGCTGCTCAACTTCATGCTCGCGCAGAAGCAGCAGCAGGAGGTCAGCGAGATCGGTGGCGGGTTCGCCGCCCGCCGGGACGTCAAGGCCACCGACGCCAACGCCATCGCCCTCACCAAGCTGATGGACGGCGTGGAGTTCTTCGAGCCGGACTGGAACGACATCGACAAGAACCTCACGTCGTACGTCGAGGACTGGAAGTCGGCGACCGGAAGCTGATCCGTTCGACCTGCGGACCTCGGGGTCAGGATCAGGCCACGCTGATTAGGCTGGGGGCGTCGGTACGCCGTGGTTCCGGCGCCCCAGCTCTTCAGACCGTCTTTCCTCGACCGTACGCACGCCAGGAGACGCACAACATGGCAGACCGCAAGCCGATCGAGTCGTGGCTCACCGACATGGACGGTGTCCTGATCCACGAGGGTGTTCCGATCCCCGGCGCCGACGCCTTCCTGAAGAAGCTGCGCGAGTCCGGGCGGCCCTTCCTGGTGCTCACCAACAACTCCATCTACACCGCCCGTGACCTGCACGCCCGGCTGCGGCGGATGGGTCTGGACGTGCCGGAGAAGAACATCTGGACCTCGGCCCTGGCCACCGCCCAGTTCCTCGACGACCAGCGGCCCGGCGGCAGCGCCTATGTCATCGGCGAGGCGGGCCTGACCACCGCCCTGCACGACATCGGCTACATCCTCACCGACCACGACCCCGACTTCGTGATCCTCGGCGAGACCCGCACCTACTCCTTCGAGGCGCTGACCAAGGCGGTGCGGCTGATCAACGACGGTGCGCGGTTCATCGCCACCAACCCGGACAACGTCGGCCCCTCCACGGAGGGCGACCTGCCCGCCACCGGCTCGGTCGCCGCCCTGATCACCGCGGCGACCGGCAAGAAGCCGTACTTCGTGGGCAAGCCCAACCCGCTGATGATGCGGGCCGGGCTCAATGCCATCGGGGCCCACTCCGAGAACTCCGCGATGATCGGCGACCGCATGGACACCGACGTCCTGGCGGGCCTGGAGGCCGGAATGCGCACCTTCCTGGTGCTGTCCGGCGTCACCCAGCCCGACGACGTCGACGGTTACCCCTTCCGCCCCTCGCAGGTCGTCGACTCCATCGCGGACCTGGTCGACCTCGTCTGATCCGACCTGGCCTGGCCTGACCGGCCCCGATCGGTTCTGACCTGGGCTTTTCAAACCCCGATCCACCCGTTCGGAGCAACGGGGCGCCTCCCGAGGATGCGGAGGCGCCCGCGGCGGGGGAGCCTCCTGATAACTGGAGGTTCACGATGGGCTCACTACGCCTCACTGTCTGTACAGGAATCCTGGCCGTCGCCGTGTTCGCCCCGGCGGCCCACGCGGCCGACTCGGGCTCGGTCTCCGTGACGCCCGCCGCCCCCGCCCCCGGCAGCGACGTGTCGGTGCGGGTCCACGGCTGCTCCGGGCCGCAGGGCACCGCCGCCTCGGCCGCGTTCGTCGCCGACGCCCGGCTGACCGGCACACAGGGCACCCTGGCCGGCGAGACCCGCGTCCGCTCCTCCCTCAGGCCGGGCGCCTACGACGTCAGGATCACCTGCGCCGACTACGTGATCACCGGGAAGATCACGGTGGTCGACAGGGGGACGGCACCCGGCCGGGCGACCGGGCAGTTGGCAGATCCCGCCGGCCGGCCCCCCACCGCCGCCTCGCCCGTCGCCCCGGTCCCCGCGGGCGGCGGTGGCACCGCCCACTTCGCCACGGTCGCCACCACCGACTCCGGCCCCGACACCGTGCAGACGGTGACCGGACTGGCCCTCGCCGCGGCCGCGGCGGTCGCCGTCGGGCTCCGCGCCCGCCGCAACCGCGGCACCCGCTGAGCGCGGGCCATGTCCCACGACCGTGAGCGCACCAGCGGCACCGAGCGGCTCATCGCAGCCCTGACGTGGACCCTGCTGCTGTTCGGGCTGTGGCTGTGGGGGCGCGGGCTGACCGGTGTACCGCACCCCACGGGCGGCCCCGCCACGGGGAACCTGTTCGCCCTCGCACCCGCCCGGGCCCCCCGGCTGCCCAGCCCGGCCAAGCCGCTCGGGGACGCAGTGCCCCAGCGCGTCGACATCCCCCAGCTGGGCGTGCAGGCACCGGTGGTCAGTCGCGGTCTGGACGCCCAGGGCGCCATCGACCCGCCCCCCTTCGACCAGCCGGGCGTGGTCGGCTGGTACGGCGCCGGCACCGCACCCGGCGCCAAGGGCGCGGCGCTCCTGGTCGGGCACGTCGACACCGAGACCCGGCCCGCGGTCTTCTACAAGCTCAGCACCCTCAAGCCCGGCGAGACGGTCCGGGTGGTCCGCTCGGACGGCAAGGTCGCCCGGTTCACCATCGACGACGTCCGCGTCCTGCCCCGCTCCGGCTTCGACGCCCACCAGGCCTACGCCCCCCACCGGCCCGGCCGCGCCGAACTGCGCCTGATCACCTGCGGCGGCTCCTTCGACCGCGCCGCCCACAGCTACACGGCCAACGTCGTGGTCTCCGCATACCTCAGCGGAACCGCGGGCTGACCTCCGTACATCCCCGCCCCGCACGCCCCGTGGCGCGACCTCGCGACCTCGTGACGGACCGGCCGGATATGCCAGGATTGACCCCGGACCGGTGCGCCCAGGGGGGACCAGGGGGGATTTCGCATGGACGACAGCAGGGGGGCCCGTTCTTCCGCGCGGGCGTCGGCGGCGGTGGCGCTGGGCGCGGCACTGCTGCTCGCCGGATGCTCCTCCGGCGGCGGGGACGGCAACGGCGGCCAGGGGGCCCGGATCACCCAACAGCCCAAGGCCGCCGACCCGTTCTGGGTGAACCCGGACGGCACCGCCGCCCGGCAGTTCGCCGCCTACGAGAAGTCCGGCAAGAAGACCGAGGCCGCGCAGATCCGCAAGATCGCCGAGCAGCCGGTGGGCGAGTGGATCGGCCCGGAGAACCCGGAGAAGGAGGCGCGCGGCTTCACCGAGGCCGCCGAGAAGTCCGACCGCACGGCCCTGCTCGTCCTCTACGACATCCCGCACCGCGACTGCGGCCAGTACTCCCAGGGCGGCGCCGCCGACGGCAACGCCTACCGCGCCTGGATCGACGGCGTGGCCCGGGGCATCGAGGACCGCCCCGCCATCGTCATCCTGGAACCGGACGCCGTACTCCACCTCGTGGACGGCTGTACCCCGGACCGGTTCCACGAGGAGCGCTACGACCTCCTCAAGGGCGCGATCGCCAGGCTCAAGTCCCTGCGGAACACCAGGGTCTACCTGGACGCGGGCAACGCCGGCTGGGGTCACCCCGACCAGATCTTCCAGCCCCTGCAGCAGGCCGGCATCGACCAGGCCGACGGCTTCTCCGTCAACGTCTCCAACTTCTACTCCACCCAGGACTCCATCGCCTACGGCAAGCAGCTCTCGGCGAAGGTGGGCGGCAAACACTTCGTCATCGACACCAGCCGCAACGGCAACGGCCCCTACACCGGCGGCGACCCGGCCCAGCGCTGGTGCAACCCGCCGGGCCGGGCCCTGGGAGGGACCCCGACGACGAAGACGGCCGACGCCCTGGTGGACGCCTACCTGTGGGTCAAGCGCCCGGGGGAGTCCGACGGCACGTGCAAGGGAGGCCCGAAGGCGGGGGAGTGGTGGGCAAGTTACGCACTCGCCCTCGCCGACAGCACCGAGTGACTACGGAACCCTGACCCACTGAGCCTCGCTCGGTGTCCCCTGGTCGTCGGCGACGAACAACATGTACCACCCGGAGGTCACCAGGTTCCGGTTCTTCGGGACCGTCACCGTGATCTTGTTGCCGGCCGTCCTGAAGTCCAGTGCGACGGACCGCTGGTCGACGTCCGTCACATGCGTCGAAGCACTCGGCCGGATCAAGCGCACCTTCTTGATGCCGGCCGCGTGGTCGGACGTGAACGTCCCCGAAGCGCCGCGGGCGATCGTCTGCGGACCTCCGCCGAGCGTCGGCCGCGAGTCCCGGTACAGATACGGCGGCGTGTAGATCTCGATCCGCTGCTCGAACTTCCCCGGTCTGGTGTTGGCCTTGTCGCCGTACAGCGAGTCGGACCCGAAGAACATCACCCGCCCGTCCGGCAGCAGGATGGAGCCGGAGTGGTAGTTCCGGCCCACCAGCGGATCGGCCACCCGGGTGAAGCTGTTGCTGCCGGGGTGGTAGATCCGCGCCTGCAGGATGTCGGAGTCGCCGCGCCCCCGGTAGTCCGCCGAGCCGCCGGAGACCAGCACCGTGTCGTCGGGCAGGATCGAGGACTGCGGATACCGCGTGCCCTTCTCCAGCTCGGGCCCGTCCACGAACTTGGGGTTCTTCGCTTTCAGGGCGATCAGCCGGGTCTTCTTGCTGGACAGCTTCGACTCGCCGACACCGCCGCCCCCGATCACCATGAACCTTTCGTTCTGCGCCGGCGGCAGCAGCACCGTGCCCGAGGTCTCCATCACGTTCGGGTCGCTCAGCCCGGGCAGCTCGGTGAACCTGTTGGTGTCGACGTCCCAGATGCCGGGGTCACGGCCGACGTTGTCCGGGCCGTACCCCGCGTTCGAACCCGAGTAGAAGATCTCCCCGTTCTGCATCAGGAACAGCGCAGGATACGTCGGGAACTGCCGGACCGTCCTCGTGTACGTCCACTTCTTCGTCTTCGGGTCGAAGACCTCGTTCTTGCCCGGCACCAGCTGACCGATGTCGTCGAGGCCGGACACACTGAGGATCCTGCCGTCCGACAGGGTGGTGAGCGTCGGGTACCAGCGGGCCTCGTTCATCGGGTCGACCTTGATGTACCGCTCGGCGACCGGATCGAACTCGTAGGCGTCCTTGATCCCCTCGAAGTCCTTCTTGTCGAGGGCGAGTTTCTGCGCGATGCCGTAGGTGTTGTGCGCGTCGGAGCCGGTCAGGCCCTGGATACGGTAGTTGTCCTGGGTGCCGGTCTCGTACTGGGTGCCCTCCCGCGGGGCCTCGACGTAGACGCGGCCGTAACCGGGGTTGTTGCGCAGCCACTTGCCGGTCCTGTCGAAGACCTTCGTGGCGCGCGGGACCAGCACCGGGTCCTGGGAGACGAACGTCCTGCCGTTCTGTTTGCCGGTGAACCTGGTGCCGGCCGGGAGCGTCATCGGCTTGTCCGGGTTCTCGTTGTAGAGAATCATGACGCCGCCGGCCTTCTTGACGTCACCCTTGAGCTTCTCGTACCGCTTGGTACCGCCCGCGATCAGCAGGTTGCCGTCGGGTAACTGGGTGTGGCCGGTGCAGAACAGGTCGCTGGGCGTGGGGATCTTCTTGATCGTGCCCTTGACCGGGTCCCAGATCCGGGTGTCGAACTTCTTCTTGTCGAAGTTGTCCTGGTTGTTGCCCGAGCCGGCGACCAGCAGCACCTTGCCGGTGTGCAGGAGCGCCGCGTGGATGGTGTCCTGGCGGTACTCCGGAGGGAACTCGATGATGTCCCAGTGGCCGTTGGCGGCCTTGTACTCGGGTCTGTTGATCTTGTACTGGTGGTACTGCGCGGTCCCGAAGCGGTAGAGCCACGGCCCGTTCATCCCGGCCAGCGCGAGCACCACCGCCGTACCGATCGCAAGCCTGCGGACGCGACGGCGGCCGGACTGGTCCTTCATTCCTTACGGCCCCCCAGTCCGCCAAGGGCGATCTGCACGGTCTGCTCGTTCTCCCCGCCCCGGTCCACTCCCCGGCCCCCGTGCTGCTCGCCGGCCGCCCAGGCGGGCCGCTTGGGCGGCAGGTGGGCCGCGTACGCCGCGGGCACCGCGTCCTGCGGTTCGGTGGCCGCTCCGGCTGCCGTGGCCGCCGCCGGCTTCGGACTCTTCCGCTCCTGCCGCAGCGTGTACCGCCAGGCGAAGATCGGCGAGGCGGTGATCAGCAGGGCGAAGCACGCCCAGGTGATCATCGCGGGGTGGGAGTGCCCGAACACGAAACCGGCGGCGAGCGAGCCGGCGAAGACCAGGATGAAGAACCAGTGGACCCGGAACGTCCCGAACAGCGTGTCGGGGCTTGCCGACTCACCCTTGGGCGTGACCACGAATCTGCTCCTGCGGCGCAGTACGGCGTCCATGAGGGAGCGCGCGTAGATCGGCGCGGACAGCGCGGACATCACCATGCCCGCCACACCGCCGGAGCCCTCCGGCTCGTGCGGGGAGACGTTGTGCCGCCGGTTCCAGACGTACAGGCCGATCTGGAGCGCGGAGGCGTTGCCGTACAGCATCAGCCACACGGTCGGGTCGATGTTCACGCCCGAGGCGCCCAGGCCCAGGAACAGGGCGCAACTCAGCGCCGCGAGGATCCAGTTGAGGGCAGACATCGGATAGAAGACGATCATCATCGTGTAGTTGAAGAGCTTGCCCGGCCCCAGCGTGAACAGGCCCTTCCAGTACTGCTTGAGGATCGTCTCGTACGTGCCCCGGGACCAGCGCAGCTGCTGGGTGAAGAAGTCCGTCCAGGCGTTCGGGCCCTCGCCGACCGCGAGCACGTCGGGGGTGTAGACCGACTTCCACTTCCGACCGGTCGCCGGGTTCTTGGCGCGGTGCATCTCGAAGCCCGTCGCCATGTCCTCGGTGATGGAGTCGTACAGGCCGCCGATCTGCTTGATGGCGCCGATGCGCACGGCGTTGGAGGTGCCGACGAACATCGGGGCGCCGTAGCGGTTGCCGGCGCGCTGGATCAGGGCGTGGAAGAGGAACTGCTGGGACTCGGCGGCCTTGGTGACGAACGTGTCGTAGTTGCCGTACACCTGCGGGCCGATGACGAAGCCCACGTCCGGGTCGCGGAAGTAACCGAGCATCCGCTCCAGGTAGTTGGGCAGCGGCACATGGTCGGTGTCGACCGAGGCGAAGAAGTCGTAGTCGGCGCCGTGCGCCTCCAGCCAGGCGTTGTAGTTGCCGTGCTTGGTCTTCGCGCGGTGCGGGCCCTTCGGCCGGTTCCACCGCTCGACGCCCTTGCGGGTGAAGTGGTGCACACCGAGCCGGGCGCAGACCTCCTTGACGGCCGGGTCGTCGCCCTCGTCCAGCAGCCACACGTGCAGCAGGCCCCGGTGGCGCAGCTTCACCGCCGCCTCCAGGGTCTTCGTCACCATCTCCAGCGGCTCCTTGCCGGGCACGTAGGTGGTGAGGAAGGCGACTGAAGTGCCGGTCTCGGGGACGACCGGGACCGGGTCGCGGGCGACGAGCGTGGCGTGCGCGTTGGACAGCACGTTCATGCAGCGGAAGAACTCGATCAGGCCGATCGAGACGAGCATGACGACGTCGAGCGCCGGCAGGAAGTCGTAGGCGGGGTAGTCCCGTTCGGTCCAGTGCTCGGGCTGCAGCAGCCAGAACAGCAGGACCAGGGAGAGCACGGGGGCGGCGCCCAGCATGAGGGCGGCGCGGATGCGGTGCGGCTCCTGGGAGAGCAGCGACCGGTACTGCACCTTGTACGGCTTCGCCGGGTCGGGCTGGGTGAGGGGGCCCGCGAGCCGGCTGTAGTGCTCGTAGTCGTATCTGGGCAGGCTCTTCCTGATCCGGCGGAACTGGCCCGTCCGGTGCCCGGTCATCCTGAGTTGTGTGGTCTGTGACGGGTCGTCGTGAACGTGGCTCGGCCCGGCGCCCGACGGCGTCGACGTCATGAGTCATTCCCCCCACACGCAGGTCACCGCGTGTTCTGTCGCTGTGGCGGCTCGCCGTTGCCACGTCTTCCCCACCTCACGGAACGGCGACCTTCCGGTTGCATCGATGCCCCCCTCGGCATCGGTTCATGAGCGGGGCCCCCTCCCCGCCGTCCGGCAACCGTTTGCTTCCCCCCAACTCCCGCCAAACAGCGGCAGCTTGGACATCCAAGGGTTCTACGGCGCTCCGCATGATCGCAAGATGCGAAACACGGTGTTTACCGATCAAACCCGTTCATTGTGGCGCGTGTGGGGCTCGGGGGACGGGCGCGCGCCGGTGGTCGCGGGTGGCGGGGGTGTGCCGGTGGTCGTGGGAGACGGGGGTGTGCCGGTGGTCCCGGCCGGCCGGGGTGTACCGGTGGTGGAGAGGCGGACGCGGATGTTGCCGAAGTGGTCTCTTATGGCCTCCTCCGCCCGCAGCGAGTCGCCGGAGCGGACCGCGTCCAGGATCTCCCGGTGCTGGCGGCAGGTGACCCGGGGGTCCTGCGGCACGTCCACCAGATCCCGCTGTACCCGGTGGAAGGCGTCCCAGAAAGCCTCCAGCACCTCGCTCAGCAGCACGTTGTCCAGCCCCCGGTAGAGGGTGGCGTGAAAGGCCCGGTCGGTCTCGGCGAGGCCCGCCCCCTCGGCGGCCTCCTGATCCATGCGGTCCACGAGGGCGTCCAGTTCGACGAGGTCCGCCTCGGGCAGCCGCCCGGCCAGCCGCGAGACCAGCCCGGTCTCCACGGCCTCGCGCAGCTCCAGCAGCTGCAGCAGGGAGTCCTCGCCACGGTAGTGCCCGGCGACGGTGCGGAAGGCCAGCCCCTCGATCATGGGTGCGAACGACATCGAGCCGACGTACGTCCCGAAACCGTGCCGGATCTCCACGATCCCCATCGCCTGCAGCGCCTTCAGGGCCTCGCGGACGGAGTTCCGGCTCGCGCCGAGGTACTCCATCAGCTCGGGCTCGGTCGGCAGCGGGGCACCCGAGGGCAGCCGTCGGTCGACGATCAGCTTCTTGATCCGCTCCTGGAGGTCCCGGGCTGCCATGGCGAGAGGGTATCCGGCCAGTCGGGGGGAGGGCCCGGTTCCGGACAGGGGCGATTTTCGGACACGCGAAAGGCCCCCCGCTTTCGCGAGGGGCCTTTCGGTCGGTGCGCCGCCAGGGACTCGAACCCCGGACCCGCTGATTAAGAGTCAGCTGCTCTAACCAACTGAGCTAGCGGCGCCTGCTGACGGAGACAACTCTACCTGACCTCCAGGGGTGCCCATGACCACCCTCGGGTGATCAGAGGGTGGCCGAGCGGGGCGTGTACATCATTCGGGCCGTCAAAGTGGCGGTCCGGTGGACAGTTGGAAAACTGATCAACGTGCACACTCGCGGACCAAGCCCCTTCGAATGTGAGGTAGATCGCATGACGGCTCCGGTGTTCGAGGACTTCGACCCCGCCCGCGACTGCGACTGCCCCGGCTGCGTCCAGGAGCGACGAGCCGGCCCCGGTCCGGCATCCGGCCGCCCCCGCATCCGCCCGGCGACCTGCGGGATCGTTGCCGTGGCCGCCGCGTCCGCCGTCCTCGGGGCGGTCACCCCGGCCGCGGCCCTCACTCCCGGCCGCCCCGCCGTGGTGGAGGGCCTTCGCGCCCCCGGCGACGGCGAGTCCGACACCCCGCAGGGCGCCAAGGGCCCGTTGTACGGCCCGAAGGGCAAACCGGCGGGGCCCGACACCGTTCCGACCCCCGCCACCACCCGGACCAAGATCATCGACCGGGCCAAGGTCTGGGTGACCGCACAGGTGCCGTACAGCATGGACGCCTACTGGACCGACGGCTACCGGCAGGACTGCTCGGGCTATGTCTCCATGGCCTGGGGGCTGCCGGGCAACGAGTGGACGGGCAGCCTCGACCAGTTCGGGGTGAAGATCACCAAGGCGGAGCTCGAGCCCGGCGACATGCTGCTCTTCCACAATCCCAGCAACCCCGAGAAGGGCTCTCACGTGGTGATCTTCGGCGGCTGGACGGACTACACGCGCACCTATTACACGGTCTACGAGCAGACACCCCCGCGCACCCGCCGGCAGGCCACCCCGTATCCCTACTGGAGCAACGCCGACAAGTACGTCCCGTACCGCTACAGGGGCCTGACCTCCGGAACGAAGGGCGCGCAGTCCGCCTCGGCGACCGAGGCGGGGCCGGGCCGCCCCGCCACTCGGGGGGTGCCGGTCTCGCACGGGGTGCCCGGCTATCCGGGCCGGGGCTCCTTCCGCCCGGGCGCGGAGAACGCGTACGTCGCGCAGTTGGGCCGCCGACTGGTGGAGAAAGGTTTCGGCAGGTTCTACCCCACGGGGCCCGGCACACGCTGGGGTGAAGCGGACCGACGTGCGGTGGAGGCCTTCCAGCGCACCCAGGGCTGGCGCGGCGGCGCGGCGGACGGCTACCCGGGGCCGGAGACCTGGCGCCGACTGTTCGCTGACGCGGACCCGGACGGCTTGACGGATCTCTGACCGCTGGGCCGGGCGGGCGGTCTTGGACCGCGGGGCCGGGCGAGTGGCTGTTGGGCGTCGGACCAGGCGATCGGTTCTGTGACGGCGGGGCCGTGCGGGCGGTCTGTGGGTGTCGGGTCGGGTGGTTGGTGTGTGTCGGCTATGTCGGGCGGGCGGTCTTGGACCGCTGGGGTGGGCGAGTGGCCGTTGGGCGTCGGACCAGGCGATCGGTTCTGTGACGGCCGGGCCGTGCGGGCGGTCTGTGGGTACCGGGCAGGGTGGCCGGTGGGCGGGTGGTGAGTGGGTGGGGTCGGGCGGGCGGCCTTTGAGTGCCGGGCCGGCCGGTCTCTGATCGCCGGGCCGGGCGGGCGGCCTCTGACCACCCGCCCTACGACCCCCGCCCACGCGATCGCCCTACGAGCACCCGCTCAGACGACCGCCCTCCGGCCACCGGGTCGCGCGACCGCCCTCCGGCCACCGGGTCGCGCGACCGCCCTCCGGCCACAGGGCCGCGCGACCGCCCTCCGCCCCCGCCCGCGCGATGGTCCTACGGCCCCCGGCCGCGCCACCTCGGCCGCGCGAGCGCCCTCCGCCCCCCCGGCTCAGACGACCGCCCTCCGGCCACCGGGCCGCGCGACCGCCCTCCGGCCCCCCGCCCACGCGACCGCCCCCGACCACGAAGGCGGCCGCTCCCGACCGGCAGGGCCCTGTCCGTCCGTCCCAACCCCTGTTCACGACGCATCTGGCGCGGAGGCTTGAGGCACGCATGGGTACGACCACGTCACACACACCGCCCGAATCCGAGTGGCAGCCGGACGGGTCGGTCACCGGGATCCGACGGCACGTCACCGGCGAGCAGCCGCGCCCGAGACACCCGGCGCCGGTGTGCCGCCCGCTGCCGGAGACCGGCCCGGAGCTGGTGGAGCGCCCGGCGCGGGTACTGCCGGGCGCGGCCGGGGTGCTGGCCGGGATGGCCGGGATCGCCGGCTGTCTGGCCACCTCCTGGTGGGCGGGGCTGCTCCCGACGGCCGTGGTGGAGGCGCTGCGGCTGCCCGCGTCCCTGGGCGACGGGCTCGGTCCGGCGCAGTGGGCGGCGTACACCGGGGCCGGGGCGCTCGGGATGTTCGGCTTCGGCGGGCTGACCCGGGGGCGGACCGGGCGGGCCTGGGTGCTCGGTCTGTTCGGCCGCTACCGGGGGACGGTACGGCGCACCGGACTGCTCTGGGTGAACCCGCTGCTGCGGCGGCGCGGGGTCGACGTGCGGCTGCGGCACTGGCGCAGCGAGGCGGTGCCGGCGGCGGATCCCGACGGGACGGCGCTCGGGGTGGTGGTGCTGGTGGTGTGGCGGACGCGGGACACCGCGCGGGCGGTGCTCGGCGTCGAGGACCACGAGAGGTATGTGCGGGAGTGCGTGGAGGCGGCGCTGGCGCGGGTGCCGTTGGATCCGGCGGGCGGGACGCGGCGCGGGGTGACGGCGGCCGGGGACGCGCTGACCCGGCTGGTCGCGGAGGAGACCGCGCCGGTCGGCGTGGAGGTGTTCTCGGTGCGGCCGCTCCGGGTCACGGTCGCCCTCCGTTCGCGGCGCGGGGAGCCGTCGCAGCCCGGCCTGTGATTGGTATGGACATGTTCAACAGGCGGCAATAATCTGGCACTTGGTCTAGACCTACCTGCACAGCTCACCGAACTCCCCACGTTCTCCAGGAGCGGCAGTATGCACACCAGGACCAAGTTGTCCGCGGTCGTGCTGGGCGTGGTGACCGCCGGAGCGTTCGCGCTCTCCACCGGCGGCGCCAGCGGGCACGGCTACACCGACCTCCCCATCAGCAGGCAGAAGCTCTGCGCCAACGGCGCGGTGACGGGCTGCGGCGACATCCAGTACGAGCCGCAGAGCGTCGAGGGCCCCAAGGGATTCCCGGCCGCGGGGCCCGCCGACGGCCAGATCTGCAACGGCGGCCTGAGCCGGTTCGCCCAGCTCAGCTCGCCGACCACACCGTCCGGCGCGGCCTGGCCCACGACCAGGGTGACGGGCGGGCAGACGTACACCTTCCGCTGGCAGTTCACCGCCCAGCACGCCACGACGGACTTCAAGTACTACGTCACCAGGCAGGGCTGGAACCAGAGCCACGCCCTGTCCCGCTCGGACCTCAACCTCACCCCGTTCCTGACGGTCCCGTACAACGGCCAGCGCCCGCCGGCCACCCTCAGCCACAGTGGCACCCTGCCGACCGGGCTGAGCGGGCACCACGTCATCCTCGCGGTGTGGACGATCGCCGACACGGGCAACGCGTTCTACGCCTGCTCGGACGTCACGTTCTGAGGACCGGTCCGCCACAGCACGGAAACTGAGGTTCCCTTGAGGCCGGCCGCCCCCACTCGCGGGTACGTTCCTCGCACGCCGGCCCGGCGGGGCGGCGTACCGACCTCGGGGGGACCTCATGTTCGAGTCGCTTTTCTACGTCGTGCCCGCGCTCATGATCGCCCTGGCGGTCTTCGCCCTGGTCAGGCTCCTGCGCCGGTCGCGGGAGGTGCGCCGGGCCTGGAACGGTGGGCTGACGGCGGAGGCGCGCTGCCTGCGGACGTACACCACGACCAGCGGCGGCGGTGAGACCTCCGTGAGCACGACGCTCCACCACGTGTACGAGTTCACCACCCGCGAGGGCCGTACCGTCCGCTTCGAGGAGAGCAACGGGCCGGGGACGAGGGTCGAGGGCGACATCGTCACCGTGCACTACACGGCCGAGCGTCCCGAGCGGGCGACGGCACACACCCCGGCGCGCGGGCGGCTCGCCGCCGAATCCGGCTGCGCGGTGGCGTTCTTCAGCGTGTTCATCGCGGGGTGCGTCATCTTCATGGTGGTCGCCCACTCGGCCTTCTCGATGGCGGACGGCTTCCTTCCCTAGTCTCGCCATCTGACGTTATGTCAGTTACCGTGCGCCTCCATGGAGTCCATGACACGCACGGTCGCCGAGCTGGTCGCCGCGCGGTGGGACGACCACCGGCCGGGACTCATGTGCGAGGAACGCACGCTGACGCACCACGAGGTCGCCGCCCGCGCCGCCGCCCGCGCGGCACTCCTGGCCGACCTGCTGCCACCGGGTGCCCTCCCGCATGTCGGCGTGCTCCTCGACAACACCGAGGAGTTCCCGCTGTGGCTGGGCGCCGCCGCCCTCGCCGGCGCGGCCGTCGCCGGGATCAACCCCACCCGCCGGGGTCCCGAACTGGCCCGGGACATCCTGCACACCGAGTGCCCGCTCCTGGTCACCGAGCGGGCCCACCTGCCCCTGCTGGCCGGACTGGACCTGCCGGGGGTGCGGATCCTCGTGACGGACGACGAGGAGTACGGCGCCCTCCTCGCCCCCTACGCCGACGCCCTGCCCGACCCGTCCCGCGCCGCACCCACCGACCGGCTGCTGCTGTACTTCACCTCCGGGTCGACCGGCGCCCCCAAGGCCGCGCTGTGCTCCCAGGGCCGGCTGGCGGCGGCCGGTCAGGCGCTGGTGAGACAGTTCGGGGTGCGCGCGGACGACGTGCACTACATCTGCATGCCGATGTTCCACGGCAACGCGGTGATCGCCGACTGGGCGCCCGCGCTGGCCGCCGGCGCGGGGGTCGCGCTGCGGCGGCGGTTCTCGGCGTCCGGGTTCCTGCCCGATGTGCGTCGGTACGGGGCGACGTACTTCACGTATGTCGGGCGGGCCGTCCAGTACGTCCTCGCCACCGAGGAGCGCACGGACGACCGGGACAACCCCCTGCGGCTCGGTTTCGGCACGGAGGCCGGCGCGGTGGACGCGGCGGCCTTCGAGCGGCGGTTCGGCGTCCGGCTGGTGGAGGGCTACGGCTCCTCCGAGGGCGGCGCGGCGATCCAGTGGGCGCCGGGCACGCCGAAGGGCGCGGTGGGACCGGCAGGCCCGGGGCTGGTGGTGCTCGACCCCGCCACGGGACGCGAGTGCCCGCCCGCCGTGTTCGACTCCGCCGGGCGGCTGCTCAACGGGGAGGAGGCGATCGGTGAGCTGGTGAACCGGGGGCCGAACCCCTTCGAGGGGTACTGGAGGAATCCGGCCGCCGAGGCCGAGCGGCGCCGGGGCGGGGCGTACCGGACCGGTGACCTGTTCTACCGGGACACCGACGGCTATCTGTACTTCGCGGGCCGTACCGACGACAGGATCCGTGTGGACGGGGAGAACCTGGCCGCCGCGATGATCGAGAACATCGTCGCCCGCTACGAGGGCGCGGTGGCCGTCGCCGTCTACGGGGTGCCGGACCCGGTGACCGGGGATCAGGTGATGGCGACCATCGCCGGGTCCTTCGATCCGACGGGTTTCGCCGAGTTCCTGGCGGCCCAGCCGGATCTGGGCACCAAGATGGCGCCCCGGTTCGTGCGGGTGGTGGAGCGGATGCCGGTGACGGCCACGAACAAGATCCACCGGGCGCGGCTGCGGCGGGAGGGGTACGTGTGCGCCGATCCGGTGTGGTGGCGGCCACAGGGGGAGGCGCAGTACCGGATTCTCGCCGCTGGGGACGCCCAAGGGGGCGTGGGTGGCGAAGCCCCCACGACACGCGGCGCATCGGCGCAATAACAGAGATGGCGAGCCGGGTCCGCGCTTTCCGCGGACAAGGCTCGCCATCGTCATCGTGCGCCGCCAGGGACTCGAACCCCGGACCCGCTGATTAAGAGTCAGCTGCTCTAACCAACTGAGCTAGCGGCGCATGACTCCCGCCCACCGCGGTTTTTTTCCTCCGCGGCCGGCGACGAAGAAAATACTACCTGGTCCTGAGGGGTGCTCGTGACCAGCTACAGGGCCAGGGACAGCAGTACCGGTGCCGCGTTGCGGTTCAGGGCCTCCGCGGCCTGCTTCAGCCGGTGCGCGTGCTCCACGGGCAGCGACAGTGCCAGGCAGCCCACCGAGGAGCCCGCGGTGATCGGGACCGCCGCGCAGACCGTCCCGATCGCGTACTCCTGGAGGTCCAGGACCGGCACCGTCGGCGGCTGGGACTCCAGGCGGGACAGCAGGAGCCTGTCGCTGGTGATGGTGCGCGAGGTGAGGCGGGCCATCTTGTGCCGGGAGAGGTGGTCGCGGCGGGCGTTGTGGTCCAGCTGGGTCAGCAGGCTCTTGCCGACCGCCGTGGCGTGGGCGGAGTAGCGGAAGTCGACCCACTCGTTGACCGCCGGGGTCGTGGGTCCGGCGGCGTACTGGGTGACCCTGACCTCGCCGTCGACGTACCGGCTCATGTAGACCGCCGCGCCGACCGAGTCGCGCAGCCGGTCCAGGGTGTGCTGGAGCTTCTCGCGCACCGCCCGCTCCCGGTCGTGCGCGGAGGTGAGCCGGCGCAGGGTGTCGCCGGTGACGTACGCCCCGTCGGTGATCTGCTCGACATAGCTCTCCCGGCGCAGCATGCGCAGCAGGGCGGTGAGCCGCTCGGAGCCGAGGCCGGTGCGGCGGGCCAGCTCGGTGTCGGTGACGCCTGCGGAATGGCGGGCGACGGTCTCCAGCACGCGCAGGGCGTCCTGGGCCGAGTGGTACGGGGCGGTCGGCTCGTTCATCAGCGCCACGGTGTCCCCCTGCGCTCGCCTGTGTGGGCCGCGAGATCCGGTCGGCGGATCGATACCACGATAACGGGCAAACCCGGTACGGGGAGAGGGGGTTGGCGAGATTGTTCTGCCCGCCTCACCCCTCCCAGCTGCGACGTAGACCCTCTGGCATATGCCAATGCCATGACCCAGTGGTCGGACCTCGGCATCTTCCGGATCCACGCGCCGTAGTCACAGGACCGCGCTGAGGAATTCCCGGGTGCGGTCCTGCTCAGGCTCGGTGAAGATCTTGTCCGGAGAGCCCGCTTCGATCACCCGGCCGCCGTCGAACATCAGCACCTGGTCGGAGATGTCACGGGCGAAACCCATCTCGTGGGTCACACAGAGCATGGTGATGTCGGTGCTGCGCGCGATGTCCCTCAGTACGTCGAGGACGCCCGCGACCAGCTCCGGGTCGAGCGCGGAGGTCACCTCGTCCAGCAGCAGCACCTGCGGCCGCATCGCCAGCGCCCGGGCGATCGCCACCCGCTGCTGCTGACCGCCGGAGAGCCGGGTCGGCTTCGCGTCGCACTTGTCGGTCAGCCCCACCAGCTCCAGCAGCTCCCGGGCGCGCTCCTCGGCCTCGTCCTTGGACATGCCGAGGACCTGCACCGGCGCCTCGGTGATGTTCCGCAGCACGCTCATGTTCGGGAACAGGTTGAACTGCTGGAACACCATCCCGATCTTCTTGCGGACCTCCCGGACCTGCTTCTCCGGCGCCGGGAACAGCTGCTCCCCGTCGACGGTGATCGTGCCCTCGTCCGGTTTGGTGAGGGTCATCAGGAGTCTGAGGATCGTGGTCTTGCCGGATCCGGACGGGCCGATCAGGGTCACGTGCCGGCCGGCGTCGACGGAGAAGTCCAGCCGGTCGAGCACGGTGTTGGCGCCGAACCGCTTGGTGACGTTCTCCAGGCGGATCAGCTCGGTCGGCTGGGCGTCGGTGGCGGAGGGCTGCGGACGGGTCTCAACGGACAAGGCGTCGCTCCAGAGCTCGCAGGAGAAGGGAGGCCAGGTAGGAGATGAGGATGAAGGCCACACCGATCACGGTGACCGGCTCGGTGAACTGGAAGTGCTGCTGGGAGAAGAGCCGGGCCTGGCCGAGCATCTCCAGCACGGTGATCACCATCAGCATCGGTGTGTCCTTGAGCATGGAGATCACGTAGTTGCCGAGCGCGGGCACCACGCGGCGGATGGCCTGCGGCAGGATCACGGCGGTCCAGGTCCGCAGCCGCGGCAGGTTCAGCGCGGTCGCCGCCTCCCACTGGCCGACCGGGACCGCCTCGATGCCGGCCCGGTAGACCTGCATGGTGTACGTCGAGTAGTGCAGGCCGATCGCGAAGACGCCGGTGGTCAGCGCGGAGAAGGTCACGTTCCACTCGGGCAGCACGTAGAACAGGAAGAACAGCTGCACCAGCAGCGGGGTGTTGCGCACGAACTCCGTGACCACGCCGACCGGCCAGCGCACCCACCGGCTCGGCGTCCGCATCAGCAGCGCCCACACCAGGCCCAGGCTGAACGACAGCAGCGAACCGAGGGCCAGGGCCTCCAGGGTGACCCGCAGACCGTCCCAGAAGTGTGGCATGAACTCACTGACGGCGTTCCAGTCCCACTTCATGCGACGCGCCCCCCTACTCCGGTCGTCTGCGCGCGCTTGAGCTCACGCGCCGCCGAGAACGTCCCGGCGTCCTTGCCGATCCGGGCCTTCAGCCGCTTCTCCAGCGAACGCATCAGCCGGGTGAGCACGAAGGCGATCGCGAAGTAGATCAGGAGCACGTACGTGTAGATCTCCGCGCTCTGCTGCAGCGCGAGGCGCACCAGGTTCGCGCTGAACGTCAGATCGCCCATGCCCATCACCGACACCAGCGCGGTGCCCTTGAGCAGCTCGACCAGCAGATTGCAGAAGGAGGGGATCATTTCCGGCACGGCCTGCGGCAGCAGGATCAGCCGCATCCGCTGGGCCGCGGTGAAGCTGAGTGCGATCCCGCCCTCCTGCTGCGCCGGATCGACCGACTGCAGCGCGCCGCGCACGATCTCCGAGCCGTACGCCCCGTACGTCAGCCCGAGCGCCAGCGTGCCCGCCCACATCGGCACCAGCTGCCAGCCGAAGGCGACCGGCAGCACGAAGAACACCCAGAAGATCATCACCAGCGCCGAGGTGCCGCGGAACACCTCGGTGTAGAAGCCGGCCACGAACCGCACGATCCACAGCCGGTGAGTGCGCGCGATGCCGACGACGAAGGACACGGCGGTGGCCAGCAGGGCGCTGAACACCAGCAGCTGGACGGTGGTCCAGACGCCCTTCAGTACGAGTTCCCACAGTCCCGAGGTCATCCGCCGCACAGCTCCTTCGCGGTGAGGCCGGTCATCTCGGCCCTGGTGAAGCCGAAGGGCCGAAGTATCCGGAACAACTCCCCGCTCGACTTCAGCCTGCGCAGCTCGACGTTGAAGGCGTCCCGCAGCCTCGTCTCGCTCGACCGGAACGCGAACGCGCCGCCGTCGACGTGCGGTTTGCCCTTGACCAGCGGCGCGAAGGGCGCGGTGGCCTCCGCCTTGCTCGACTTCTTCACCACTTCCCGCGTGGTGAGCGCCGTACCGGCGAACACGTCGACCCGGCCCGCCTCCACGGCGTTCAGCCCGGCCACCTGGTCCGGGACGATGAGGATGTCGCCCTGCTTGTACCCGGCCCCGACCGCGTACTCGATCTCCGCGTATCCGGTGCCGGTGGCGAACTTGGCCTTCTTCGCGACGACGTCCTTGTAGGAGTGCAACCCCAGCGGGTTGCCCTTGCGCACGATGAACGAATCGAGCATCTGATAGTCCGGATCCGCGAAGATCACCTGCTGGCAGCGCTCGGGATTGACGTACATCCCGGCCGCCACGACGTCGAACTGCTGAGAGTTGAGCCCGGGGATCAGCGAGCCGAACTCGGTGGGCACGGGCTGGACCCGGTCCACCCCCAGTCGCTTGAAGATCACCTTGGCCAGCTCGGGTGCCTCACCGGTGAGATGGCCGTCCTTGTCGATGTACCCGAAGGGGATCTCACCGGCGATCCCGAGGCGTACGACGCCCTGCGCGCGGAGGCGTTCGAGCAGGTCGCCGCCCTCCTTGCCGGACGCCTCGGCCACCCGAGAGCAGCCCGCAGCGCCCAGCACACCGAGGGCGGCGAGGCCACCGAGCACCGAGCGCCGGGTGTGACGGCTGTGTCTGAGTTCCGGCCGGAATGTGTGTACGTCGTTCCCAAGTGGTGGAGCCATGGCGGCGCGGCTACCCAAGCGGATCCCGGCTATGCACCCTTGTTTTCATGGCCGACCGATTCGTCACCGTCTCGCTCGACAAGCGGGACGTGCACTGCACGGCACGACTGCTGGACGACCGCGCGCCCCTGACCTGCACGGCGGTATGGGAAGCCCTGCCGCTGGCGGGCGACGTCTACCACGCCAAGTACGCGCGCAACGAGATCTACGCCCTCTTCCCGCCGTTCGCCTCCACGGAACCCCCACTGGAGAACCCGACGGTCACCCCGATTCCCGGCGACCTCTGTTACTTCTCCTTCGCCGGCACCGAGCTGGGCACCAAGGCCTACGGCTACGACCGCGCCGTCCGCCCCGGCACCACGGTGGTCGACCTGGCCCTGTTCTACGAACGCAACAACCTGCTCCTCAACGGTGACGTGGGCTGGGTGCCGGGAATCGTGTGGGGTCAGGTGGTGGAGGGCCTGGAAGCGATGGCCGAGGCCTGCAACGACCTGTGGCGCAGCGGGGCGGCGGGGGAGACGCTCCGTTTCCGGCGGGCTGCCTGACGGGCTGCTTGACCCTCACACCGTGTCAGGCGGTCAGCTCGGAGACATCATGTTCACCATCGGAGACTTCGCCCGGCACGGCCGCGTCTCGGTCCGGATGCTGCGTCACTACGACGCGACCGGCCTGCTGCGCCCGGCCCACGTCGACCCCGCCAGCGGCTACCGCCACTACACCGCAGCCCAGCTTGCCCGGCTCAACCGGATCATCGCGCTCAAGGACCTCGGATTCACCCTCCAGCAGGTGCGCGACATCGTGGACGAGAAGGTCGGCGCCGAGGAACTGCGCGGCATGCTGCGGAGGACATCGGCCCTGTCATCGGGCCGCTCTACGACGAGCTGTTCCGGCGCCTGGAGGCGGCAGGCGTCACGCCCCCGGGCCCCGGCATCGCGTCCTACGAGGACGCCCCGGAGGGCGGCGGCAGGATCACCGTCCACGCCGCCGTCCAGGTCTCCGCACCTGTCCAGGACGGCGCCCTGCGCATCCTCGACCTGCCGCCCCTCGACCAGGCGGCGACCATCGTGCACCGCGGATCGATGGACACCGTCCTGCCCACCGCCCAGACCCTGGCCCGCTGGATCGACGCGGGCGGCCACCGGGCGACCGGATACCCCCGCGAGGTCGACCTGGAGTGCCCCGAGAACCGCGACGACTGGGTGACGGAACTGCAGGCACCGGTGACTCTGCCTGATTCCCGGCGGTAGCCACAGGGCCGGCCCTGTACCCGTCACACCGCTCCGGCCTCGTACAGCGCGTGCGCCGCCCGCAGTACCAGATCATCCCGGTGCCGGGCCGCCACGAGTTGCATCCCCACCGGCAGCCCGTCCCCGTCCGTGCCCACCGGGACGGTTGCCGCGGGCTGCTGGGTGAGGTTGAACGGGTAGGTGAACGGGGTCCAGCCCGTCCAGCGCCGGTGGGCCGAGCCCGTCGGCGTCTCCACGCCCGCCTCGAATGCCGTCAGCGGCAGGGTCGGGGTGACGAGGAGGTCGTAGCGCTCGTGGAAGCGGCCCATACGGCGGCCGAGGTCCATGCGGACGTCGACCGCGGCGAGATAGTCCAGCGCGCTGTAGCGGGCGCCCCGCACGCAGATCTCCCGCAGGCCGGGGTCCAGCAGCTGCCGTTTGCGCGGGGAGAACCGCTCGGTGAGCCGGGCCGCGCCGCTGAACCACAGAGTGTGGAAGGCCTCCACCGGTTCGCTGAAGTCCGGGTCGGTCTCCTCGACGTACGCGCCGAGGTCGGCCAGCAGGGCCACCGTCCGCCGTACCGCCGCCGCGACCGCCGGCCGGACCGCGACCTGGCCGCCGAGGGACGGGGAGTACGCCACCCGCAGACCGTGCACGCCGCCCCTCAACGCATCCTGGAAGGAGCCGGGCGCGGGCGGCAGGCCCGACCAGTCGCGTGGGTCCGGGGCGCCGATGACATCCAGCAGCAGGGCCGCGTCGGCCGCGTCCCGGGTGATCGGGCCCGCGTGCGAGAGGGTGCCGAACGCGCTCGCCGGGTACAGCGGCACCCTGCCGTACGTCGGCTTCAGGCCGAAGACGCCGCAGAACGCGGCCGGGATCCGGATGCTGCCCCCGCCGTCCGTGCCCAGCGACAGCGGGCCCGCGCCGAGCGCCACGGCCGCCGCGCTGCCCCCGCTGGATCCGCCGGCGGTGCGGGAGTGGTCGTGCGGGTTGCGGGTGATGCCGGACAGCGGGGAGTCCGTCACGCCCTTCCAGCCGAACTCGGGGGTCGTCGTCTTGCCCAGGAACACCGCGCCGTGCTCGCGCAGCCGGGCCACCGAGGGCGCGTCCTCGTCCCAACTCCCTTGCTCGGAGATCGTCTTGGAGCCGCGCAGGGTCGGGTGGCCGCGCAGGAGGAGGATGTCCTTCACCGTCACCGGCACCCCGTCCAGCAGCCCGGCCGGCTCGCCGCGCCGCCAGCGCTCCTCCGACTCCCGTGCACGGGCCAGCGCGTCCTCCTCGGTGAGCCGTACGAACGCGTTCACCTCCGGCTGGATGCGGCGGGCCCGCTCCAGGGCCTGCGCGGTCGCCTCCACGGGACTGAACTCGCCCTTGCGGTAACCGTCGAGGAGCTGGACGGCGGTCAGGTCGGTGAGCTGCATGCACCCTCCAAGAGGCCAAGAGGTCCGAGAGATCAGTGACCGGGGACGTAACCGCGTTTCTTGTCGACCACGTTCACCAGTGATCTGCCCGCCGCCCACCGCTCGTACAACTCCACGAACTGTGCGCCCAGTTCGTCCCGCCAGCCGACCGTGTCCCCGCTCATGTGCGGGGAGACGATCAGCCCCGGCAGTCCCCACAACGGGCTGTCCGGGGAGAGGGGCTCGGTGGTGAAGACGTCCAGTGCGGCGCCCGCGAACCAGCGCCGGGTCAGGGCATGGGCGAGGGCGTCCTCGTCGACGAGCGCGCCCCGGCCGACGTTCACGAAGAACGCCGACGGCTGCATCACGCCGAACCGGTGGCTGTCGAACATGCGGTACGTCTCCTCGGTGAGCGGCGCCGCCGCGATCACCCAGTCCGCGCGGGAGATCAGCCGGTCCAGGTCGGCCGGCCCGTGGATGCCGGTCCGCGGCACCCGCCCGACCAGCGCCGTCGTCACACCGAGGGCCTTCAGGGTGCGTACGATCGCCCGGCCGATCGGGCCCGAGCCGACCACGCACGCGCGCGTGCCCGCCACCCGCCGGCCCTCCCGGTGCCGCCAGGTCCGCTCCCGCTGGTACTCCAGCGTGCGCGGCAGGTCCTTGGCGGCCGCCAGCACCAGGGCCGCCACGTACTCGGCGATCGGCTGGTCGAAGATCCCGCGCGCGTTCGTGACCACCGTGTCGGACGCGGCCAGCTCGGGGCCCAGCAGATGGTCCACGCCCGCGCTCGCCGTGTGCACCCAGCGCGGGCGGGGTCCCTCCCCGGGCCAGGCCTCGCGCACCGCGTGCGAGGTGAAGTCCCAGACCAGCAGGACGTCCGCCTGCGGCAGCCGCTCGGCCAGGTGGGCGGCGTCCGTGTGCACGATCCGGGCGCGGCCGGTCAGCCGGCCGAGGCGCGGCGGCGGGTCGGCGTCCAGCACGAGGAGGGTCGGCAGGGTCGTCATACGGGGCGGCTCCGAGCGTCTGACGTGCACGGATTATGCGCGGATTGACCACGCTCGCACCCGAATCTACCTTCGTCAACACGGGCGTACTCGCGATCCGTTGCCCACTCGTCTCCCAGCGTGAGGCCGGTGCCAGCCATGGACGTCTCCTTTCTCGGTGGCCCCCGCCCCCAGCGCGGTGTGGGAGTCGTGGCCCCATTCGACTTCGCCCTGGACCGGGAGCTGTGGCGCTGGGTGCCCGACGAGGTGTCGCTGCATCTGACCCGGACCCCGTTCGTGCCGGTCGAGGTGAGTCTGGACCTGGCCCGGCTGGTGAGCGAGCACGAGACCCTCGGCGACGCCGTGCGCGCGCTGACCGCCGTCACGCCCGAGGTCGTCGCCTACGCCTGCACCTCCGGCAGCTTCGTCGGCGGGATCGCCGGGGAGCGGGCGATGTGCGCTGCGATGCGCCTCGCGGGCGCGCCGCCCTCGGTGACCACCTCCGGCGCGCTGCTGGAGGCGCTGGCCGAGCTGCGGATCCGGCGCGTCGCGCTGGTCACGCCGTACACCGTGTCCGTGACCCGGGCGCTGGAGGACTTCGTCGCCGAGGCCGGTGCCGAGGTCACCGGGTGTGCCTTCATGGGCCTGACCCGGCACATCTGGCAGGTGCCGTACCGGGATGTCGTCGCCATGGCCCGGCAGGCGGTCAGCCCCGGCACCGCCGACGCGCTCTTCATCTCCTGCACCAACCTGCCGACGTACGACGTGATCCCCCAACTGGAGGCCGAGCTGCGCATTCCCGTGCTGTCTGCCAACCAGGTCACGATGTGGGCTGCGCTGCGCCGACTGGGTACCCGGGCGGTGGGGCCCTATCAGGCGTTGCTGGACGAGTCGGCGCGCGCCTGGCCCTCCGCACTGCCCGAAGAGACGCCGGAAGAGACGCAGGAAGGCTGGACATGACCGCACTCGGATTCCTCTACCCGGGCCACTCCGCCGAGGACGACTATCCGCGCATCGAGCAGCTCCTGGGCAGCGACATCCGGGTGGACCTGGTACACACCGACATCGGCGAGGACGCGCACCGGGTGGCGGCGCTGCGCGAGATGGGCTCCGCGGAGCGGCTCGCGGCGGGCATGGAGCGCCTGCGGCTGACCGGGGCCGAGACGGTGGTGTGGGCGTGTACCAGCGGCGGTTTCGTGCACGGCTGGGAGGGCGCCCAGGAGCAGGTGCGCACGCTCGCCCGGCTGGCCGGGATGCCCGCCTCCTCGACGTCGTTCGCCTTCGTGCACGCGGCCCGGGAGATCGGGGTGCGCCGGGTCGCGGTCGGCGCGACCTACCCGGAGGACATCGCCGCGCTGTTCGCGGACTTCCTGGGGGCCGCGGGGCTCGAGGTGACCGGGATGCGGTCCTCGGGGATCGTCACGGCGGCGGAGGTCGGCACCTGGGGCGAGGAGGACGTGCTGACGCTGGCCCGGGCGGCCGACGTCCCGGACGCGGAGGCGGTACTGCTCCCGGACACGGCCCTGCACACGGCCGCGCATCTGTCGTTGCTGGAGAAGGCGCTGTCCAAGCCGGTGCTCACGGCGAACCAGGTGTCCGTGTGGGAGGGGCTGAGGCTGGCCGACCGGCGGGTCAACGCGCCGACGCTGGGGACGCTGTTCACCCGCGAGCCCCTGGTGCAGGTACGGGAATAAACGGGGACTGTCTCCTGTTAGTGCGCCCAGGACAGCTCACGCGCGAAACAGGAGGCCCGCACCGTGTCGGCAGACGAGGCAGACGAGATCCGGGGCACAGCAGACGAGATCCGGGGCACGGACGAGATCCGGGGCACCACGCACGGGACCGCCCCCGTCCCCCTCTCCGTACTGGACCTGGTGACCGTCGGCGCGGGCAGTACCGCCTCCGACGCCCTGCGCACCAGCGTGGCGCTGTCCCGGTTCGCCGAGGCCCGTGGCTTCCACCGGTACTGGGTCGCCGAGCACCACTCCATGCCCGGCGTCGCATCCTCCTCGCCCGCCGTGATCCTCGCCCACCTCGCCGCCCACACCGAGCGCATCCGGCTCGGCTCGGGCGGTGTCATGCTGCCCAACCACGCGCCCCTCGTCATAGCCGAGCAGTTCGGCACGCTGGAGGCGCTGGCGCCGGGCCGCGTGGACCTCGGCCTGGGCCGCGCCCCCGGCACGGACGGCGCCACGGCCGCGGCCCTGCGCCGCACCGACACCCTGAACGAGGGCGCCGACGACTTCCCGGAGCAGCTCGCCGAGCTCATCCGCTTCCTGGACGACGACTTCCCCGACGGGCACCCCTACCGCCGGATCCACGCGATCCCCGGCCCCGTCCAGGCCACCAGCCCCGGCGGCGTCCAGTCCCCGCACCGCCCGCCGGTCTGGCTGCTCGGCTCCTCCGGCTTCAGCGCCCGCCTCGCCGGTCTGCTGGGTCTGCCGTTCGCCTTCGCGCACCACTTCTCCGCGCAGAACACCATCCCGGCCCTGGACCTGTACCGGCAGACCTTCCGCCCCTCCTCGGTCCTCGACGAGCCCTACGCCCTGATCGGCGTCTCCACCCTCGCCACCGACGACGCGCACGAGGCCCGCCGCCAGACCCGGGCGATGGCCCTCAACATGCTCCGGCTGCGCACCGGCCGGCCCGGCCTCTTCCCCGACCCGGACGAGGCCGAGAAGCACGAGTTCAGCCCCATGGAGGAGGAGTTCATCGCCTCCTGGACGTCCAACATCGTGCACGGCACCGCCGACGAGGTCCGCTCCGGCCTGGACGACCTGCACAAGCGCACGGGCGCCGACGAGCTGATGCTCGTCTCCCACGCCCACCGCGGCGAACTCCGCCTGCGCTCCTACGAGTTGATCGCGGACGCCTACGGCTTGCCGACCGCGTAGGCCTGTGTGTCGAGCAGCTCGGAGATACGATCCGGCGGCACCGGACGGGAGTACAGCCACCCCTGGCCGGTGTCGCAGCCGATGCGGCGCAGCCGGGTGGCCTGGGCGGAGGTCTCCACGCACTCGGCGGTGACGGTCAGGCCGAGCCGGTGGGCCAGCTGGATCATCGCCTCGACGATGACCTCGTCGGCGGGGTTGGGCGGTACGCCCTTGGGTGCCTCCTCGTACTGGAAGCCGCGCACGAAGGAGCCGTCCAGCTTCAGGACCTTCACCGGCAGCCTGCTCAGGTACGCCAGGTTCGAGTAGCCGGTGCCGAAGTCGTCGATGGCGATGCGCACACCCATGTCGCTGAGCGCCTGCAGCGCCTGGAGCGGGCGGCCCGCCGAGCCCATCACCGCCGACTCGGTCAGCTCCAGCTGGAGGAGGTGCGGGGCGAGGCCCGTCTCGGCCAGGATCCCGGCCACGTCGGCCACCAGGTCGGAGTCCCACACCTGCCGTACGGCCACGTTGACGCTGACGAAGATGGGCGGTTCCTCGGGGTGGTCCAGCTGCCAGCGGCGGGCCTGGCGGCAGGCGGTGGCGAGCGCCCAGCGGCCGAGCTGGACGATCGAGCCGTCCTCCTCGGCCAGTCCGATGAACCGATTCGGCGTCAGTGTGCCGAACTGAGGATGATTCCAGCGGATCAACGCCTCGACCCCGGACAGGCGTCCGTCCTCCATGCCGACCAACGGCTGGTATTCGAGCGCGAATTCGCCGCGGTCGATGGCGGGGCGCAGAGTGGACGACAGGGCCTGACGGGTCATCCGGTGCGCGTTGCGCTCGGGGTCGAACAGGGTCCAGCGGCCCTTGCCGTCGGCCTTCGCCCAGTACAGGGTCGTGTCCGCGGCCTGCATCAGGCCGGTGGCCGTCGTACCGGCCGCGTGCCGCTCGACGACCCCGATGGACGCTGTCAGCGACAGCCGCTGGCCCGCCAGGTCGAAGGGCTCCTCCAGGGCCTTCAGCGCCGACTCGGCGAGTTCGGCGAGCTGTTCGGTGCCGGTGGAGTCCTCCACGAGCAGCGCGAACTCGTCGCCGCCGAGCCGGGCGACCAGCGGGATCACCGCGCGGGCGTAGCCGGCCTCGTCGGCCACCCGGGTCAGACGCTCGGCGACGGCCGCGAGCAGCCGGTCGCCGACGCGGTGGCCGAGGGTGTCGTTGACCGCCTTGAAGCCGTCGAGGTCCAGGTAGCACAGTCCGATCCGGCCGGTGCCGCTCTGCTCGTACGACTCCGCCTCCAGCGCGGCCGACAGCCGCTCGAAGAACAGCGTGCGGTTGGGCAGCCGGGTCACCGGGTCGTGCATCTGCAAGTGCCGCAGCCGTGCCTGGAGTTCACGGCGGGCGCTGATGTCGGCGACGGACAGCAGCACCCCCGGCCGGCCGTCGCCGAGCGGGGAGACCGTGACCTGCACCCACACCGAGTGTCCCTCGGGGTGCTTCAGCCGGCGGGTGCAGCGCAGCTTCGCCTGCCGTCCGCGCAGGACCTCGCGGTAGGCGTGCCAGCTGCGCGCGTCGGAGGCGAGGTCGACCAGGTCGGCGGCGACCCGCCCGGTGAGCGCGTCCGGATCGGTGCCGAGCAGCTCGCCGAAGGCCGCGTTGGCGCCGGCGACGAGTCCGGCGTGGTCCACGACGGCCATGGCGAGCGGGGCGGCCGTGAAGACACGGTGGTAGGTGGTGTGGTCACTGTCTGTGACGGCTGACCGGTCGAGGTCTGCCGCGGGCGTCGGCCCTTCGGACGTTCCGCTCACCGCTCGCTCCCGCAGTGCACTCGATCTGTGTCCGTGCCTGTCCGTGCCGGAAAGTGTGCCGATCATAGAGGCTGGCCCCGGGCCCTTCCAGCCACTGTCCAGTGTCCCGGACGGAGCACAGTTTCTGACAGATCGTTTCTGCCCGCACGTGGACGGGTTCTTCAGGCCCCCGACCAGTTGTGACGTTCCGTGAGTGTTTCGGGGTGTCGGGCGCCGGAGCGCGCCGGCGCTTTCGGGGGCGCGCTCACCCTTGTGGTGCAGGCGAACAGGGCACAGCGCAATAAATACCAGCAATCTGGATGCGGTCCCGCGAACCGCGTCCGGAGGTCATGTCCGTGCCCAAGCTGCGCAGCACCGCCGCCGTGTGCACCACGCTGTCGGCGCTCGCCGCGACATCGATCCTCGGCGGTCCGGCGGCCGCCGAGCCCTTCTCCACGGCCCCCTGCGCCCTGCACCGGACCGACGCCCACCACTCCGAGGGCGCGGACACCTGGAACGCCGACTACACCCGCCCGACCGGCGCGCTCGACGCCGTGATGGTCTTCCTGTCCTTCCCGGACGCCGCCCCGCGCACCACCCCCGCCGAGCTGGCCGCCGACCACTTCCCGGCCACCAGCCGCTACTACGAGCAGGCCTCCTACGGCAGGTTCACCCTCCGCCCGCACCCGTTGCGGCACTGGCTGCGCATGCCGCGCCCGTCCACGGCGTACGCGATAAAGCGGGACTGGGACGTGGACGACCGGGCCGCATACCTGCGGGACGCGTTCGCCGTGGCCGACAAGGAGGTCGACTTCTCCCGCTACCGGGTCGTGTACCTCGTCGCCGACCCCGACGCGCCCGGCGTCGACTCGGACGCCACGAAGGTCGTGAACCTCGACACGCCCGTCCATGTGGACGGCGTCGACATCCGCCGGGTCGTCACGGTCTTCGAGAAGCACCCGCCGGACCGCCTGGTCCTCGCCCACGAGACCGGCCACGTGTTCGACCTGCCCGACCTCTACCACCGCCCGGTCGACGGCAAGGGCGACTGGGACACCTACGTCGGCGACTGGGACCTGATGGGCAGCCAGTTCGGGCTGTCACCGGACGTGTTCGCCTGGCACAAGTGGAAGTTGGGCTGGCTGGATCCGCGCCAGGTGGTGTGCGTGCGCGGCGCACGGCCGACCCGGCTGACCCTGGAGCCGCTGGAGGCCGGCCCGGGTGTCCCGGTACAGGGCACGGCGGGCGCCCCGGCCTTCGGCCTGGGGCACGGGGTGAAGCTGGCGATCGTGCGCACCGGGCCCGACAGGGCCCTGGCCTTCGAGGCGCGCGGGGCGGCCGGCAACGACCGGGCCACCTGCCGGCAGGGCGTCCTGGTGTACCGGATCAGCAGCGGGGCGGAGTCCGGCGGCGGCCCGGTGGAGGTCGTGGACGCCCACCCGCACACCGAGGCCTGCTGGGAGAACTCGGTCTATCCACCCCTCGCCGACGCCCCGGTCGCCCTCGGCGAGAGCTTCACCGTGCCCGGGGAGGGCGTACAGGTGGAGGTGGAGGGGAGGACGGCTTCGGGGGCGTGGACGGTGAGGATCACGCCGGGGGTCCCGGGCTGACTCCTGCGGCCCACGGCCACTGGACCGACCTGATGGGGGGGTGTGGGTGGTGAAGTCCCACAACGCGCGGCGAAGCCGCCCACCAACGACGATGGCGAGGCCTTCCGCGTCTGCTGCGGACATGCCTCGCCATTCGCCATCGTGCGCCGCCAGGGACTCGAACCCCGGACCCGCTGATTAAGAGTCAGCTGCTCTAACCAACTGAGCTAGCGGCGCCTGCTGACGTCGTAGACCTTAGCATCCTGGTCGGCGGGAGGAAAAATCGAAATCCGCACGGCCGCGCGGGCCGCCCGCACGGCCGCCCAGAGCACGACCTCCGGCCCCGGCAGCCAGGGGTGGCGGTTGTCCGGAGCGACCAGCCAGCGGGAGTCGCCGGGGATGTCGCAGCCGGCCGGCGCCGGGACGGTCACCGCGTCGCCCGTGCCGTGACAGAGCAGCGGCGGCACCGCCTGCGTACGGTTCGAGCCCCACTCCTCCCACGCCAGCAGCGAGGGCAGCCGCTGGGCCGTGCCCGGTGCGGCGAACAGCAGCATGCGGCCCCGGAACACCGCGACCGGGCCCGAGCCCGGGCCGTCGTCCCACAGCCGGTCCAGCATCCGGCGGCCGAAGATCACCGGGGCGCTCACCACGTCGAACACGGTGCCGCAGGGCAGGACGACCGGGGCGTGCGGGCGCTCCTCCCAGAGGGCGAGGGTGCTCCGCGGATACGGGCCCGCCGAGGCGAGCCAGTCGACGCCGTCGGAGGTGACTCGGGTGACGTTCGGTGCGCTGCTCATGCCACCTACATGTACCGGCCGTGAGCGCGCGATTCTCCTGAGTTGCGGAAAACCGGGACAGGACGGTGAGGGCAGGAGTATCTTGCCCGCCTGGCATATGCCAGGCGCGGATCACACCGGATCGGGGTACGCCCGCCCCTCGGTGTTCCCCCGCATCAGGTCCCGGCCGAACTCGACCATCTTCTTCGCGTAGTCCTCGGTCCACTCCGCCCGCTCGGCGATGTCCGCCGGGGTCAGCCGGTCGAACCGGCGCGGGTCGGCGAGCTGGGCCGCCGCGATGGCCTGGAACTCCACGGCCCGGTCGGCGGCCGCACGGAACGCCTGGGTCAGCTCCGTGGCCCTGGCCAGCAGCGCCCGCGGATCCTCGATCGACTCCAGGTCGAAGAAGTGCTCGGGATCGCCTGCGGCCTCCGCGGGCTCGAAGATCAGAGGCGCGGGGCGTAGCCGCGGTTCGTTCCGACGCGGCGTGGGCTCCGCCATGTCCTGTCTCCTCCTCGTACGGTTCGCTCGGCACCGCCTTCAGGTGGGCCACCGTCCATTGTCCCGCGCCCCCGCAAGAGGCCCTCATGGCCGAAGGCTCACCTGGCACTCGTGTCTCCGGTCACGGTCACCGGCTCACCCTGTGTTCCGTCAGATGTGCCAGCACCGCGTGGTTCGCCTCCCAGCCGTCCGGGAACTTCACCAGCGTGCCCAGCTGGACCGGTTCCGTGGACGGGTAGGCGTCCAGGAGGTCGCCGACGCCCGCGCGGCAGACCACGATGCAGGCGTGGCGGTGCCGGGAGGCCAGGACGCACAGGCGGCCGGTCTCCAGGTGGAAGGCGGTGGCGTCGGGGCGGCCGGAGAGCGGGTGCAGGACGACCGTGACGTCGTACTCCCGGCCCTGGAGACGGTTCGCGGTGTCCACCGTGACGTCCACGACGCCCAGCTCGGCGAGCGCCGTGCGCACCGCCGCCGCCTGGTCGCGGTGGGCCGTGCCGACGGCGATGCGGTCGGCGGTGAGGGGAGCGGGGTCGTCCGAGCGCTCGGAGAGCGCCGCGCCGCCTCTGTCCAGCAGACGGCGCACGACCGCCGCCACCGCCCGCACCGCCTCCGGGTCCGTGCGCGGGGTGTGCCGGGCGGGCAGTTCCAGCAGGCCCCAGCCGGACTCCGCCGCCTCGTCGATCACCCGGTCCGGGCCGGAGCCGTCCGAGGGCACCGCGAAGGCCAGCCGGCGGTCGCCGTGGCCGGTGCCGCTGCGGAAGGGGGTGTACGGGTAGAACGCGTCGGAGACCAGGGGCGCGGCTGACGCGGGCAGGCGCCAGGAGACCGGGAGGCGGTGCTGGGGGAGGCCGGGGTTGTGAGCCAGCAGGGTGGTCACGGCGGAGGCCGAGGGGTCGTACGACAGGCCCGCCCACTGCTCGCTGCCGACGATCGCGAACGGGTCCAGCTGCCCGGGGTCGCCGACGAACAGCGCCCGCTCGAACAGGCCCGCCACGGCCAGCAGGGAGTCCGAGCGCATCTGGTACGCCTCGTCCACGATCGCGTGCCGCCAGGGCTCGTCGGCCTTCACATGCGCCCACTTCGCCGCCGTGGACAGCACGACCGGCAGGCCGTTCAGCTCGGCCGCCTTCGCGGACGTGCGGACCTGCGGAAGGTCGTCCAGCGCCTTGTCGTAGGGGTCGCTGTCGCTGCTGTGCAGGCGGCCGACCGGCAGGTCCGGGTTCTTCTCGGCGAGCCGGAGGACGAGGTCGTCCACCTGGGCGTTCGTCTGGGCCACGATCATCAACGGGCGCCCGGCGTCGGCCAGTTCGAGGGCGGCGCGGACCACGAGCGTCGACTTGCCGGCGCCGGGCGGGGAGTCCACGACCACACCGCGCTCGGTGCCGTGCAGGGTGTCGTGGAGGATCGCGTCCGTGGCGCGGGCGGCAGCGGCTCCGGGGTCGAAGTCGACCGTCGTCACAGGACGTCCTCCTCGGTGATGGGGTCGGCCGCCTCCTGAACGACTTCACCCGGCGGGCCGCCGTGCGTCCACGGGGTCTCCTCCGGGTCGGGCAGCTTCGCCCCGCCGCGCTGCTCATGCTCGAACAGGGTGAAGCAGATCCGGTCGCCCTTCTCCGGCACCGAACCGGGCTCCGGCTCCTTGCCGCGGCCCATCTTGTCCAGGACGCGGAGCACCAGGACGCCTTCGGCTTCATGGCCGACGAACTCCGCCGACTGCGGCTTGCCGCCCAGCGAGCGGTACACCTTCGCCCGCTCGGCGAGATGCGGCCGGTCGTCCGTGCGGACCGTCACCAGCGGGCGCGGGCTCGGCCGCTTGCCCTCGTTGCAGGCCATGACGACATCGGTCACCTCGCCCGCGAACGCCTCCCCGGCCAGCCGCCGCCCCGCCATCACCAGCGGGTCGTCCAGCGCCTCCTGCGCCTCGAGACGCGCCTGCTCGCGCTCACGCGTGGCCAGCTTGTTCGCCGCCGTCACCGCGTCGTCCCGGCGCGGCTGCGGGGGCTCGCCCGCCAGCACCCGGTCGCGGTGCCCGGTGAAGGACCAGCGGTCGCGGGTCCAGCGCTCCTCCACGTGCGCGCCCTCCGGCAGCGCCCGCAGCAGGTCCAGGCCCCGCCACACCGCGTCCCAGGTGGGCCGGGTGCGGCTTTCCACCAGGTCGCGGATCTCCCGCTCGGCCGCCGTGAGCGCGGCCAGCCGGTCGTCGGCGGTCAGCGCGTCCTCGGCGGCGGCGAGCGCGGTGCGTGCGCGGTCGTAGCGCTCGATCGCGGGGGCCAGCAGCTTGTTGTCGAAGGCCGGGTCGGTGGCGGGACCGGCCGGCGGGCACAGCAGCTGGCCGGCGGCGTCCCGGGCGAGCTCGGCCCGGCGCGCGGCCTCGGCGCCGGATTCGCCCCGCGGAGGGTCGATCCAGGCGAGCAGCGCGCCCAGATGCTGGTCCTCCAGGCTGGACTGGCCGGTCGCCCAGTGCCGGGACAGCACATCGGTCAGGGCGAGCAGGAGGGAGGAACCGGGGACGCGGGAGCGCTCGCCGTAGTGGGTGAGCCAGCGGCCGAGCAGCGGCACCCGGGGCGGCGCCGGACAGGGGGCCTCCGGGTCCTGCTCGGCGGTCCGGCGAAAGCGCATCGAGCGGCCCAGCAGCCGTACGAGGTCCAGACCGGCCCGGCTGGGCACGATCAGCTGGGGAGCGTCCGCGCACAGCTCGACCTCGACCTTGACCCGCTTGCCGGTCTCCGGGTCGGTCTCGGTGCGCTCGGCCGCCTCCACCGACCCGGCGCAGGAGTCGATGTACGGCAGGACGACGTCGGCCAGGTCGGCGAGGAAGGAGAAGCGCAGGTCGCGGTCGCGGGGCTGCGGTACGACCAGCAGGCGGGGCGCGTCCCGGTCGGTGCCGACCAGCGCGCCGAGCGGGGCGCCCGCCTCACCGGCGGTGGTGAGCGGCACGAACACCAGCGGGCGCGCCGACAGATGGCGGAGCCGGACGGTCGCGGCGGGCCGGGCCCGGCCGCTGCTGACGGCCTCGAGCCGGGCGAGGGTGGCGATCAGGGACACGGGGCGACCTCCCGGTGGGCCGCGTCCGCTGGCGCCTCCGCCGTCGCCAGCGCCTCCGCGCGCAGGGCGGCCGCCCGGCGCAGGGCCGCGACCGCCGGGTCCTCCGGGTCGCCGCGCTCGCCGCGGGCCGCCGCGAGGACGTCCTCGACCGTGGTCAGACCGCCCAGTTCCGCGCGCAGCGGCCGACCCAGGCGGGTGACGGCGCCCTCCTCACGTGAGCGTTCCCGGCAGTGGAAGGCCAGTTCGCACGCGGACAGGCACTCGGGCGCGTACGTCGCCGGGACGGCCTCGACGGCCGCCGTCAGCTCCTCGGCACTCCGGTCGGGCGCGAAGCACGTGCCCTCGGGCAGGGTCCCGGCGATCTCCTCGATCCGGGTGAGCCGGGCCAGCTGGCGGGCGGTGACCGCGCGCTGCTTGCGGATGTCGACGGCGGATGCCGCGGGCAGGTTGGAGAAGTCCTTCGGGCACACGAGCAGGATCCGGTGATGCACGCGCGGCGCGGGAGCGCTGTCATGGGCGCTCGCCCCCTCGGCACCGGCGCGCCCCGGCGGCTCCGCGCCGAGCCGTCCCGCCACCTCCTCCAGGGCCAGCACGTACACCGCCGCCTGCCGGGCCGCCGCGCCGACCTTCGCCGGGTCCGCCGAACCGTCCAGCAACGGGAAGGACTTGATCTCCACCACCGACCAGCTGCCGTCCGGGTGCACCACCACCGCGTCCGGTTCCAGGAAGGCGAGTGAGCCGGCCACGTCCAGCGCGAGCATCGGATGGTCCAGCAGGGTCCAGCCGCCCGCCCGCGTGGCCTCGCGCAGCGCCAGCGCCGTACGAGCCGTACGCCCCTCGGGGCCGTGCGCGGTCAGGTCCGGTACGGCGGCCCCCTCGGGCGGTTCGGCGCCCGGATCCAGGCGGGCGTGCGCCAGCCGCAGCAACTCCGCGCCGCCGTCGGCCTTCACCTTCGCCTCGAACGCGTTCCCCCGGGTCAGCGCGAACTGCGACTGCCCGAACCCGGACGGCGCGCCCAGCGCGCCCGCCAGCCGAGCCTTGTCCACCCCGGCGCCGTCCAGGATCGCCCGCCGGGCGCACCCGGGGTTCGCGGCGAGCGCCGCGAGGGCGCGCGCGTCCAGGGCCTTGGCCGGTACGTCGGGACCGCGCAGCTCAGCGAGCCGGTGCCGCAGCCCCTTCTCCCGCGTCGCTGGGGGAGGCGTCCGGTTCGGCCCCGGCGTCGACCTGCGACTCGCGCTGCCGTGGAATTCGCTCACCCGCGGAAGTCTGGCATCCGGCACTGACAATCGGGGAACCCGTGCCCTCCGTGACCGGTGCGCGGCGCGGGAGCAGGCGGCCCCGGACCAGGTCCAGGATCCGCATGACACGCGGCGCGAGCAGCAGGCCGACGCCCATCACGGCGACACCGGCGACCGCGTCGAGGAAGTAGTGGTTGGCGGTGCCCATGACCACGAGCGCGGTGCCCAGCGGATAGAGGACACCGAGGATCTTCGCCACGCGCGTGCCGCCGTGCCGCCACAGCATCACCCCGCACCACAGCGCCCAGCCGACGTGCAGGCTCGGCATGGCCGCGTACTGGTTGGTCATCCCGCCCATGCCGCGCGGCGCACTCGCCTCGCCGCCCCACCAGCCGTACGAGCTGTAGTGCGCCATGGTGTCCACGAAACCGTGGCCGGCGGACAGCAGCCGGGGCGGGCAGGTCGGCAGCAGTGTGAAGCCGATCAGGCCGATGAACGTGGACGTCATCAGCCAGGTCCGGGCCCGCCGGTAGTACTCGGCGCGCCTGCGGAACAGCCAGATGAGGACGGCGGGCGTGACCAGGTAGTGCAGCGAGGCGTACCAGAAGTCGGCCGGCACCCCGAGCCAGGGCTCGCGCGTGAAGAGCCGGTTGAGCGGGTGCTCGGCGTTGAGGTGCAGGGCCTTCTCGAGGCGCAGGATCGCCAGGCCGTGGTCGACGGCGGAGGAGACGTCACCGCGGGCGAGGAGTCGGCCGGCCGAGTAGCAGCCGTAGATGAGGAGGATCAGGGGCAGCTCGGTCCACCAGCGCAGCCGGGTGCGCGGAAGCACCTCGGTGCCCGGTGTCTCGGTCTGCGGCATCCGATCGCCCTCCCCCTTGTCGCTGTACGGCGTGCCCCGGAGGGCGACCGTGTCACTTTACGGTGTCCGTATCCCGCCCATGAGGGCGCTCCGGCCCACAAAGACGCCGAGATCGCCCGCCGGGTTGCCCCGGAACCGGTTGAGCGATGATGGAAGGGTCCCCTTCGCTCCCGGAAAGGTCTCCCATGGCACCCCGCATCCTGCTGGCCCGGCACGGACAGACGGATTGGTCACTGTCCGGCAAGCACACCGGCAGGACCGACGTACCGCTGCTGGAGGAGGGCAGGCGGGGAGCCAAGCTGCTCGGCGAGCGACTGCACCGGCCGCCGCTGGACGGGCTGCCGGGCGTGGAGGTGCGCACCAGTCCGCTGGCACGCGCGCGTGAGACGTGCGAACTGGCCGGTTTCGGCGACCGGGCCACCACCTGGGACACGCTCATGGAGTGGGACTACGGCGCGTACGAGGGCATGACGCCGGCCGAGATCCAGGCCGTGCGGCCGGGTTGGCTGATCTGGCGGGACGGGGTGCCGGAGGGGGAGAGCATCGCCGACGTGACCGCGCGCGCGGACGAGGTGGTGGGGTGGGCCCGGTCGGCCGACCGCGACGTCCTGGTCTTCGCCCACGGCCACATCCTCCGCTCCATAGGCGCGCGGTGGCTGGGCCTGCCGCTGGAGTTCGCCGCCCGGATCCGCCTCAACCCGACGTCGTTGTCCGTACTGGGCTGGGCTTACGGGGAGCCGGCGATCGAGAGCTGGAACGACCTGGGGCACTTGGCGGGATAGCCACAGCCTCCCGTGCCGCCTACACCCTTCCCGTACGGCCTACACCCGCCCCGTCCTCGGCACGGAGGCATGCCGATCGAGGAACTCGGAGACCCCCGACGCCCGCCGGTGAGGCAACAGCACCCGAGCCGTTCCCGCCAGCATGCTCTGGATCCGCGAGGACTGGACCTGGTCCAGCAACGACAGCACCTGCAAACCGGCGGCGGCCGCCTCGTCCGGGCGGCCCTCACGCGCGAGGTCGTCGGCGAGTTCCGCGGTGTAGAGCGCGATGTTGCGCGTGAAGTGCGGATCCTGCAGATGCGCCGCCCGGCGCGCGTGCCGGGCCGCACGGCGCCAGTCGCCCAGCATGGACCAGCACTGCGCCTCCAGCCCCTCCAGCTCGGCCTCGCCGTAGAAGCTCATCCACTCCGGGTCGTCGTCCGAGCGGCCCCGCGCGAAGAGGGCCTGCGCCCGGACGAGTGCCTGCTCGCAGGCGGTGCGGTCGGCGAGCCCGGCCCAGCCGCCGGCTTCCCGCAGCGCGAGCAGGGACATCAGGCGCGCCGAGCCCAGCGGAGCGGCCGCGCGCTGTGCGGCCTGCGCGGCGCGGACCGCCTCGCGGGGGCGGCCGGCGTCCCGCGCCAGGAACGCGGTGTTGCAGAAGGCGTGCGCCTCCAGCGCCGGGTCCCCGGTCATGCGGGCCGTGGCCAGCGCCTCCGCGTAGTGCGAGCGGGCGTCGTCGAAGCGGCCGGAGTCGTGCGCCAGCCAGCCCACGGAGATGGCGAGTTCACCGGCGCCCGAGTGGAGTCGTTCGGCGGTGGTCTGCCGGGTCGCGCCGGCGTCCAGAAGCGCGTAGGCCGCGCGCAACGGGGCCGCCGCGCGCCGGTAGAGGCCGTCCGCGCCGTGCCGGTCGTCGAGCAGCCGGATCCGGCGGACGGCCTCCTCCAGGGCGAGTGCCTCCGGGGTTCCGGGCCGGCGGGTGGTCCGGACCGCAGCCGCGGCGTCCGTGGTGAGCCCCAGCGGGCCCAGCGTGGCGGCGGCCACCGTGGCGCCTCCGCCGGTCATGAATGCGCGACGCAGCACGTCGCTCTCCTCGTGGTTCAGATGGTCTTTCGCGTACGGTTCTGGCGCGCCGCACGGGTCCTGCCTGTCATACGGTTCGACAGCCTCCCGCGACTCACCGAGCGCCTCCGCGGCGACGGGTTCCCCGGGTTCCGCGGCCGTACGCGCCGCGCGGCCGCGGACGGCCGAGCGGGGCACGAAGCCGAGGTCGGTGAGCGTGCGACCGGGGAACATGTGCAGGAACACCCGTTCGTACGCGTAGTTCGGGCAGCGGATCTCGCCCGCCTCGACCCTGCCGATGTAACGCGCGTCACAACTCACCCGCTCACCGATCTCGCGCGCGGCGCGCCGTACGAGCGCCGCGAACTCGGCCGGTGAACGCCTGCCGCGCAGGTGCCGGAAGGCGAGGTTCGGCCGTGGTGGCCGGTCGGGCTGTGACGAGGTCTCGGTTGACGACGCCATGGCCGGGTCCTCTCGTGCGAACCGTCGAACCATGCCGGTGCCGGGGCGATACGCGACGAGTTGTCCGAGTGACGCCCTGGTTCCGGCGGGCATGAACGTACCTGCTGTGAAGGACCCGCCACGCTGTGTTTGGCTACAAACCGGATATCTCATCCTCGATCTGCCATGAAGTGCCATCCTTTGCGGCGCACTTGTGCCGTAGCCGTTGACGGGCTCGCGCGTTGGGTTCCATGGACCGCAACAGGGCTGTGTGGTGGAGGCCGGCAATGGAGACCAGGGAGTCCAGCCAGAGCAACGAACCTTGTGCGTCGCCGTCGTCGGTCGGGGTCGACGACGGCGACGCGGCGGCCTGCGACCTTGTGACGGTACCGGCCCGGCAGGGCCTCGAGGCGGTCGACATCCTGCGGCGCGGCGCCGGTGAGGCGATGGGGCCCGTGCTGCACGACGGCGGCTGCGCCACCCTCGGCTTCCTGGTTCCGGCGGGTACGGCGGCCGGCTGGGACATGCCGGGCAGCACCTGTACGGAGACCGACGGACGCGGACTCAGACTGAACCCCGAGCCCCCGGTGGAAGGCTCCGACTGGCTGCTGCCGCCCGGCAAGGCCGACCTCGCCACCGACCCGGTGGTGCTGCGCCGGGCCCTCGGGGAGGCGGCCCGGCTGATCGAGGCGGCCGACGGCTGCCAGTGAGGTGACCCGGCCGGGGCGCGGACAAATGCCGATGAAACGATCCGCCGGTCCAGCGACCGCCGGCTGCCGGCGGAGCGGCTCGGCTGGTCGGGGGGTCGGCGGTTGTCGGTGGAGCGGCCCGGCCCGGTCGGGGATCGGCGGTTGCCGGTGTGGCGGTTCGGCCGGCCGAGGGTCGGTGGCTGCCGGTGAACCGATCCGGCTCGGTCGGGGGATCGGTGGCAGCGGCTCGGCTGGTTGAGGGGCCGGTGGTTGTCGGTGGCAGCGGCCCGGCCGGGCGGGGGGGTCGGTGGCTGTCGGTGGAGCGGCTCGGCCGGTCGGGGGATCGACAGCTACCGGTGGAGCGGCACGGCTGGTCGGAGGGTCGGCGGTTGTCGGTGGAGCGGCCCGGCTGGTCGGGAGGGGGTGGTTGTCCGTGCGGCGGGGGTGCGGGCGGGCTGCGACAATGGTCCGGTGGGCGGGTCCAGGAGCACGCGGAAGGCACAGCACACGCGGCGCAGGCCGGCGGCCGTCGAAGCCGTCGTGGAGGCGGTCGACGGCGGGCTCGCGCAGCTCGTACCCGACCCCGACCGGGGCCGTGCCTGGACGCTGCTGATCGACGGCGCGCCCCAGTCGCACGTCGACCTGGACGACCCCGCCCATCTCTCCTTCGAGTACCAGCGCCGTCTCGGCCATGTCATCGACCTCGTCGCCCCGCCCGGCAAGCCCGTGCACGTCGTGCACCTCGGCGGCGGCGCGTTCACCCTCGCCCGGTACACCGCCGCCACCCGGCCCCGCTCCACCCAGCAGGTCGTCGAGCGGGACGCGACTCTGGTCCAACTGGTCCGCCGGGAGCTGCCGTTGGACCCGAACGCCCGGATCCGGGTCAGATCGGCCGACGCCCGCGAGGGCCTCGCCAAGATGCCCGACGGCTGGGCCGACCTGGTCATCGCCGACGTCTTCAGCGGCGCCCGCACCCCGGCGCATCTCACCTCCACCGAGTTCCTGGACGAGGTCCGCCGGGCCCTGAAGCCGAACGGGGTCTACGCCGCCAACCTCGCCGACGGCCCGCCGCTCGCCCATCTGCGCGGCCAGATCGCCACCGCCGCCGCACGGTTCGCCGAGCTCGCGCTGATCGCCGACCCGGCCGTCCTGCGCGGCAAGCGCTTCGGCAACGCCGTCCTGGTCGCCTCCGACGCCCCGCTCCCGGTCGCCGAACTCACCCGCCGCGCCGCCTCCGACCCGCACCCGGTCCGGGTCGAACACGGCAAGCCGCTCACCGACTTCACCGGCGGCGCGGCCCCCGTGACGGACGCGGCGGCCGTGGCCTCCCCGGCCCCGCCGCCGTCGGTGTTCCGGTGACCCGGTTCTCCGCGGGCGCGCGGCTCGGCTGACCCGATTCCGCCCGGGCGCGGGGCTCAGTAGTTCCCGATGTCCACATGCGGCGGCCCGTCGTGCCAGGTGCACATCACCGACACCCGGTCCGTGCCGCTGCTGAACTCCACCCGGATCCACGTCTCCGTCTTCCACACCTGCATCGACCAGCCGGTCCCCGGTGTCGCCGAGACGAGCGTGGCACTGGACGGGCCCAGGTCGAACACGGCCCGGCCGCCGTCGGTGTCGTACGACTTGACCCGGCCGGACGCGGACGAGGAGGCGGTGGAGGAGAGGGCGTGGCCCGGTGACCGCGTGGGTGCCGGGCTCGGTGCCGTCGGGCTGGCCGACGGCCGCCTCGACGGGGACGGGCGATGCGTCGGCGAGTTCACGGACTTCGAGCCCTGGGCCGTCGCGTCGGCGGCCGTGACCGGCAGGGCGCGCGGTGGGTCGTACGCCGTCCCGGCCATCACCGTGTGCACACCCCACCACGACAGCGTGACCGCCGCTCCGGTCGCGAGCAGCCACGCCAGTACGTGTACGAGTCCTCTGCGCATCGCGGGCCATCCTGCCCCAGGGGGACGGCCGTGCGCACATCATCCGAGTTATCCACAGGCGTCCGCCCGGCACGGGCGCCATGGCGTACGGTGCGGCGCATGGCAAGTGTGCTCGTGGTCGAGGACGACCAGTTCGTACGCTCGGCGCTCATCCGGCATCTGACCGACGCCGCACACACCGTGCGCAGCGTCGGTACGGCACTGGAGGCGCTGCGCGAGGTCGCCCATTTCCGTTTCGACGTGGTCATCCTGGACCTCGGACTGCCGGACCTGGACGGCTCCGAGGCGCTGAAGATGCTGCGCGGCATCACCGACGTCCCCGTCATCATCGCCACCGCCCGGGACGACGAGACGGAGATCGTCCGGCTGCTCAACGCCGGCGCGGACGACTACCTGACCAAGCCGTTCTCCGTCGAACACCTCTCCGCGCGGATGGCGGCCGTGCTGCGCCGGGCCCGGTCGGGAGGCGGCGAGGCCCCGCCGTCCAGCGTCCTGCGGGTCGGCGGCCTGACCGTCGACCCGCTGCGCCGCCAGGCCGAGTTGGACGGGATCCGACTGGACCTCACCCGCCGCGAGTTCGACCTGCTCGCCTTCCTCGCCGGCCGCCCCGGGGTGGTCGTCCCGCGCAGGGAACTGCTTGCCGAGGTCTGGCAGCAGTCCTACGGCGACGACCAGACCATCGACGTCCATCTGTCCTGGTTGCGCCGTAAATTGGGGGAGACGGCCGCACGGCCCCGTTATCTGCACACGCTCCGGGGTGTCGGCGTGAAGCTCGAACCGCCCACGGAACCATCGGCGGACGGGGAGCCGGTGCGATGAGATGGGCCCTGGTCAAGGTGTGCCTGGCGGTCACCACGATGGTCGTGGTCGCCTTCGCGGTCCCGCTCGGCCTGGTCGTCAAGGAGATGGCCCGCGACCGGGCGTTCTCGAACGCCGAGCGGGAGGCCGCCGCCGTCGCGCCGGCGCTGTCCATCACCACGGACCGGGACAAACTGGAGCGGGTCGTGGCCTCGGCCGGCGCCGACTCCGGGATGGCCGTGCATCTGCCCGCCGCCGGAGCCCGGCCCGCGCTGGACATCGGCCGCCGGCGCGCCGCCGACCGCGACATCCAGGCGGTACGGAGACTGGGCCGCGCCTCCACGACCTCGGTGGCCGGCGGCTCCACACTGCTCCAGCCGGTCGCGCTCGGCTCCGGTGACATCGCGGTCGTCGAGGTGTACGTCCCCGAGTCCGAGGTGACCAACGGCGTCGGCACGGCCTGGGCGGTGCTCGCGGGCGTCGGCCTCGCGCTGATCGTCGGCTCGGTCGCGGTCGCCGACCGGCTCGGGGTGCGCATGGTGCTGCCCGCCCAGCGGCTGGTCGAGGGGGCGCACGACCTGGGCGAGGGCAAGCTGGGCGCCCGGGTGCCCGAGGACGGCCCGACCGAACTGCGGCTCGCGGCCGTGGCGTTCAACTCCATGGCCGACCAGGTCGTCCAACTCCTCGCCAACGAGAGGGAGTTGGCGGCGGACCTTTCGCATCGCCTGCGTACACCGCTGACCGTGCTGCGGCTCAACGCGGCCTCCCTGGGCGGCGGACCGGCCGCCGAGCAGACCCGGTCCGCGGTCGCCCAGCTGGAGCGCGAGGTCGACACCATCATCCGTACGGCCAGGGAGGCCAAGCCGCAGACGGCCGCCCTCGGTCCCGGCGCCGGGTGCGACGCGGCGGAAGTGGTGCGCGAGCGCATGGAGTTCTGGTCCGCGCTCGCCGAGGACGAGGGCCGCAAGTGGCGGGTGGCCGGCGTCGAGCGGCCGGTGCGCCTGCCCGTGGCCCGCGCCGATCTGGCCGCCGCGCTCGACGCCCTGCTCGGCAATGTGTTCCGGCACACCGCCGAGGGCACCGCCTTCGCGGTCGACGTGCACAACGGCGAGGACGCGGTGATCGTGCTGGTCTCCGACGCGGGCCCCGGCATATCCGACCCGGAGGCGGCGATGGCCCGCGGCCGCGGCTCCGGAAGCGCCGGTTCGACCGGCCTCGGGCTCGACATCGTGCGCCGGCTCGCCGAGTCCACCGGCGGGGACGTCCGAGTCGGCACCTCGGTGCTGGGCGGCACCGAGGTGCGGATCTGGTTCCAGCTGGGCGGGCGGCGGCCGGTGGCGCGGGGCCGTGTCCGAAGACGCCGATCGGGCAAACCGGTCCCCACTGGTCTCGACCATTAATCGTCCCCGATGCCTTCCTTAAGTGAACCCTAAGGTCTGCAACGGCCGTCCGGATCAGGCCGTTTGCCCGATTCCGGATCGCTAGCGTGCTGCCGCACCTCACCCCCGTGAACAGCGAAGGCAGGCACGCGCATGACCACGCACCGGCGCAGGATCAGTGGCAGGAACAAGGCGATAGGCGGTCTCGTGGCCGCGGCCGTGGTCGGCGGTGGCGCGCTCCTGCTCACCGGCACCGCAAACGCGGCCGGCGTGAACGCCGCGTACACCAAGACCAGCGACTGGTCGACCGGCTACACCGCGCAGTACGTCGTCACCAACAACAGCGGCCAGACCGAGAAGACCTGGACCCTGGAGTTCGACCTCCCGGCGGGCGCCAGGCTCGGCTCGCTGTGGAACGGCGAGTCGAGCGTCAGCGGCTCGCACGTCACCGTGAAGCCCGCGAAGTGGGACACCGAGGGCCTCGCCGCCGGCAAGTCGGTGACCGTCGGATTCGTGGTCGACGGGAAGGGCGACCCGACCGGCTGTCGTATCGACAACTCCCAGTGCTCCGCGGACGGCAGCGCCACCCCGGAGCCCAGCGGCCGCCCCACCGCGACCCAGTCGCCGACCCCGACCGCCACCCCGACCAAGAGCCCCACTCCCACCCCGACCAGGACGGCCACCCCGACGCCGACCGCCTCCCAGACCACCGGCAGCGGCACCACCGCCTCCGCCGGCTTCGCCCCGTACGTCGACACCTCCCTCTACCCGGCCTTCGACCTGGTCGGCGCGGCCGACGCGACCGGCGTGAAGAACTTCAACCTCGCGTTCGTCACCGACGGCGGTGGCTGCACCCCCAAGTGGGGCGGTGTCACCGACCTGACCAGCGACGCCGTCGCCACGCAGATCGGCTCCCTGCGCGCCAAGGGCGGTGACGTCCGGGTCTCCTTCGGCGGCGCGTCCGGCTCCGAACTGGCCACCACCTGCTCCTCGGCGGACGCGCTGGCGGCGGCGTACGGCAAGGCGGTCGACGCGTTCAAGCTGACCAAGGTCGACTTCGACGTCGAGGGCGGCGCGCTGCCGAACACGGCGGCGAACACCCTCCGGGCGAAGGCGATAGCGAAGCTCCAGGCGCAGCACCCGAACCTGGACGTCTCCTTCACCCTCCCGGTGATGCCCGAGGGCCTCACCCAGGACGGCGTGAACCTGCTGTCCAACGCCAAGTCCAACGGCGCGAAGATCTCCACCGTCAACATCATGGCGATGGACTACGGCGCCTCGTACAACGGCGACATGGGTGACTACGCCCAGCAGGCCGCCACCGCCACCCAGGCCCAGGTCAAGAGCGTCCTCGGCCTGTCCGACGCCGCCGCCTGGAAGACGGTCGCCGTCACCCCGATGATCGGCGTCAACGACGTCTCCACGGAGATCTTCAAGGTGGACGACGCCACCCAGCTGGTGAACTTCGCCAAGTCCAAGGGTCTCGGCGGCCTGTCGATGTGGTCCGCGGCCCGCGACAAGCAGTGCGCGGGCGGCGCGAAGAACTCCGCCGACCCCACCTGCAGCTCGATCGTCCAGGACAAGTTCGCCTTCTCGAAGGCGTTCGGCGCCTTCAACTGACCCGCGCCCTCAACTGACCCGCGACGACGGGCGTCATGCAAGGGGCGCGGCAATCCGGGGGGATTGCCGCGCCCCTTCGCGTGGGTCAGGCCGCCGACTCCACCCCCGGCAGCACCCCCGTCCGCGCGACCTCCCCGTACCACCGCGCGCTCGACTTCGGCGTCCGCTCCAGCGTGGCGTAGTCCACGTACACCGCGCCGAACCGCTTGCCGTAGCCGTAAGCCCACTCGAAGTTGTCCATCAGGGACCACAGGTAGTAGCCGCGGACATCGGCGCCGTCGCTGATCGCGCGGCGGACCTCGGACAGGTGGCCGTGCAGGTAGGCGATGCGCTCGGGGTCGTGGACGCGGCCGTCGGGGTCGGGCTTGTCGTCGTAGGCGGCGCCGTTCTCCGTCACGTACAGCGGCAGACCCGGCGCCTCGCGCGCGTAGCGCATGAGCAGGTCGTACAGGCCGGTCGGATCGATCGTCCAGCCCATCTCCGTGCGCTCGCCCGGGGTCTGGTGGAAGAGCACGTCGTCGGCGCCCGGCCAGGGGGAGTGCGCGCTGGCGCCGTGGCCGTCCGCCCGGGGGCCTTTGACCTCTACGGACGCGGCCGAGACCAGGGCCGGGGTGTAGTAGTTCAGGCCCAGCGCGTCCAGGGGGACGTTGATCGTGCGGGTGTCGCCGTCCAGGACGTACGACCAGTCGGTGATCGAGGCCGTCGCCTCCAGCAGCGACTCCGGGTACGTCCCGTGCAGCATCGGGCCGTGGAAGATCCCGTTGGCCAGGTCGTCGATCCGGCGAGCCGCCGCGAGGTCGGCCGGGTCTTGCGAGAGGGGCCGTACGACGGAGGAGTTGAGGCTGATCGCGACCTCGTTGCGGGCCGGCATGACCGAGCGCAGGGCGGAGGCCGCGAGACCGTGCGCGAGGTTGAGGTGGTGGGCGGCGCGCAGCGAGGCCGCCGGGTCGGTACGGCCGGGGGCGTGGACGCCGGAGCCGTAGCCCAGGAAGGCACTGCACCAGGGCTCGTTGAGGGTGATCCACTGTTCCACCCGGTCGCCCAGCGCCTCGCCGACCAGCCCTGCGTACTCGGCGAACCGGAGCGCGGTGTCCCGCTGCGGCCAGCCGCCCGCGTCCTCCAGCTCCTGCGGCAGGTCCCAGTGGTAGAGGGTGAGTGCCGGTTTGATGCCGTGGGCGAGGAGTTCGTCCACCAGCCGGCGGTAGAAGTCCAGGCCGCGCTGGACCGCCGGGCCCCGGCCCGTGGGCTGTACCCGGGACCAGGAGACCGAGAAGCGGTACGCGGTCAGGCCCAGCTCCGCCATCAGCGCCACGTCCTCGCGGAAGCGGTGGTAGTGGTCGACGGCGGTGTCACCGGTCTCACCGCCGGCCGTCCTGCCCGGCGTATGGCTGAAGGTGTCCCAGATCGAGGGGGTGCGGCCGTCCTCCCGCACCGCCCCCTCGATCTGGTAGGCCGAGGTCGCGGCGCCCCACAGGAAGGCGGGAGGAAAGGTCACGGAGGTAACGGGTTCAGGCATGGAAGCGCTCCCATTGGGGGTCGTAGGAGACCAGGGGTCGATGGAGGGGGAGGGGAGGGGGAGGCGGAGGCGGAGGGGGGAGGAAGGGGCCGGGGCGGCGGTGGCCCGGCCCCTGTGCACAGGGGTGTCAGCCCTTGATCGCGCCCTGCATGATCCCGCCCACGATCTGCTTGCCGAACAGGACGAACGCGACCAGCAGCGGCAGCGTGCCGAGCAGCGCGCCCGCCATGATCACCGCCTGGTCCGGGACATACCCGGTGCCCAGCGAGTTCAGGGCCACCTGCACGGTCGGGTTCTGCTGGTTCAGGGCGATGATCGGCCACAGGAAGTCGTTCCAGGCGAACACGAACGTCAGCAGGCCGAGTACGGCCATCGCCGGACGCGCCGCCGGGAAGACCACGTGCCAGACGATCCGCAGGCTGCTCGCCCCGTCCACCCGGGCCGCCTCGATCAGCTCGGTCGGCAGCGCCTGCACCAGGTACTGCCGCATGAAGAACGTACCGAAGGCGGTGACGAGACTCGGCAGGATCACCGTCTGCAGCTGGTTCGACCAGCCGAGGTCCGACATCCACAGGTACAGCGGTACGACGGCCAGCTGCGGCGGGATCATCATCGTGCCGATGGTCAGCAGCAACAGCAGGCTGGAGAAGCGGAACCGCAGCTTGGCGAAGGCGAAGCCGGCCAGGGTCGAGAACAGCACCGTGCTCACCGTGATCGTGCCCGCCACGATCACCGAGTTGAACATCGCGGTGCCCAGCCCCGCCTGGTCCCAGGCCGTCTGCAGGTTCTTGAACAGGTTGCCGCCGAACCACAGCGGCGGCGGGGTCTGCGCGAGCCGCCGGTCGGTGCGGGACGCGGCGATCGCCGTCCACACCAGCGGGGCGAGGGAGACCAGCGCGAAGACGGTGAGCACGACGTACGTCACCGGGCCCGCGTGCAGCTGCTTGCCCGCGCCCATCCGGCCCCGGCGCAGGACGGTCCTGCGGGGCAGTGTCAGTTCACCGGTCGTCATTGGGACTTCCTCAGCCGTCGGGTGAGCAGCAGATTGACCGCGGCGATGACCAGCAGGATCAGGAACATCGACCAGGCGATCGCGGACGCCTTGCCGAGGTTGCCGATGATCCAGCCCTGGTCGTACATGTACAGACCGAGCGTCTGGTACTGGTGCTCCGAGCCGCCCTTGGACCCGCTGACCCCGCCGAACAGCAGCGGCTCGCCGAAGAGCTGCGTCGCGCCGATCGTCGAGACCACGACCGTGAACAGGATCGTCGGGCGCAGCTGCGGGATCGTCACATGCCGGAACTGCTGCCAGCGATTGGCGCCGTCGATCGCCGCCGACTCGTACAGATCGGTCGGGATCGCCTGCATGGCCGCCAGATAGATCAGCGCGTTGTAGCCGGTCCAGCGCCAGATCACGATCGACGACACCGCGAACTGCGAACCCCAGTCGGACTCACGCCAGTTGACGGGGTTCACCCCGAAGAAGTGCAGGATCCAGTTGACCATGCCGCCGTCCCACGAGTACAGCAGCGTGAACACCAGGGTCGCCGCGGCCACCGAGGTGGCGTACGGGGTCAGCATCACCACACGCCAGACGGTGGAGCCCCGCAGCCGGTAGTTCAGCAGATGCGCGAGCCCGATCGCGGCCAGCAGCTGCGGCACGGTCGAGATGACACCGATGGTCAGGGTGTTCTTCAGGGCGTTCCAGAAGAAATCCGAGGACCACAGGTTCTTGTAGTTGTCCAGGCCCGCCCAGGTCTGGTGGTCGAGGGCCGACAGCTGCACGTCGTGCAGCGAGTACCAGGCCGTGTAGAGCAGCGGGACCAGCGTGAACGCCCCGAACAGGACGAAGAACGGGGACACGAAGGCGTACGGCGACGCCTTCATGTCCCAGCGGTACAGCCGGCTGCGCCAGGAGTCGGCGCCCGCCGGCGTACCGCGACCGTGAGCGCCCCTCGCCGCGCCCGGCGGGGTGCCGGGCGCGGCGTCGGCACTCGACGCGGGGTGCGCGAGAGCCTGCTTGGGGCTGGTCACTGGCCGAGCACGTCCTTGATCTCCTTGGACGCCGCGTCCCAGCCCTGGGAGGGCGACTTGCCCTTCTGCTCGACCTGGAGGATGCCGACGTCGGTGATCGCGGAGTTGATCGGCTGGTCCTTGATGCCGAAGTACTGCGTCGGGATCGTCTTCGCCGAGTCGGAGAAGATCTGGGTGAGCGGCGCGTTCGAGAAGTACGTCGTGGTGTCCGCGGCCGGCTTCAGGTTCGCGTACGCCGACGGGGTCGACGGGAAACTCGCCTGCTTGGCGAAGACCTTGGCCTGCTGCTCGGGCGCGGTCAGCCACTTGGCCAGCGCGACGGCCTCCTTCTGGTGCTTGCTCGCGAGCGGCACGCCGAGCCAGGAGCCGCCCCAGTTGGCCGCGGTGGGCGCCGCCGCCACGTCCCACTTGCCCTTGCCGGAGTCGCCGGACTTCTGCTCGATGTAGCCGACCATCCAGGCCGGGCAGGCGACGGTGGCGAAGCCGGCGTTGGCGTAGCCCTGGTCCCAGGTGGGGTCGAACTGCTTCAGCTTCGCCGACATGTTGCTGGTGGCGACGTCCATGGCGACGTTCCAGGCCTTCTTCACGCCGTCGGACTTGTCCCAGGAGACGTTGCCGTCGTTGTCGTAGTACCGCTCGTCGGCGCCGCCGAGGGCCGCGTTGTAGACGGAGGACGCGGAGTCCACGAACTTGGTGCCCTTGGGTGCCTTCTTCATGTACTGCTTGCCGACGTCGACGTACTTGCTCCAGTCGCCCTTCCACATCTCGGCGAGCTTGGTCCGGTCGGTCGGCAGCCCGGCCTTCTGGAACAGGTCCTTCCGGTAGCAGATGGCCATCGGCCCGATGTCCGTCCCGAGCCCGATGAGCTTGCCGTCCTTGGTGGTGGCCTGGGCGTTCTTCCAGTCCAGCCACTGGGACTTGTCGACCTCCTTGCCCAGGTCGACGAACTTGTTCGCCTGGGTCTGCACGGCCTCGGTGATGTTGCCGATCTCGATGGCCTGGATGTCGTCGGTGCCGGACCCGGCCTGGAGGCGGGTGAGCACCTTCGGCCAGTACACGTCGGTGCGGGTGGTGACGTTCTCCTTGATGTTGATGTCCGGGTGCAGCTTCATGTACTCGTCATAGAGGCCGGACTGCTTGTAGCCGAAGACGCCGAAGGTACCGATGGTCAGCGTGATCTTGCCTTTGCCACTGCCGTTTCCGCCGCCGGAGCCGTCCGACGAGCCGTCGTCCGAGTCCTTGGCGCAGCCTGCCAGCAGCCCCGTGGCCAACGCGGCAACGGCCGTGAGGGCCATCAGCCGCTGGGACCGGCGGATGCTCGTGCGCATTGCGTCCTCCTGTTGCCTGACGTGCCGACCCCCCGGCCAACTGCATGGAATTGGGCCCGTTCGTACTCGCTGCGGCTCGGGCGGGGAACGTGCGGGATGTGTAGGTGCCAGGTACTGTGGGAGCGCTCCCATGAGTGATGTGTTGAAGAGTCGCCGGTCCGGAGCGGGGTGTCAAGGGAGCGGACAGCGGCAACTGCGTTCAGTTATCTGAGCGTTAACTGCGGGTCCCGGGGCGCGGCGCCCGGGGGCGGTCACCGCAGCGAACGGTGCTGTTACATTCCAGGCCAGCACCACGAGTCGGTCGAGAAAGGCGGAGCCCATGGCAAGCCACGGAGCGCGGGGCCGGAGCGGGGGCCGGCCCACGCTCGAGGAGGTCGCCGCCCGTGCCGGGGTCGGCCGGGGCACGGTCTCGCGGGTGATCAACGGCTCGCCCCGGGTCAGCGACGCCACCCGCGCCGCGGTCGAGGCGGCGGTCGCCGAGCTCGGCTACGTCCCCAACACCGCCGCCCGCGCCCTCGCCGCCAACCGCACCGACGCCATCGCGCTCGTCGTCCCCGAGCCGGAGACCCGCTTCTTCGCGGAACCGTACTTCTCCGACATGCTGCGCGGAGTCGGCTCCGAACTCTCCGACACCGAGATGCAGTTGCTGCTGATCTTCGCCGGCAGCGACCGCGAGCGCCGACGCCTCGCGCAGTACCTGGCGGCCCACCGGGTGGACGGCGTCCTGCTGGTCTCGGTCCACGCCGACGACCCCCTGCCCGATCTGCTGGCCCAGCTGGAGATCCCGGCCGTGATCAGCGGCCCCCGCTCGGTCGGCGAGACGCTCACCTCGGTGGACTCCGACAACTACGGCGGTGCCCGCTCGGCCGTGGAGCACCTGCTCTCCCGCGGCCGCACCCGCATCGCCCACATCACCGGCCGCCTCGACGTCTACGGCGCCCAGCGCCGTGTCGACGGCTACCGCGACGCCCTGCGCGACGCGGGCCGGGAGGTGGACGAACTCCTCGTCGAACCCGGGGACTTCACGGAAGAGGGCGGCCGCCGGGCCATGTCCGTGCTCCTGGACCGACGCCCCGACCTGGACGCGGTCTTCGCCGGCTCGGACGTGATGGCGGCCGGTGCCCGCCAGGTGCTGCGCGAGGCGGGCCGCCGTATCCCGGACGACGTGGCCCTCGTCGGCTACGACGACTCCGCCATCGCCCGCCACATGGACCCGCCGCTGACCAGCGTCCGCCAGCCCATCGAGGAGATGGGCCGCGCGATGATCGACCTCCTCCTCACGGAGATCGCCGACCGCCGCCCGCCCGCGTCCCGGGGGCTGGAGCGGCAGCACGCGGTGCTGCCGGCGGAACTGGTGGCGCGGGCGTCGTCGTAGTCCTCGTACGAGCCAGTCCCCGTAGTCCTCGTACGAGCCAGTCCCCGTAGTCCTCGTACGAGCCAGTCCCCGTAGTTCTCGTACGAGTCAGTTCCCGCCGGCCCGTTTCAACGCGGCCTCGGCCTGTGCCGCCAGCGTGGTGACCAGGTGGGCTGCCGAGGGAAGGTCGGTGATGAGGTCCGCGCCCTCGCCCGCCCACCGCGGAAGTGCGGGGATGTCACCGCGTAGGACGGCCTCCCGGTACGACCGCCCGGCCTCGGGGTCGGCGGCGAGTTCCGTCTCCCGTCCGCGCCAGCGGTCGAGGAAGGGGTGCGGGAGAGTACGGGCGGTGTACTTCGCCGGCCAGCGCGAGCCGCGGGCGATGTCCAGCACCCGGTTGCGCTCGGTGTCCTCGCTGCGGCCCGCGACGATGGCCCGGGCGGTCGCGGGGTCGACCAGGGCCTCGGCCGTGGCCTGGAAGCGGGTGCCGAGCAGCGCACCCGCGGCGCCCAGGGCCAGGGCGGCCGCCACACCCCGGCCGTCGGCGATCCCGCCGGCCGCGAGCACCGGCACGGGCGCCGCCAGGTCCACCACGACGGGCACGAACGGCAGTGTGGACCGCCCCTGCCGGGCCCCGTGCCCGCCGGCCTCGGTGCCCTGCGCCACGATCACGTCGGCGCCCAGATCCACCGCCCTGCGCGCCTCCTCCAGGTCGGTCACCTGAAGGATCAGCGCCGCATCGGAGGCGCGGATGCGCTCGGCGAACGGGCCCGGGTCACCGAAGGACAGCATCACCGCCGCAGGGCCCTGCTCCAGCGTCCACTCCACCGCACCCACATCGACGGCCCACGCCTGGAAGCCGACACCCCAGGGCCTTCCTGCGCGCTCGGCGGCCAGGACGGGCAGTTCGCGGGCCAGCCAGTCCCGGTCGCCGTTGCCGCTGCCCAGCAGTCCGAGCCCGCCGCCGCGCGAGACCGCCGCGGTCAGCGCCCCGCCGGCCGAACCGCCCATCGGTGCCAGGGCGATCGGATGCTCGACACCGAACAGCCGTGTGAACGCCGTGGACAACGCCATGACAGCCGTCCTCTCTTGTCAGCGGATGAAGGACTCGGGGCCGAAGCGGCCCCACGCCACGAACGCTGCCAGGACGATGTAGACCACGTCCACCATCATGAGTCCGACCTCGTGACGCCGGAGTCGGGTGATCGCCGCACCGATCATGAGCAGCACCAGGCCGAGGGCGGCCAGCGGCACCAGAACCGGCGCGATGCCGAGCGCGGCGGGCAGGACCAGTCCGACCGCGGCCAGCACCTCGAGGGCACCGATGGCCTTCACACCGCCGCCGCTGAAGTCGTTCACCCATTGCGCACTGGGTCCGAAGGCGGCGATCTTCTCCTTGGCCAGGACCACCTTGCCGCCGCCGCTGAGCAGATAGGCGACGGCGAGCAGTCCGGTGACGATCCACAGCGCGAGGTTCATGTGCGGTCTCCTTGTTCCCGTCCTTCGATGTCGCCCCTCTGAGACAGGGCAGCCCGGCGATCTGTGACAGGAGCGGATACGCTGCTGGACGTCTTGCGGATGTTCGAAGGGGGGAATCCGTGCCGGCAACAGCGGTTGGGACGGACGCGGACGGATACCGGTCGCTGCTGTTCTCCATCGCCTACGGGATGACCGGTTCCGTGGGCGACGCCGAGGACATCGTGCAGGACGCCTTCCTCGGCCTGACCCGGGCGCGCCGGGCCGGGACCCCGGTGGCGAACCTGAAGGCGTACCTGACCACCTCGGTCACGCGACTGGGCATCAACTACCTGAGCTCGGCACGGGTTCGGCGGGAGACCTATGCGGGCGACTGGCTGCCCGAGCCGGTGGTCGTGTCCGCCGACCGGCCCGGACCGGCCGAGCACGCCGAACTGTACGACTCGCTGTCGATGGCGTTCCTCGTGCTGCTGGAGGCCCTCTCCCCGGTGGAGCGGGCGGTGTTCGTGCTGCGCGAGGTCTTCGGGTACGGCTATCCGGAGGTGGCGAGCCTCACCGGCAAGTCCGAGGCGAACTGCCGGCAGATCTTCGCCCGCGCCAGAAAGCGCATCGGCCCCGGCGGACAGGTCGTCGACAGCCCGACCCCGGTGCGGCGGGCGGAGAGCGAGGAGCTCGCCCGCAAGTTCTTCGCGGCCGCAGAGGGCGGCGACATGGACGCGCTGCTCGACATGCTCGCCCCGGACGTGGTGTTCCACGGGGACGGCGGTGGCAAGGCGCGGGCGCTCGCCAGATCGGTGACCGACGCGCGGCGCGTCGCCCGGCTGCTGGTCGGCGGCCTGCGCCGGGTCGGGAAACTTGGCGCCTTCCTGGAGGCGGCCCGGATCAACGGCCGCCCGGGCGGCGTGATCTACGACGCGGAAGGGCGCGTGGCCAGTGTGATCGAGGTCGACGTCGTCGAGGGGCGGATCCGGGCGATCCGTTCCGTGTCCAACCCCGACAAGCTCGACCACCTCGGCCCGGTGTCGGACATCGGGCGACTGCCGGAACGGGGGGCCGCCGATCACTGACGGCCGACGGCCACCGGTGCGGCCACCGGGGCAACGAAAGAGGCCGATGACTGCAGTGCGCAGATCATCGGCCTCTCGGGCGAGGGTGAGTGACGGGACTCGAACCCGCGACATCCTGGACCACAACCAGGTGCTCTACCAGCTGAGCTACACCCACCACGACCGGCGGTTGAACTCGTCGTTTCCCCGACCGGCCGAGAAGAAGTCTACAGGGTCCGAAGGGGTGCTCGCGCACAGGTTTTCGCGCGGGCCGCCGAGCGGACCCCGAAAGGCCGCAGATGTGTCGTTACTGCGCGGGCAGTACGTGCTTGGCGGCGATCTTCTTCGCGGTGTCGGAGTCCGGGCCGGGCTGCGGGACGAAGACGGCCTCGCGGTAGTAGCGCAGCTCGGCGATCGACTCGCGGATGTCGGCGAGGGCCCGGTGGTTGCCGTTCTTCTCCGGGCTGTTGAAGTACGCCCTGGGGTACCAGCGGCGGGCCAGCTCCTTGATGGAGGACACGTCGACGATCCGGTAGTGCAGGTAGTCCTCCACGGTCGGCATGTCCCGCAGCAGGAAGCCGCGGTCGGTGCCGACGGAGTTGCCGCACAGCGGGGCCTTGCCGGGCTCCTTCACGTACTCCTTCACATACGCCAGCACCTGCTCCTCGGCGTCCTTCAGGGTCGTGCCGTTCGGGAGCTCGGCGAGGAGCCCGGACGCGGTGTGCATCTGACGCACCACCTCCGGCATCGTCTCCAGCGCCTGGTCCGGCGGGCGGATGACGATGTCCACCCCCTCGCCGAGTACGTTCAGCTCGGAGTCGGTGACGAGGGCGGCCACCTCGATGAGCGCGTCGTCGGACAGCGAGAGGCCGGTCATCTCGCAGTCGATCCACACCATGCGATCGTTCATGCGACCACCCTAAAGCTGACGTCGGCTTTTGGGGTCACCCGTGTTCGGCGGGGAAAGCACGGGGCTGGTCGTCGGGGCGGCGAAAAGGGGGCGAGCTGTGCTCGCCCCCTCTCTCAGCTACCGCTCCGCGGCCCCGGCAGCAGGCCCACCGCGCCCGCCGCCGTACGGCGGCTCTGCATGGGGACCCCGCTGTCGCGGTCCGGGTGCAGCATGGGTGCATGACCCACCGGTCCGGGGCCCGCGAGGCCCGTGGGCGGGCCCGGCTGGCCGGCGGGTGGCAGGGGCTCCGCGTCGACGGGCCTCTCGCCCTGCGGCCTGCGGGCCCGGTAGGCGGCCCGGTAGGCGGCGGGGGAGGAGCCGAGCTGGCGGCGGAAGTGCCCGCGCAGCGCGACGGGGGAGCGGAAGCCGCAGCGGCCCGCCACCTCGTCCACGGAGTAGTCCGACGTCTCCAGGAGGCGCTGTGCCTGCAGCACTCGCTGGGTGATCAGCCACTGCAGCGGCGCGCTGCCGGTCAGCGAGCGGAACCGGCGGTCGAACGTGCGGCGGCTCATATAGGCGCGTGCCGCCAGGGTCTCCACGTCGAACTGCTCGTGGAGGTGTTCCAGCGCCCAGGCGACGACCTCGGCGAGCGGGTCGGCGCCGATCTCCTCGGGTAAAGACCGATCGAGATAGCGCTCCTGACCGCCGCTGCGGCGCGGTGGGACCACCAGGCGGCGGGCCAGCGCGCCGGCCGCCTCGTTGCCGTGGTCCATCCGCACGATATGGAGACAGAGATCGATTCCGGCCGCCGTACCCGCCGACGTCAGGACGTCGCCGTCGTCCACGAACAGCTCTCGTGGATCGACGTGCACCGACGGATAGCGCTTGGCCAGCGTCGGCGCGTACATCCAGTGGGTCGTCGCCGGGCGGCCGTCCAGCAGGCCCGCCGCCGCGAGGACGAAGGCGCCGGTGCAGAGCCCTACGATGCGGGCACCCTCCTCGTGCGCCCGGCGCAGCGCGTCGAGCGCCTCCTCCGGTGGCGGCGCGGTGATCGACCGCCAGGCCGGTACGACGACCGTCCCGGCGCGGGATATCGCCTCCAGTCCATGCGGTGCGCTGAGTTCCAGGCCCCCTGTGGTCCGCAGCGGGCCCTCCTCGCCGGCGCACACCAGCAGTCGGTAGCGCGGCACGCCGGCGTCCTGGCGGTCTATCCCGAACACCGACAGCGGAATGGAACTCTCGAAGATGGGGCCGCCGCTGAACAGCAGCACCGCGACGATCTCCTTGCGGCGTCGCCCGGAGAGCTTCCGGGCTGCGGCTTCCGGCGCGGCAGTGGAGTCGTGGCTCATACTGCTAAGCCCCCCTCGGTGGTCGCGGCTCCTCGGTTGTGTCGCTCCTGCACGTTTCCCCTCGGTCCTGCACGAGTCCCCCGCCGTAAGACAGTCAAGATCGAATCTACTGGCTCCCGCGGTCTCACGGTGACCAGTTCCACACGCCCGAGATTGTCGACATGACAACTTGGCGTGAAGCATTCGATCACGAAGCGTTGCACTCGCGGAGCGTGCAGGGAAGTGCGCCTTGTCGCAGTGGCCAAACCACGTAGGGTGCGCAGCCGCCCGTGGACCCTTTCCGTGCAGGTCGAACGGGGGTTGGGGGGTGGTTGGGGGCCCTTTTCGGCAACATTCAGAAGTTGGCTGAAAAGAAGCGTTCGGGGGTGCGAAAACAGGTCAGTCGACCGGTGTCCGTCGGCGGGTGTGACGTCCGCCTCTTTGCTCGGCGCAACCCGCCGCACACCGCTCCGACCGGCGCAGCAGGAAGCGGCACACGGCCGTGACGGCGGCCAGGCCCAGGGCGGCGCCCGCCGCGCCGGCCAGCGAGGTGCCGTACCAGACCAGGACGACGGGGACGAGGACGCAGCTGAAGACGGCCCAGCGGATCACATCGCTCACGGTGTCCGGCGCGGGCCGCGGCTCGGAGGTGGATCGGTGACCGGGCATGACTCGTATCTCCCTGTGGCGGTGGCTCGCACGGTTCAACGTCTGTTCGACCGGTCGGTCACCGGCCGTACATCTGTTGATCCTGTGCAAACCGCCTGTACGGGGCAGCAACCATTGCGTTACGGGCGCCGCTCGTGCATGCTCCGGTGAACCCCTACGGACGTCGGGGGACCGCTTACGGAGCGTGCGCGGGATCTGGGCTCGGGAGGCGTGCCGCCGTACCCTTGGGGGTATGGGGTTGGGAAGATGTTTCCCGGACACAGCTCCGTGACACAGTTCCGCGCGCACTGTTGTCCAAACCCATAAAAGGATCACAACGCCGAGACAGCCATGGCCGGTCACGAATTCTTCGAACCCGCGGACCGCAAGCGACCGGTCGCCGACCCCACGGCGGCCGATCCCCAGGCGGCGGAAGAGCCACGCCCCATCTGCGACCCAGCCTTCCGGCACGGAGTCGTCGTCGGCTTCGACGGCTCCACGTCCAGTGAGCGCGCCCTCGCCTACGCCATCGGCATGGCCCACCGCTCCCACTCGGGTCTGATCATCGTCCATGTCGCCAACCGGCTGCCCACCACCGTCTGGGCCGGCTGTGAGCCGCCCGTCTTCGTGGACGTGCCGGACCATCGCACCGAGGTCCTCGGCCTGGAGCTGGCGTGCGCGGACTATCTGGCCGAGGTGCCGTGGATCCTGGTCGAGCGGGGCGGGGACATCTGCCACGAACTCGAAGAGGTGGGGCGGGAGTACGAGGCGGACGCGATCGTCGTCGGCTCCACGCACGGCATCGTCGGGCGCATCTTCGGCTCCGTCGCGGGGCGGCTCGCCAAGCGGGCGCAGCGACCGGTGATCGTCATCCCGTGACCCGCGTCCTCTGAGCCTCTCGGCTGCCTGCCTGTCAACTCCCTTTGTGCAGCGCGAAACTACTCGCGCGTAGAGGTGGTTTGTGCCCTTGTGAAGGGCATATACCGGTCACCGCGCAACAGCACAGCATGAAGGGAGCCCGCCGTGGACAACGAAGTCTCTGCGGGAAGCGGAAACACCACCGTGGTCGGCCGACTCGCCCTGGGAATCACCCTGTTGGCGTTCGGGCTCGGTACGACCGGTGTCATTCACGGCGTAGCCGCGTCCGACGCCGTCTCACTCGCCCACTACGTGGGCGGAGTTGCCCTGTTCCTCGTCGGTCTGCTGGCCTTCCGGGGCGGCGACAGCGCCTCCGGTACGGGCTTCGTGGCCCTCGGCGCACTGTGGTTCACCTGGGCCGTGGCAGGTCAGTCCTCCGCCAACGGAGCCGGGCTCTTCCTGCTCCTCTTCGCCCTGGTGGCGCTCACCCTGACCCTCGCGGGCGGGGACAGCCTCGGTCAGGTCATGCACGGGCTGCTGTTCCTGGCCATGCTGGTGCTGGCCGTCGCGGCCTTCGCCGACAGCTCTTCTCTGGCCAAGGTGGGCGGCTGGGTCGCCGCGGTGTCCGGCGCGGTGGCCTGGTACGCCGCCACGGCCGCGCTGGCGCACTGGCCGACGGCGCTTCCTGGTCGTGCTGCGGGCCGGGGGGTGACGGCCGCCGGCTGATTCGAGCAGCACTGAACGGACCCCCACGTGGAGGTGGCACACGTGGGGGTCCGTTCTGCTGTGGCGGAATTACTCCACCGTCACCGACTTCGCGAGGTTGCGGGGCTTGTCGATGTCCCTGCCCAGGGCCTTCGCCGTGTGGTAGGCCAGCAGCTGCAGCGGGATGCCCATCAGGATGGGGTCGAGTTCGTCCTCGTTCTTCGGGACGACGATCGTCTGGTCGGCCTTCTCCTGGTGCTGGTGGGCCACCGCGAGGATCTTGCCGCTGCGGGCCTTGATCTCCTCCAGGGCCGCGCGGTTCTTCTCCAGCAGGTCGTCGTCGGGGACGATCGCGACCGTGGGCAGGGCCGGCTCGATCAGGGCCAGCGGGCCGTGCTTCAGCTCGGAGGCCGGGTAGGCCTCGGCGTGGATGTAGGAGACCTCCTTGAGCTTCAGGGAGGCCTCGCGGGCCACCGGGTAGCCCCGCACGCGGCCGATGAAGAGCATCGAGCGGGCGTCGGCGTACAGCTCGGCCAGCTCCTTGACCTTCTCCTCCTGCTTGAGGATCTCGGTGATCTGCTCCGGCAGCTTCCTCAGGCCCTCGATGATCCGCTTGCCGTCGCGGACCGAGAGGTCACGGGTGCGGCCCAGGTGCAGGGCGAGCAGGGCGAAGGCGACGGTCATGTTGGTGAAGCACTTGGTCGACACCACGCAGACCTCGGGTCCGGCGTGCACGTAGATGCCGGCGTCCGCCTCACGGGCGATCGCCGAGCCGACCACGTTGACGACGCCGAAGACCCGGGCGCCCTTGCGCTTCAGCTCCTGGACGGCGGCGAGGACGTCGTACGTCTCACCGGACTGGGAGACGGCCACGTACAGGGTGTCGGGGTCCACGACCGCGTTGCGGTAGCGGAACTCGGAGGCCGGCTCGGCGTCGGCGGGGATGCGGGCCAGCTCCTCGATCATCTGGGCGCCGATCATGCCCGCGTGGTACGAGGTGCCGCAGCCGAGGATCTTCACGCGGCGGATCTGCCGGGCCTCGCGGGCGTCCAGGTTGAGGCCGCCGAGGTGCACGGTGGAGAAGCGGTCGTCGATGCGGCCGCGCAGCACGCGGTCCACGGCGTCGGCCTGCTCGAAGATCTCCTTGTGCATGTAGGTGTCGTGGCCGCCCATGTCGTACGACTCGGCCTCCCACTCCACCGTGGTGGGCTCGGCGGTGGTGCGCGTGCCCTCGGTGGTGTAGGTGCGGAAGTCGTCGGCCTTGAGGGTGGCCATCTCGCCGTCGTCCAGCGTCACTATCTGGCGGGTGTGGGTGACCAGGGCGGCGATGTCGGACGCGACGAACATCTCCTTCTCGCCGATGCCGAGGACGACCGGGGAGCCGTTGCGGGCCACCACGATCCGGTCGGGGAAGTCGGCGTGCAGGACCGCGATGCCGTAGGTGCCCTCGATCACGCGGACGGCCTGGCGGACCTTGTCCTCCAGCTTCTCGGCGGTGGAGCGGGCGATGAGGTGGGTGAGGACCTCGGTGTCGGTCTCGGAGAGGAACTCGACACCGTCCGCCTCCAGCTTGCGGCGCAGGTCGGAGGCGTTGTCGATGATGCCGTTGTGCACGACGGCGACCTTGTTGTCGGCCGACATGTGCGGGTGGGCGTTGGTGTCGGAGGGGGCGCCGTGGGTGGCCCAGCGGGTGTGGGCTATGCCGGTGGTGCCCTTGAAGCGCGCCGGGACCTTGGCCTCCAGGTCGCGTACCCGGCCCTTGGCCTTGACCATCTTCAGGCCGGGCGCCTTCGGGGAGGTGACGACGATGCCCGCGGAGTCGTAGCCGCGGTACTCCAGCCGCTGCAGACCCTCCAGGAGGAGAGGGGCGACGTCACGCTTCCCGATGTATCCGACAATTCCGCACATGTACAGGTATTCCTAGCCGTAGACGATGCGTCGCAGCTGCCTGAGCGTCAGCTCGGGCGGTGCCACCGCTCGATATTTGAGGTCCGCCCCGATCCGTTCGAAGATCTCCGTGTTCACCAGGCCCTGGGCCTGGAGTTCGCGGTGGCGGCGCCGGACGAAGTCCTCCGTCGACTCGTCGAAGTAGGCGAGCACCTCCTGGACCACCCGCAGCGCCTCGCCCCGGCTCAGGGGCGTGGACCGCATCAGGTGATCAAGAAGTTCGTCGTGCACCCGGTAGATCCTGGGCCACCGGCGCCGGATTCGCAAGAATCCTGCCCGATATCGGGCAGCTGCCTGTTGTCGGGCTGGTGGATCTCTGTTCCTCGGCTGTCCATCCTGTGTCTTGCGTCTCGTTGGAGATGTACACCATTTTCAGACTCCATGGACATTCCTCGTATGGGAGTACCGGAGAAGCTGGCCGCGCGCATGAGCATGGCGGAGCAGCACGAGTACCTGCGCGCCAGATTCTCCCGGCGCACCATGATCAGAGGCGGCGCCGTCACGCTCGGCGCCGTCGCGGGTGGCGCGTTCGTGCCGGGCGCCACCGCCCAGGCCGCCGTGCCGACGCAAGCCACCGCCCCCGCCACGGAGGCGGTCGACGGCGCCCTCGTCGCCCCCTTCGGCCGCCACCTCGCCTACGGCAACGACCCGCGCACCGAGATGACGGTCTCCTGGCAGGTCCCGGTCGCCGTGAAGAACCCGTTCATCCGCATCGGCGCCCACCCCTGGGACCTCTCCCGCAAGATCGACGCCGAGGTCCGCACCCTCTACACCCCGGCCGGCGTCGGCGCGAGCGGCGATCACACGCAGTACTACCTGCACGCCCAGCTCACCCACCTGCGCCCGGGCAGGACCTACTACTACGGCGTCGGCCACGAGGGCTTCGACCCGGCCGAGCGGCACCTGCTGGGCACCCTGGGCACCTTCACCACCGCTCCCGCCCACAAGGCGCCGTTCACCTTCACCGCCTTCGGCGACCAGGGCGTCAGCTACCACGCCCTCGCCAACGACAGCCTGATCCTCGGCCAGAACCCGGCCTTCCACCTGCACGCCGGCGACATCGCCTACGGCGACCCGGCCGGCCAGGGCAAGACCACCGACACGGGCTTCGACTCGCGCACCTGGGACCAGTTCCTGTACCAGACCGAGTCGGTCGCCAAGCAGATCCCGTGGATGGTCAGTTACGGCAACCACGACATGGAGGCCTGGTACTCGCCCAACGGCTACGGCGGCGAGGAGGCCCGCTGGACCCTCCCGGACAACGGCCCGGACGCGAAGAACCTGCCCGGCGTCTACTCCTTCGTCCACGGCAACACCGCGGTCGTCTCGCTGGACCCCAACGACGTCTCCTTCGAGATCCCGGCGAACCTGGGCATCTCGGGCGGAACCCAGACGACGTGGTTCGAGACCCAGCTGAAGAAGTACCGGGCGTGTGACGACGTCGACTTCATCGTCGTCTTCTTCCACCACTGCGCCTACTGCACCTCCACGGCGCACGCCTCGGAGGGGGGCGTGCGCCAGGAGTGGGTGCCGCTGTTCGAGAAGTACCAGGTGGACCTGGTCATCAACGGCCACAACCACCAGTACGAGCGCACCGACGTGATCAAGGACAACAAGGTCACCAAGAAGCTCCCGATCGGCGGCACCGCCTACCCCGAGACCGAGGGTGTGGTCTACGTCACCGCCGGCGCGGCGGGCCGCAGCCTGTACGCGTTCAGCGCCCCGGACTCCTACGAGGGCAACGAGCACGAGGTCGACTCCGTCGCCTCCTTCATCAACACCAAGGACGGCAAGGTCAACGAGACCGTCGCCTGGTCCCGGGTCCGCTACCTGAACTACTCCTTCCTGCGCGTGGACGTCACCCCCGCGCCGAAGGGCCGCCAGACCACGCTGACGGTGTCGGGCATCGCCGAGACCGGTGACCGCATCGACCACTTCACGGTGTCCCGCACCGCGAAGTAGGGATTCGTCAGCGTCTTCGGGCCCCGGGCGGTCCTCACCCGCGCTCTACATGCGCTTGAGGACCGCCTGCTTGGCCAGGGCGAACTCCTCGTCGGTCAGCACCCCGTCCCGGCGCAGTTCGCCCAGCTCGCGCAGGCGCCGCAGCAGGGCGTCGTGCTCGTTCTCGGCGGCCGGCTCCTTGGCGAGCACCACGGGCTGCGGGCGTACGCCGTCCTCCTCGGCGGGGGCCGCAGGGGCCGCGGGATGCGGCAGCCGCGCCTGCACGGCGGCGGCCACCAGCGCCATCAGCGGATCCTTCTTGAACCCCCACAGCTCGACCGCGTTCGGGTCGTACTTCGGCGGTGCCGTCACCGGGGCGTCGCGCACCAGGAACCGCAGATGGCCGTTCTCCAGCCCGGCCGCCGGCTGCCACTCCACGCCGACGACGTCCGCGAGGCGGATCGCACGGGGGCCGCCGGAGGACTTGGCGTCCTCCGTCTTCCAGTTCCACTCCAGCCGCACCCGCTCCCCGTCGAAGGTCGCCGTGCCGTCCCCGGCGGAGGCGGACACCGGCAGCGACGGCCCCGGCAGCAGGTACCCGTCGACCGGCTGCGGTGAAACCCCGTCCAGCAGCAGGGCGTTGCGCACCTCGTCCGCGAAGTACTCGGCGACGCCGTACCGGTCGGACTCCACCGTCAGCTGGTACGGGTCGTTCGGCTCGGCGAGCCGGCCGCCGGTGGCCTGCGTCAGCGGATCGGCGCCGTCGCGCAGCCGCAGCCGCAGCCGCCCCGACCGCCGGCCCTGCTCGAAGGAGACACCGGCCAACGCCCCCAGCGGTACGACGAGTTCCCCCAGCTCACGGCGGAGCGGGCTCACGTTCTTGTCCCGCCCCGGGGTGAGCCGCAGGGCATCGCCGTCGAAGGCCCAGGTGCCGTCCTTCTGGATGATTTCCGCCATGGAGGGATTGTTTCATCGGATCTGCGGGAGAGTGGTCTCGACCACATCTGAAGGGAGCGCATGTGAGACGGAACCACAGCACGACTCCCCGAACACCTCGCATCCTCGGATCCCTGCTGCTTCTGGCGGCGGCGGGGGCCTTCACCCTCGGCGCCGCCCCCGCGGCGCGCGCGGCCGCCCCGACACCGCTGGACCAGGTGGTGCCGGCCCCCGCCTCGGCCAAGCCCGGCGGGGCCCCGTACCGCATCACCGGGGCGACCGGCGTCCACGTCGACGACTCCGCCGAGGTCCGCCGCGTCGGCACCTACCTCACCGGCATCCTCCGCCCCTCCACCGGCTATCCACTGCCGCTCACCGACCACGGCACCGGCGGCATCCGGCTCCACCTCGCCCAGGGCGACTTCGGGGCCGAGGGCTACCGGCTGCACAGCGACCCGGCCGGCGTCACCATCACCGCGAGCGCGCCCGCCGGCCTCTTCCACGGCGTCCAGACACTCCGTCAGCTGCTGCCGGCGGCCGTGGAGCGAAAGACGGTCCAGCCGGGCCCCTGGCAGATCGCGGGCGGCACCCTGGAGGACCACCCCCGCTACTCCTACCGGGGCGCCATGCTGGACGTCTCCCGGCACTTCTTCACGGTCGGCCAGGTCAAGCGCTACATCGACCAACTGGCTCTCTACAAGATCAACGAGCTGCATCTGCACCTCAGCGACGACCAGGGCTGGCGCATCGCCATCGACTCCTGGCCGCGCCTTGCCACCTACGGCGGCTCCACCGAGGTCGGCGGCGGCAAGGGCGGCTACTACACCAAGGACCAGTACCGGGAGATCGTGGCCTACGCCGCCTCCCGCTATCTGGAGGTGGTCCCCGAGATCGACATGCCCGGCCACACCAACGCGGCCCTCGCCTCCTACGCCGACCTCAACTGCAACGGCGTGGCACCCCCGCTGTACACCGGCACCCAGGTCGGCTTCAGCTCACTGTGCGTGCCGAAGCAGGTCACCTACGACTTCGCAGACGACGTGATCAGGGAGCTGGCCGCCCTCACCCCGGGCCGCTACCTGCACATCGGAGGCGACGAGGCGCACTCCACCAGCCATGACGACTACGTGACGTTCATGGACCGCGTCCAGCCGATCGTCGCCAGGTACGGCAAGACCGTCATCGGCTGGCACCAGCTCACCGGCGCCCACCCCGCCAAGGGCGCCCTCGCCCAGTACTGGGGCCTGGACAGCACCAGCGCGACCGAGAAGGCCCAGGTCGCCCAGGCCGCCCAGAACGGCACCGGGCTGATCCTGTCCCCGGCGGACCGGCTCTACCTCGACATGAAGTACACCAGCAGCACCAGGCTGGGCACGAAGTGGGCCGGTTACGTCGAGGTGCAGCGGTCGTACGACTGGAACCCCGGCAACTACCTCCCGGGCGCACCGAGTTCCTCCATCAGGGGCGTGGAGGCCCCCCTGTGGTCGGAGACCCTGACGAAGTCCGCCGACATCGAGTACATGGCGTTCCCGCGCCTTCCGGGCGCGGCCGAACTGGGCTGGTCGCCGTCGGCCACCCACGACTGGAACACGTACAAGGTCCGGCTGGCCGCCCAGGCCCCCCGCTGGGACGCACTCGGGATCGAGTACTACAAGTCGCCGCAGGTACCTTGGCCGACGAGCTGACCAACCCCTGACGGGCACCCCGGAGGACCGTACTCCGGGCTGCCCGTCCGTCTGGGAGGCGTTACAGGTTCGCCATGGGGTTCTTCAGGGTGCCCACCAGTTGCAGGGCGCCGGAGGGGTCGGTGAGGTCGACCATCTGCTTGTTGTTGCGCAGTTGGAGTCGGTTCAGGCAGGACAGGGCGAACTCCGGGGCGAACATGTCGTACTGGCGGAACCTGTCGGCCAGTTGGGGGTTCGCGTTCTGGTATTCGCGGGTGACCTCCGCGACCGTGCGCCAGAAGGCGTCCTCCTCCAGGATCGCCTCGGCGGCGAGATGGGCAGCGAGGAAGCGGAAGAAGCAGTCGAAGACGTCCGTGAAGAGGGAGAGGAGCTTCTTCTCCTCCGGGACCTCGACGCGGATCCGGCGCACCTCCGGCGGCAGGACCGCGTCCGGGTCCATCACCGCTATCTCCTCGGCGATGTCCTTGTAGACCGCCCGTTGCACCACCCCGTCCTTCAGAACCAGGATCACGTTCTCGCCGTGCGGCATGAACACCAGGTCGTAGGCGTAGAAGCTGTGCAGGAGCGGGGTGTAGTAGGCGCGGAGGTAGCGGCGCAGCCACTCCGCCGGGCTGAGGCCCGAGCGCTCGATCAGGGCGCCCGTGAAGGAGGCGCCGGTGTGGTCCACGTGGAGGAGGGAGGCCATGGTGGCGAGGGACTCACCGTCCTGGAGGCCCGGCACCGGGCTCTCCCGCCACAGCGCGGCCAGCATCCTGCGGTACGGCGAGTAGCGGTCGGTCGCCTGCTCGTACTCCAGGTGCCGGTAGCCGACTGCCGCACGCTCCCGGATGATCGACAGACCTGTCGACTTCAGCAGGGTGTCGTTCTCGATCAGCTGGGCCAGCCAGTCGTTGATCGCCGGGGTGGCCTCCATGTAGGCCGCCGACAGGCCCCGCATGAAACCCATGTTGAGGACGGACAGGGCCGTCTTCACATAGTGCTTGTGCGGGTCGCTGGAGTTGAAGAAGGTGCGTATGGACTGCTGGGCCAGGTACTCGTCGTCGCCCTCGCCGAGGCAGACCAGGTGCCGGCGGGCCACCTCGGCGGCGAAGGTGACGGAGAGCTTGTTCCACCACTGCCAGGGGTGGACGGGGATGAGGAGGTAGTCGGCGGGGTCCAGTCCCTGGCCGGTGAGGGTTGCGTGGAAGCGGGTCAGGGTCGGCTCGCCCAGTTCCTCCCGCAGGAAGGAGCCGTACTCGATCCCGGCACCCGCCGTGAACGCGGCCCGCGAGCGGTGCGCGGCCAGCCACACCAGCCGGACGGGGCTCGCGGTCTCCGGGGCGTACGACAGGTACTCGTGGATGCCGAACCCGAGCCGCCCGTTGTTCGCGACGAAGCACGGGTGACCCTCGGTCATCCCGGTCTCGATCGCCTGGAAGCCCTGGCGGGCCAGCTCGGCGGAGGTCACCTTCGGTTTGGCGAGCTTGTAGCAGGTGCCGGAGAGGGTGGAGGAGATCTCCTCCAGGTAGACCGGCAGGATCTCGTCGCTCAGGCCCAGTGAGTCCTTCAGCTCCATGAAGAAGTCGAGGACGGCCAGGGGGAGTTCGGCGCCGTCGCGGTGGCGGGTGATGGAGTCGGTGTCGATCTGCCAGTGGTCGAGGGCGCGCAGGGTGGCGGCGAACCGGTAGGCGGTGAGTCCGTCGTCGCTGCGCACGACGTACCGGTTGCCGTCCCCCTCGGGCGTGATCAGGCGCTCGTGCGCGAACTCCGCGAGCGCCTTGCGGATGAGCAGGCGGCTGGCACTCGCCCAGCGCTCGGGAGAGAGGTGGGCCACGGCGTCGGCGGGGCTCATCAGGCAGCCACCCCCGTCGCGGCGACGAACCGCTCGCGCGTGCAGAAGCTCAGCAGGGCCTTTTTCTCCGGCTTCTGGATCTCCCGCTCGGGTGCGAAGCCGACGGCCTTGTTCAGCGCGTGCACGGCCTTGTTGTCCACGTCCGGTTCGACCACCACGCGCACAGTCGCCGGATCCTCGAAGAGATGCGCCATCACGGCGGTGATGACTGCCCGCGTGAACCCGTGCACGGGCGTGTCGGTCGGTGCGACCAGGAAGTGCATGCCGACGTCGCCCGGTCGGCGCTCGTACAGGCCGACCAGTTCGCGGTGCGCGGGGTCGTACCTTTCCATCAGGAACACCGGCTCCCCGTCGCGCAACCCGAGCAGCGCGTGATGGTGTTCGTCCGCCGCGATCTTCATGTACGCCCGCTCGACGTCCTCCAGTCTCGCGTCCTGCATCATCCAGAAGGCCGCCTTGGGGTGGGTGACCCAGGAGTGCAGCAGCTCGGCGTCCTGCAGCGGGTCGACGGGGCGGACGGTGAAGCTCGTGTTCTCGCTGGTCATACGGCGAACTCCTGGAACGCGATGGTCTTCTCGACCGGGTAGTACTCGCTGCCGAGCAGCTCGCGGATGATGTACGAGTTGCGGTACGCGCCCATGCCCAGGTCGGGGCTGGTGATGCTGTGGGTGTGGACGCCGGCGTTCTGCAGGAAGACGCCTCGGCCGGTGACGTCGATGGCGTAGTTGCGGGCGACGTCGAAGCGGCCGTGTCCGTCGAAGCGGAGGCGGTCCCGGACGGGGGCGAGGAAGGCCGGGGGCTCGTAGTGGTAGCCGGTGGCCAGCAGCAGGCCCTCGGTGCGGATCTCGAAGTCCTTGCCCTGCTCGTCCTGGTGGAAGCCGAGGGTGTAGGTGCCGTCCTCGTAGCTGGCGTGCGTGAGCGTTGAGTTGGTGAGGAGGCGGGTGGGGACCGGGCGGTCCCCGCTCTCGACGTCCTTCTGGTAGAGCAGGTCGAAGATCGAGTCGATCAGATCCGAGTTGATGCCCTTGAACAGGCCCTTCTGCTGCTTCTCCAGCCGGTAGCGGGTCTCTTCCGGCAGCGCGCGGAAGTAGTCGACGTAGTCCGGGCTGGTCATCTCCAGGGTCAGCTTGGTGTATTCGAGGGGGAAGAACCGGGGGGAGCGGGTGACCCAGTTGAGCTGGTAGCCGTGGGCGTCGATCTCGGCGAGCAGCTCGTGGTAGATCTCGGCCGCGCTCTGGCCGCTGCCGACGATCGTGATGGACTTCTTCCGCTGCAGCTCCGCCTTGCGGTGCAGGTACTGGGAGTTGTGCAGGAAGTCACCGGCCAGCTGCTGGCAGGCCTGCGGGACGTAGGGGGTCGTCCCCGTGCCCAGGACCAGGTGCCGGGCGCGGAACGTCTCACCGGCCTGCGTGTGCACGACGTACAGCTCGTCCTCGTACGTCACCTCGGTGACCGTCGTGCCGAAACGGAGGCTGCCGAGTTTGCCCGCCGCCCAGCGGCAGTAGTCGTCGTACTCGGTCCGCAGCGGATAGAAGTTCTCGCGGATGTAGAACGGGTACAGTCTTCCCTTTTCCTTCAGGTAGTTGAGGAAGGAGTACGGCGAGGTCGGGTCGGCGAGGGTGACCAGGTCCGACATGAACGGGGTCTGGAGGTGGGCGCCGTCCAGGAACATCCCGGCGTGCCACTCGAAGTGCGGCTTGGAGTCCAGGAAGACCCCGTTCAGGCCGGCGATGGGTTCGGTGAGGCAGGCGAGGCCGAGGTTGAAGGGGCCGAGCCCGATCCCCACGAAGTCGTAGGTGTTTTCCGGGGCTTCAGGACGCGCGGTCAAGGCACTCTCCCAGGTACTGCTCGGCGTGGCCGGCGATCAGGTCGAGGACGGCGGCGATGTCGGCCGGCGTCGTCTCGGGGTTGAGCAGGGTGAACTTCAGGTAGTGGCGGCCGCCGACCTTGGTCCCGGCGACCACGGCGTCACCGGAGGCGAACAGGGCCTTGCGGGCTTGGAGGTTGGCGCGGTCGATCTCGGTCGGGTCGGTGACGGCCGCCGGGATGTAGCGGAAGACCAGGGTGGACAGGGCGGGCTCGACGACGACGTCGTAGCGGGGGTCGGCGGCGAGCAGTTTCCAGCCCTCCGCTGCCAGGGCGCAGACCTCGTCGAAGAGTTCGCCGACGCCGTCCGCGCCCATCACCCGCAGGGTCAGCCACAGCTTGAGGGCGTCGAAGCGGCGGGTGGTCTGCAGGGACTTGTCGACCTGGTTGGGGATGCGTTCCTGCACCATGCGGCGCGGGTTGAGGTACTCGGCGTGGTAGGTGGCGTGGCGCAGGGTGGCCGCGTCGCGGACCAGCACGGCGGACGAACTCACCGGCTGGAAGAAGGACTTGTGGTAGTCGACCGTGACGGAGTCGGCTCGGTCGATGCCGGCGAGGAGGTGACGGCGGGTGGGCGAGGCGAGCAGTCCGCAGCCGTAGGCCGCGTCGACGTGCATCCACACGCCGTACTGGGCGCACAGCTCGGCGATCTCCGGGAGCGGGTCGATCGAACCGAAGTCGGTGGTGCCGGCGGTGGCGACGACCGCCATCGGCACCAGCCCGTCGCGCCGGCAGCGTTCCAGCTCATGGGCGAGGGCGACGGTCTGCAGCCGCTTGTCGTGGTCGACGGGGACGGGGACGACCGCCTCCTGGCCCAGCCCGAGGAGTTTGGCGGACTTCTGCACACTGAAGTGGCTGACCTCGGAGGCGAAGACCCGTAGTTCGGCCGGGCTGTCGGTCTTCGCCTCCTCCCGCGCCAGCAGCAGCGCCTGGAGGTTGGACTGCGTGCCGCCCGAGGTGAACACGCCGTCGGCGGCGGGCCCGAGGCCGATCCGGTGGGCCGTCCAGTCGATGAGCCTGCGCTCGATGAGAGTCCCGCCGGCGGACTGGTCCCAGGTGTCGAGGGAGGAGTTGACCGCCGAGAGCACGGCCTCGCCGAGCACCGCGGGGATGACGACCGGGCAGTTGAGGTGGGCGAGGTAGCGGGGGTGGTGGAAGTAGACCGCGTCGCGCAGGTAGACGTCCTCCAGTTCGTCCAGGGCGGCGGCGGTGTCACCGAGCGGGCGGTCCAGGTCGATGGCGTCGATCCGGGGGGAGAGGGCGTCGACGGTGACGCCGGTGAACGGACGGTCGGTGGTGGCGAGTTTGGCCGCCACCCGCTCGACTCCTTCGGTCACGGAGCTGCGGTAGTGCTCCGTGGTGAGGCCATTGAGCAGGTGCGAGCGCATGTGGGGGTCCTCCGAGGGGACAGTCCGTGCGGGGATTGAACGGAACCGCTTTCAGCTTAGGTTAGCCTAACCTAACTTTATTGGATCAAGGCGCTCCTCACCCGTGACCGGCGCCACGCGCAAGGGAGTTACCCGGCCGCCCGCAGCTCTTCCTCGGCCATCCCCTGTCGCCAGTACCCGACGAAGGTCACCCGCCGCCGGTCGACCCCGCGCTCGCCGACGAAGTGCCGCCGCAGCGCCTTCACCCGCCCCGACTCGCCGGCGATCCACACGTACGGCCGCCCGGCAGGGGGAAGTCGTGCGGCCCGTACGGCGTCGACGGCCATGGGGGACCCGTCGTGCCGTACGAGCCACGTGATCTCCGCGTCCGCCTCCGTGTGCACGTCCTGGATGTCACCGGCGTGCGGCACCTCCAGCCAGGCCCGGGCGCACGTGCCGGCGGGCAGGGACTCCAGGATGGCGGTCGCGGCCGGTACGGCGGTCTCGTCGCCGCACAGGACGACGAGGTCGGTGTCCATGGGCGGGCGGAAGCGGATGGCGCGGTTGTCGGCGATCGCCGGGCCGAGCAGCAGCACCCGGTCGCCGGGGGTGGCGCCGGCGGCCCAGCGGGAGGCGGGGCCGGCGGGGGCGGGGGCGCCGGGCTCGATGCCGTGCAGCGCGAAGTCGATGTCGATCTCGACCGTGCTGCCCTCGGCGTCCCGGCGCAGCGACCGGAGCGTGTACGAGCGCATCACCGCCCGTACGTCATCGGGCAGTTCACGCCAGGCCTGCCACCAACTGTCGCCCAGGTCCAGGGGAACGACGGGCTCCGGTTGGCCCGGATGCGGCAGGAACAGGGAGAGGGACTGGTCGCGCCCGTCGGAGTGGAACGCGTGCAGATCGGCGCCGCCGAAGGTGACGCGGACGAGGGACGGCCCCAGCCGCCTCGTCCGTACGACCTGCAGAGAGAAGAAACGGAAGGGGGTGGCTACGGCCGTCGTCATCAGGAGCTCCTCAGCTGGCCTTCTTGGCCTTCTCCAGGGCCTCGGCCAGGTTGTTCAGAAGCGGCACGCACTTGTCGTACGAAAGGATCGGCTCGGGTGACCGGGCGATGACCTGACCCGCCTTCACCGCGGGCAGCTTCTGCCAGGTCGGCTTGGTGATGTCGGCCGGCTGGATGGCCGACGACCGGTCGTCCATCATGATGACGTCGGCCTTGTACTTGTCGACGTTCTCCCAGCTCAGCGACTCGTACCAGCCACCGCCCTGCTTCTTGGCGCTCTGCGGGGGCTCGACGAAGTTCACGCCGAGGGCCTTGAAGTACTCCAGGTCGACCGAGAGTTTGGTGCCGGAGACGTAGAACAGCTGGTCGCCGGCGCTGCCTGCCATGACCTTGATGTCCGGCTTGGCCTTGGCGGCGGCGCGCAGCCGGGCCGCCGCGGCCTCGAACCGCTCCTTGGCGTCGGTCACCTTCGCGGCCTTCATGTCCGCCCCCAGCGATTCGGCCAGGTCCCACATGCGCTGCAGCGGCTGGGTGATCTGGCGGTCGTAGACCGAGATGCCGATGTCGGGGGCCAGCTGGGCGATCTTCTTCTTCGACTCCTCGGGGACGTACCAGAGGGTGCCGGCGTCGTCGAACATCGTCGTGATCAGCACGTCCGGCGCGAGCGAGGCGTACTTCTCGATGTTGAACTGGCCCCAGGCGTTGCCGAGAACCGTCACCTTGCTGACGTCCATGTCGCCGGCCTGGACATCGGCCTTGCCGTCCTTGGTCGTTGTCGGACCGAAGACGCCCTTGACCTGGACGCCGTAGTCGTGGAGCGCGGCGCCGACGCCGGTGAAGGCGACGATGTTCGCCGGGACCTCGCCGAGCTTCACGGTCGTGCCGCGGTCGTCCTTGAAGGACCAGGGCCCGGACTTGGCGGCCGTCGTGCCCTTGCCGGACCCACCGTCTTTGCCCTTGTCGTCCCCGCAGGCGGCGAGCGCGGCACCGAGTCCGACGGCGCCGCCGACGGCGAGGAGGCCGCGGCGAGTGAGGTGGGTGGCACGGGCATGCGACATGGGTATGACTGCTTTCGAACGGGGCGGAGCGCCCGCCGGACAGGTTCGAAGGTAGGTTAGCCTAACCTTCCTTGATGTCCAGGAGGGGGCGGCTCACGCGCCCCGTGCGAGACGAGCGAATCCGGTCAACTTCCGCCGTCCGCCTCGCGACTTCCCCCCTCTTCCGTGGCCGTTTGGATCATGTCTCGCTACGTTGAGTCGCGCGTTGGCTCCTGTGAGGTGTTGATCGAGACGGAGGTGTGCGTGACGACGACGTCGAGCGGCGTACGGGTGGATGCGGTGGTCCGGGAGGACGCCGCACTTCTGGAGGCGGACCTGGACCGGTTCCTCGCCGCACTGGCCCCGGTGCCGTCCGGAGCGGCGGACTCCGTCTACGACGCTGCCCTCGGGCGCGCCCTGTACGGGCCGGTCGCCGACGCCGTCGGATCCAAGGCCGGCCAGGAGGCCCTGCGGCCCGCTCCCGGCGCGCCCGGCGGCGGACGGCCGCTGCGGCCGTCGATGGTCTACTGGGCCTACCGCAACTACCGGGGATTCGACGGGCCGGCGGCGGAGGGCGAGGGACTCGCCGCGGTCCGCCGGGCCGCCGTCGCCGTCCGCGTCCTGCTGAAGGCCGCGGTCGCGCTCGACGACGTACAGGACGGCAGCGCCGTCCGCTACGGCGAACCCGCACTGCACAGCACCCACGGTGTGCCGCTCGCCGTCAACACCGGCTCCTGGCTGATCGCGGCCGCCCTGGCGCACGCGGCCGACCCCGCCGTCGTCGGCAGCCTGCTCGGATCAGTGGCCCACGGTTTCCAGGGGCAGGCCGTCGACATCGCCACCCGCTCGCCCCGCACCCGCGCCGAACTGGCCGACGCGCCGCACGCGGCGCGGGTCGCGTTCTGGGAGTCGATGGCCGCGCTGAAGACCGGCACGCTGTTCCGCATGCCGCTCGACGCGGCGCTGGCCGCCCTGCGCGTCGTCGCGGACGAGCGCGACACCCTGAACGAGGCCATGCGCCAACTCGGCCTGGCCAGCCAGCTGTTCAACGACCTGACCGACTTCGTGCCCGAGTTCGCCGGCGCCCGCACCCACGAGGACTACGCCGGGCTGGGCAACCGCGTCTTCCTGGAACTCCTCGACTCCGCGCCCCCGTCCGGCCGCGCGGCACTGCACGGCGAGCGGCTGCGGCAGTACGTCCTCGGCCACCCGGACCTCGACCGCACGCTCCTCGCGCTGTCCGGCGAGGCCGTCGAGCGCAAACAGGCCGCCAAGGACGCCGTCCGCCGCGTGTGCCGCTCCCCGCACAGCGCCGCCTACTTCGACCTCACCGTCGAACGCAAGGGCCACCTCATCGACCGCCTCCACGACACCCTCCGGCGCCGGAGCGCCGTATGACGACGACCGCATCGGCCCGGCTGCGCGCCGGCACCCGGGACTGCCACGACGCCCTGGAGCGCACCGGCTTCGCCACCGCGCTGCTCGACGGCACCCTCCCCCTCGCCCGCTACACGGCCCAACTGGCCGCTCTGCGCCTGGTGCTGGGTGAGCTGGAGACGGAACTCTCCCGAGCCGTCGCCCCGTCCGTCGCCGGTCTGTGGGCGGCGGAGGACCTGCGGAAGGCCCCGCTGATCGAGCGCGATCTGCGCCATTTCGCGAGCCGTGGCACCACCCCCGGCCGGTGGCCCGCGGCGCACGCGGCGGCCTTCACGGCGGACATCCGTACGACGGCGGCCGCGGACCCGCTCTCACTGCTCGGTTTCCTGTACGTCCTGGAGGGCTCGACCCTCGGCGCCCTGCACCTGTGCCGGTACGTCAGCCGCGCCTACGGCCTGCACGGCACCGACGGCACGGCCTACTACGCGAGCGGTGACCGGGCCCGCTGGAACCGGTTCACCACCCGGCTGGACGAAGCCCTGGCCGCCCCGCCCGCCCAGGGCCGCGCCTTGGCCGCCGCCCTGCGGGCCTACCGCCACACGGCCCGCATCACCGGCGCTCTCCCGTCGGGGCTGACGCCGGCCGACGGGCCCGTGCGGCAGGGCGGGGCCGTTCTCGTCGGCCGCTCCCATCGGCAGCAAGCCGACTGAGTGGACCTGGCGAAAGGGTGCTGGCATCGGTTCTGTCCGGTGGGCTAGGTTGGGCGGCGATGACTACCGGGACGGCATCGCGCCACACACGGACGGGTGACCCGGTGCTCCGCTGAGCGCCGTACGGGCCGGTGCGGGCCCGCTGTTCGACCGGGGATCTGCTGCTGCGCGCGCTCCGCCTCCGTCGTGTTGACCGCAGGCTCGACACGTCAACCACGACAGGAGAACTCATGTCCACCAAGATGCTGCAGATCCCCACCCCGGACGGACGGGCCGACGCCTTCGCCGCCTTCCCCGACGGTGGCGGGCGGCACCCAGGGGTGCTGATGTACGCGGACGCCTTCGGCATCCGGCCCGTGCTGCGGGAGATGGCCTGCGAACTGGCCGGGCACGGGTACTACGTGCTCGTCCCCAACTTCTTCTACCGGCACGGCCCGGCACCGCTGTTCGAGCTTCCCGAGTACATCGGGGGAGACGTCCGGCGCGCGCTCATCGCCCAGCTGATGCCCTTGATCGAGGCGCACACCGCCGAACGTGTCCTGCGCGACGCCGACGCCTACCTCGGGTTCCTCACCAGCCGGCCCGAGGTCGCCGCCGGACCGGTCGCGGTGACCGGCTACTGCTTCGGCGGCCTCCTGGCGATGCGCACCGCCGCGGCCCACCCCGGCCAGGTGGCCGCCGTCGCCGAATTCCACGGCCCCGTGGGCGCCGACGGGCCCGAGATGCACCGCCTCGTGTCCGAGCTCACCGCCGAGGTCCACCTCGGCCATGCCGAAACCGACATGACGCCCGAGGCCCTCGGCGAACTCAACCAGGCCCTGGACGCCGCGGGTGTCAGCTACACCTCCGAGATCTACCCCGGCACCGTCCACGGCTTCACCATGTCCGACACCGACGCCTTCGACACCGACGCACTGCAGCGCCACTGGGACCGCCTGCTGCCCCTCCTGGACCGCACCCTGACCGACGGCTGAGGCTCCGGCCCGGGTGAGGGCGGGCCTGGCTCGCCCTCACGTCAGGCCGCTGTCTCAGCTCACCAGCCCCAGTTCCCGCGCGATGAGCATCCGCTGGACCTCGCTCGTGCCCTCGCCGATCTCCAGGATCTTGGAGTCGCGCCACATGCGGGCCACCGGGTACTCGTTCATGAAGCCGTAGCCGCCGTGGATCTGGGTGGCGTCCCGGGCGTTGTCGACGGCGACCGTGGAGGAGTAGAGCTTGGCGAGGGCGGCCTCCTTCTTGAAGGGCTCGCCGGCCACCAGGCGGCTCGCCGCGTCGCGCCAGGCCAGGCGCGCCGTGTGGGCCTTCATCTCCATGTCGGCGATCTTGAACTGGATGGCCTGGTTGGCGCCGATCGGCCGGCCGAAGGCCTGGCGTTCCTTGGCGTACTTCACCGACTCGTCCACACAGCCCTGGGCCAGGCCCGTCGCGAGGGCCGCGATGGCGATCCGGCCCTCGTCCAGGATGCGCAGGAACTGGGCGTAACCGCGGCCCTCCTCGCCGAGCAGGTTGGCGGCCGGGACGCGGACATCGGCGAAGGACAGCTCGCGCGTGTCGGAGGCGTTCCAGCCGACCTTCGAGTAGGGAGCCGCCACCGTGAAGCCCGGGGTGCCGGACGGCACGATGATCGACGAGATCTGCGGCTTGCCGTCCGGCTTGCGGCCCGTCACGGCGGTCACCGTCACCAGGCCCGTGATGTCCGTGCCCGAGTTGGTGATGAAGCACTTCGTGCCGTTGATCACCCATTCGTTCGTGTCGGGGTCGAGGCGGGCCGTCGTACGGGTCGCTCCGGCGTCGCTGCCGCCGTCCGGCTCGGTCAGGCCGAACGCGCCCAGGATCTCGCCCGAACACAGGCGGGGCAGCCACGCCTGCTTCTGCTCCTCCGTACCGAAGAGGTGGAGGGGCATGGCACCCAGGGAGACGCCCGCCTCCAGGGTGATCGCCACCGAGGAGTCCACCCGGGCCAGCTCCTCCAGGGCGATTCCGAGGGCCAGATAGTCGCCGCCCATGCCGCCGTACTCCTCCGGGAACGGCAGCCCGAACAGGCCCATACGGCCCATCTCGCGGACGATCTCGTACGGGAACTCGTGCCGCTCGTAGAAGTCGCCGATCTTCGGCGCCACCACGTCGTGCGCGAACTCCTCCACCGTACGGCGGAGTTCCTCCAGCTCGGGGCTGAGACGGTGGTCCATGCTGATCACTGGTCCTTGTGGGAGAGGGCGCGGACGGTACGGGACGGGCTGGGCCGGTCCAGATGGGCGGCCATCCACACGCTCGTGGCGGTCAGACGGCCGAGGTCGACCCCGGTCTCGATGCCGAGTCCGTGCAGCATCCAGACGAGGTCCTCGGTGGCGAGGTTGCCGGTGGCGGACTTTGCGTAGGGGCAGCCGCCGAGCCCGCCCGCCGAGGCGTCCACGGTGGTGACGCCGTGCTGCAGGGCGGCCAGGGTGTTGGCGAGCGCCTGGCCGTAGGTGTCGTGGAAGTGCACGCCGATCACGTTCGTCGGCACGCCCTTCTCGTTGAGGACGGAGAGCAGTTCGAGGACGTGGCCCGGAGTGGCGACGCCGATCGTGTCGCCCAGGCTCAGCTCGTCGCAGCCCATGTCCCTCAGGGCCGTGCAGACGCGGGCCACCTGGTGGAGGGGGACCGCGCCCTCCCAGGGGTCGCCGAAGCACATGGACACATAGCCGCGCACGTGCACGCCCCGGTCCTTGGCCTGCCGCACCACCGGCCCGAACACGGCGAGCGACTCGTCCAGCGTGCGGTTGAGGTTGGCCTTCGCGAAGGACTCGGTGGCGCTGGCGAAGACGGCGACCCGGTCGGCGCCGAGGGCCAACGCGCGGTCCAGACCGCGCTGGTTGGGCACCAGCACGGGCAGCTCGACCCCTTCGAGCCCGCCGAGCAGCGGGAACAGCTGCTCGGCGTCGGCCAGTTGGGGCACCCACTTGGGGTGCACGAAGCTCGTCGCCTCGATCGTGGTCAGGCCCGCGTCGGCGAGGCGGCGGATGAACTCCGCCTTGATCTCGGTCGGTACGGTCCGCTTCTCGTTCTGCAGCCCGTCACGCGCGCCGACCTCGTGGATCCGCACCCGCGCGGGCAGGTCCGGGGCCGGTACGACCATGGGGAGACCCTCGGCGGTCACTGCGCCACCTCCTCGTGGGGTGCGATCACGGCGAGCACCTGGTCCATGGCGACCGTCGTGCCCGGCGTCACGTCCAGCTCGGCGACCGTGCCGGCGTGCGGGGCGGAGATGACGTGCTCCATCTTCATCGCCTCCACCACCAGCAGGCTCTGCCCGGCGGTCACTTCGTCCCCGACGGCGACCTTCACCACGGTCACCGTGCCCGGCATGGGCGCGGTCAGGGAGTCGGCGCCCGCGTGCGCGGACCGGCTGAGGGACGCGGCCACCGGGTCGTGGTCCCGCACCTGCCAGGCGTCGCCGTCGCGGCCGATCCAGTCACCGGACCGATGGAAGGTGTGCCGGACACCGTCGAGGGTGACGGAGACCGTGGCGTCGGTGGCGGTGGAGCTGCCGCGCGGGGTGTACGTCACCGGTTCCTGCACCCGGAGGTGGAAGGCGGGCGGCCTCGGGGTGCCGCCGAGCCGCCAGCCGTTCGGCACCGAGAAGGGGTCGACCCAGCCGTCCGTACGGGGCTCCAGCGCCTTCGCGCGTACGGCCGCGGCCGCCTCGTACACCTCCTCCGGTACGTCCGTGGTGACCAGCTCGTCCACCACGCGCTCCACCAGCCCGGTGTCCAGGTCCCCGGCCGCAACAGCCGGATGGGCCAGCAGCCGCCGCAGGAACCCCGCGTTGGTCTGCACGCCCAGCGTGACCGTCTCCCCGAGCGCCGCCCGGAGCTTCCTGAGCGCGGTCTCCCGGTCGGGGCCGTGGGCGATCACCTTGGACAGCATCGGGTCGTACAGGCTGCCCACCTCGGTGCCCTCGCTCAGCCCGGAGTCGGAGCGGACGCCGTCGCCCTGCGGCTCGTTCAGCAGCAGGACGGTGCCGCCTGAGGGCAGGAAGCCGCGCGCGGGGTCTTCCGCGCAGATCCGGGCCTCGATCGCGTGCCCGGTGAGCGTCACGTCCTCCTGGGCGAAGCCCAGCTTCTCCCCGGCCGCCACCCTGAGCTGCCACTCCACCAGGTCCAGGCCGGTGACGAGCTCGGTGACGGGGTGCTCCACCTGGAGGCGGGTGTTCATCTCCATGAAGTAGTACTGCGACGGGTCCCCGCCCGGCACGATGAACTCCACCGTGCCCGCGCCCCGGTACCCGCAACTGCGGGCCGCCTGCACGGCCGCCTCGCCCATCGCCGCGCGCGTGGCCTCGTCGAGGAGCACGCTCGGCGCCTCCTCGATGATCTTCTGGTGCCGTCGCTGGAGCGAGCACTCGCGCTCGCCGAGGTGGACGACGTTGCCGTGGCCGTCGGCGAGCACCTGGATCTCGATGTGCCGGGGCCGGTCGATCCACCGCTCCACCAGCAGGGTGTCGTCGCCGAAGGAGGCGCGGGCCTCGCGGCGGGCGGCGGCGATCTCCTCCTCCAGCACGGTCATGTCCCGCACCAGCCGCATACCCTTGCCGCCACCGCCGGCGGAGGGCTTGAGCAGCACGGGCGCGCCCAGCGCGCGGGCCGCCTCGGCGAGCTCGGGGTCACGGCCACCCGGCACCACCGGCACCCCGGCCGCCTGCACGGTCTCCTTGGCGCGGATCTTGTCGCCCATGAGCGCGATCGCGTCCGCCGACGGGCCGATGAAGACGAGCCCCGCCTCCTCGCAGGCGCGCGCGAACCCGGCGTTCTCTGCGAGGAAGCCGTACCCGGGATGGACGGCCTGGGCGCCGGTGCGGGCGGCGGCGTCCAGGAGGCGGTCGATGGACAGATAGCTCTCGGCGGCCGGCGCAGGCCCGATCCGTACCGCCGTGTCGGCCTCCCGTACGTGCCGCGCGTCGGCGTCGGCGTCGGAGAAGACCGCCACCGAGCGCACGCCCAGCGAGCGGAGCGTACGGATGACGCGTACGGCGATCTCGCCCCGGTTGGCGACCAGCACTGTGTCGAACACGGTTCCCCTCCTCACATCCGGAAGACGCCGAACTGGGGGTCTCCCAGAGGCGCGTTGGCGCAGGCGGTCAGGGCGAGGCCCAGCACCTGACGGGTCTCCAGCGGGTCGATCACGCCGTCGTCCCAGAGGCGGGCCGTGGCGTAGTAGGCGTTGCCCTGACGCTCGTACTGCGCGCGGACCGGCGCCTTGAAGGCCTCCTCGTCCTCGGCGGGCCAGGCCTCTCCCCGGGCCTCCAACTGGTCGCGCTTGACCGTGGCGAGGACGCTGGCGGCCTGCTCGCCGCCCATCACGGAGATCTTGGCGTTGGGCCACATCCACAGGAAGCGGGGGGAGTAGGCCCGGCCGCACATCGAGTAGTTGCCCGCGCCGTACGAACCGCCGACGACCACGGTCAGCTTCGGCACGCGCGTGCACGCCACGGCCGTCACCATCTTGGCGCCGTGCTTGGCGATGCCGCCCGCCTCGTAGTCCCTGCCGACCATGAACCCGGAGATGTTCTGCAGGAACACCAGCGGGATCCCGCGCTGGTCGCACAGCTCGATGAAGTGGGCGCCCTTCTGGGCGGACTCGGAGAACAGGATGCCGTTGTTGGCGACGATCCCGACCGGGTGGCCGTGGATCCGCGCGAAGCCGGTGACGAGGGTCTGCCCGAACTCGCTCTTGAACTCGGCGAAACGGGAGCCGTCGGCGACACGGGCGATGATCTCGCGTACGTCGTAGGGGGTACGGGAGTCGACCGGGACGGCGCCGTACAGCCCGTACGGGTCGACCTTCGGCTCCACGTCCGGCTGGACCTCCCACGGCAGGGACTGCCGGGCCGGGAGGGTGGCGACGATGTTCCGCACGATCCTGAGGGCGTGCGCGTCGTCCTCGGCGAGGTGGTCGGTGACCCCGGAAGTCCGGGAGTGCACCTCGCCGCCGCCGAGCTCCTCCGCCGTGACGACCTCGCCGGTGGCGGCCTTCACCAGGGGAGGCCCGCCGAGGAAGATCGTCCCCTGGTTGCGGACGATCACGGCTTCGTCGCTCATCGCGGGCACATACGCCCCACCGGCCGTGCAGGACCCGAGCACGGCGGCGATCTGCGGGATCCCGGCGCCGGACATCCGGGCCTGGTTGTAGAAGATCCGCCCGAAGTGGTCGCGGTCGGGGAAGACCTCGTCCTGCATGGGCAGGAAGGCACCGCCGGAGTCCACGAGGTAGACGCACGGCAGACGGTTGTCGAGGGCGATCTCCTGGGCGCGCAGGTGCTTCTTCACGGTCATCGGGTAGTACGTGCCGCCCTTGACGGTCGCGTCATTGGCGACGATCACGCACTCGCGCCCGCTGACCCGCCCGATCCCGGCGATCACCCCGGCGGCCGGGGCCTGCCCGTCGTACATCCCGTCGGCCGCGAGGGGCGCCAGCTCCAGGAACGGCGACCCCGGGTCGAGCAGCGTGTCCACCCTGTCCCTCGGCAGCAGCTTGCCCCGCGCGGTGTGCCGGGCCCGCGCCTTCTCGCCGCCGCCGAGGGCGGCCGCGGCCAGCTTGCCGCGCAGCTCCTCCACGAGCGCGAGATGAGCCTGTTCATTGGCCCGCCAGGCCTCCGACGCGGGATCTGCCGCGCTCCGGAGCTCCGGTGCCTCCTGCATCCTGCGGTCCCCTCACCCGGTGATCGAACCTGTGATCGGCTGTTAATGAGCGTTAACCATTTCCATCAGGTTAACGACCGCTAACCTCGCTGTCTAGAATTGCCTGCATGGTCACCAGAACCGACGCCCCGACCCGCCGCGAGCAGATCCTCAAGGAGGCCGCCCGGCTCTTCGCCGAGCGCGGCTTCCACGGCGTCGGTGTCGACGAGATAGGTGCCGCGGTCGGGATCAGCGGCCCCGGCCTGTACCGGCACTTCCCGGGCAAGGACGCGATGCTCGCCGAGCTGCTGGTCGGCATCAGCGGCCAGCTGCTGACGGGCGCCAAGCGCCGCCTGTCGGAGGCCGACGGCGACACCCGGCCCTCGGCGGTCCTGGACTCCCTCATCGAGGGCCACATCGACTTCGCCCTGGACGACCGTCCCCTCATCACCCTGCACGACCGCGAGCTGGACCGCCTGCGCGACAGCGACCGCAAGCTGGTGCGCCAGCTCCAGCGGCAGTACGTCGAGCTGTGGGTGGAGGTGGTCCGCGAGGTGTATCCGGGGCTGTCGGAGCCGTCTGCCCGCTCGGCGGTCCACTCGGTCTTCGGCCTGCTGAACTCGACACCGCACCTGGGGCGCGCGGGCACCTTGCCGGGGCGGGGGGCCACGGCGGCCCTGCTGCACCGGATGGCGCGGGGGGCGTTCGAGGCGGCGGGGGAGGGGTAGGTCAGGTGGATTTTCACTAACCTGAGGGCATGGGCATGGACTACGCGAAGATGCGCGCGATCGCCGAGGATCTCGGGGCCTACGCGGAGCGGCTCGAAGGGGCTTGGAGTGTCGAGATCGGGCCGTCTGGTCCGATACTGGCCATGATGCGCCCGTCGAAGCGGCATGAGGGCACTATCCGCCGTATCTGCAAGCAGCTGGACGAGCAGCTCCTCACTACGCATCCCGGATACATCTGTGCGAGCGGCCCTGAGATCGAGCACCCGGCACTGGGTCGTATGCGGCTCCCTGACGCGGTCGTCATCCCCGAGGTCGTCCTCGACGAGGAAGGCCTCGCCGTTGACGCGACTCAGGTGCTCGCGGCTGTCGAGATCGTCTCGCCGTCCAACCCGAACAACGACTATGTCGATAAGCTCGACGACTACCCGGCCATGGGTATCCCGCGCTACATGATCGTCGACCCGCGCACAGGCACGATCGAGGTGCACTCCGATCCCTGCAAGGGCCGTTACACCCGCAAGGACCCCTGCATCTTCGGGGACTCGGTGCCCTTCGGCCCCTGGACGGTCGACACCTCCGCCTTCCGCCGCTACGGCAAGGCCGGGAACTGACATCAGCCACCCGCCCGCCCCGGGCGGGTGGCACAACTCACCCTGGACTCATCACCGTACTCGCCGGTATCTTCGAGTCTGAGCAAGCGCTTAGACAGGTACCTGGAGGTGGGCGGCGTGCGCCGTACGGTGTTCAACGAGGATCACGAGGCGTTCCGGGAGACCCTGCGCGCCTTCATCGAGGCCGAGGTCGTACCGGTCTACGACGAGTGGTTCGCCGCGGGCCAGGCGCCGCGCGACTTCTACTACAAGCTCGGTGAGCTGGGCATCTTCGGCATCAACGTGCCCGAGGAGTTCGGTGGTGCGGGCCTGGACAGCCACAAGTTCGAGGCCGTCCTCTACGAGGAGACCGCCCGCGCGGGCGTCCAGTTCGGCGGCTCCGGCGTGCACGTGCTGCTCGCCCTGCCGTACATCAAGATGCTCGCCACCGACGAGCAGAAGAAGCGCTACCTGCCGAAGTTCGTCACCGGCGAGGAGATGTGGGCCATCGCGATGACGGAGCCGGGCACCGGTTCCGACCTCGCGGGCATGAAGTCCACCGCCAAGCTGAGCGAGGACGGCACGCACTACGTCCTCAACGGCGCCAAGACCTTCATCACGGGCGGCGTCCACGCCGACCGCGTGATCGTGTGCGCCCGCACCTCCGCGCCCACCGCCGAGGACCGCCGCCACGGCATCTCGCTGTTCGCCGTGGACACCAAGTCCGAGGGCTACTCCGTCGGCCGCAAGCTCGACAAGCTGGGCCTGAAGACCTCCGACACTGCCGAGCTGGCCTTCGTCGACGTCAAGGTCCCGGTCGAGGACCTGCTCGGCGAGGAGAACAAGGGCTTCTACTACCTCGGCCACAACCTGGCCTCCGAGCGCTGGGGCATCGCTTTCGGCGCCTACGCGCAGGCCAAGGCCGCCGTCCGGTTCGCCAAGCAGTACGTGCAGGAGCGCACCGTCTTCGGCAAGCCGGTCGCCCACTTCCAGAACACCAAGTTCGAGCTGGCCGGCTGCCAGGCCGAGGTGGACGCCGCCGAGGCCGTCGCCGACCGCGCGACGGAGGCCCTTGACGCCGGCGAGCTGACTCCCGCCGAGGCCGCCTCCGCCAAGCTGTTCTGCACCGAGGTCGCCCACCGTGTGATCGACCGCTGCCTGCAACTGCACGGCGGCTACGGCTACATGAACGAGTACCCGATCGCCCGCCTGTACGCGGACAACCGCGTCAACCGCATCTACGGCGGCACCAGCGAGATCATGAAGTCGATCATCGCGAAGGACATGGGCCTGTAAGACGGACCTGTCACCGTCGCAATCACTGGCCTGTACAACTAGATGCCATGAGCCAGGCACTCCAGGATCTCCTCGATCTGCTCGACCTCGAGCAGATCGAGGAGAACATCTTCCGCGGCCAGTCCCGCTCCGCCGTCGTACCCCGCGTCTTCGGCGGGCAGGTCGCGGCGCAGGCGCTGGTCGCCGCCGGCCGCACGGTCCCCGCCGACCGTCCCGCCCACTCGCTCCACGCCTACTTCCTGCGCCCGGGCGATCCCGGCGCGCCGATCGTCTACACCGTCGACCGCATCCGCGACGGCCGGTCCTTCACGACCCGCCGAGTGGTCGCCGTCCAGCACGGCAAGCCGATCTTCCATCTCTCGGCGTCCTTCCAGACGTACGAGGAGGGCCTGGAGCACCAGGCGCCCATGCCCCCCTCGCCCGATCCGGCGACCCTGCCCACCTCGCACGAGCGGCTGCGCGGCTACGGCCACCTCGCTCCCGAGGTCGTCGAGAAGTTCCTGGAGGCCCGCGAGGCCATCGACCTCAGGTACGTGGAGGAGCCGCCGTACGGGCAGTTCGGCGCGCCGCGCGAGCCGCACTCGCAGGTGTGGTTCCGCACCAACGGCAAGCTGGACGACGACCCGTTGCTGCACGTCGTCCTCGCCACCTACGTCTCCGACATGACCCTCCTCGACTCCGTGCTGCTCGCGCACGGCCGCGGCGGCTGGGCGGTCGGGGACGTCGTCGGGGCCTCCCTGGACCACGCGATGTGGTTCCACCGCCCCTTCCGCGCCGACGAATGGCTGCTGTACGACCAGGAGTCGCCGTCCGCGCACGGCGGCCGTGGCCTCGGCCAGGCGCGCATCTACACACAGGACGGGCGACTCGCCATCACCGTCATCCAGGAGGGTGTCGTCCGCGTTCCGCGTGACTGATGTTGCCTCGAGATGCCGAGTGGCCGGTGTGGCACTAGTCTCTATGAGTGAGCGCCGCAGTACACGGTGTGACCGGCCGACGGTTTCCGGATCCCGGGAACGGCAGACGTCGGCGGCGACGTCCGTGCAGTCAATCCTCTGCGGTGACACCTGAAGAGCGCGCCGTGACGTCCCCCTCAGTGAGCACGGCGCCGACCATCCGCCCCGTGTCTTCCTCATGGAGCCGCGGGAAATGATGGAAACAGAAGGGTAGCTTCCCATGCGAGCACAGCGCGTTAGGCGTTACGTCGTGACGTCCGCAGCAGGCCTCCTGCTGGCGGGCGGAGCCACAATCGGCACGGCGGGCACCGCCTCGGCGGCCCCCGCAGAGCACAGCCTCAGTGTCCACAGCCGGCTCGTTGACTGTGGTTGTGGTTGGGGTTGGGGTTGGCACCACCGCCACCGCGGCGGCTGGGGCTGGGGCTGGGGCGGCCGCTGGGGTGGCTGGGGCTGGGGCTGGGGCAACGGCAACTGGGGCAACGGCAACTGGGGCAACGGTGGCTGGAGCAACGGCAACTGGGGCAACGGTGGCTGGAGCAACAGCGGCAACAGCAACAGCGGCAGGAGCAGCAGCAGTAGCAGTAGCGGCAACACCAGCAACAACACCAGCAGCAACACCAGCAGCAGTAGCAGCCATGCCAGCAACAGCAGTACCAGCAGCATGAGCAGCGGCAGCAGCTGATCCGGTGCTGATCGCGCCCACACTGTGCGGCCCCGCGTGCGGGGCCGCACAGTGCCGCGCCGGAGCGGCGCCGGGGCGGGTCAGGAAAGGCCCGCCTCCGCCAGCAGGTACGCGGTCATCGGGTCGTAGTGACGGGGGCTCACCACGTGGTCGTCGAGCGGTACGACGACCTGGAGGGTGCCCTCGGACTCGGCGAGGAACAGCGCCGGGTCGTTGCAGTCGGCGTATCCCACCGAGTCCAGGCCGTGCTGCCCCGCGTAGCCGGCCCACCCGTGGTCGGCGACGACCAGGTCCGGTAGGGGCCGCCCCTCGCGCTCAAGTCCCGTCAGAATGGCCCGCATCGGCTCCCCGGAGTGGGTGTGCCACAGCGTCGCCCCGTGCTCCAGCACCGCGACGTCCGCGAACTGCATGACGTACCCCTCGTCCGTCTGCAGCCCGTCCGGGATGACCACGATCTCGCAGCCGGCCGTGCGCAGCGCGGCGGCCGTGGCCCGGTGCACGTCCAGCAGACCGCCCGGGTGGCCGGTCGCGAACAGCACCCGCTGCCGGTCCTCGGCCGCCTTGCGCAGTCGCGCCGCCATCCGCTCCAGCGCGCCCACGGTCAGCTCGGGGTCGATGGTGTCCTGTCCGTACCGGAACTCGGGATCGTCGTTGACGCCGACTCTTTCGGCCATCACCGCGAGCACGTCCTGCTCGTCCGTCCAGCGGTCGCCCAGCTCCAGGCCGAGCCAGAAGTTGCGGACACCGTTGGCGAGCTGACGGTAGTGGGAGAGGTTGTTCTCGCGGGGCGTGGCGACGTCCCCCGCGATACGGGTCCTCACCAGGTGGTCGACGAGCTGGGCGCGGCTGGGTGTCCCGGGTATCGGCATGCCCCCATTGTGAGGCAGCGCGCCGTGGGCGTCCTCGGCATATCGGCCGCTGGGACGGGGCTCACGTGCGCCCGTCAGCGCTGCCGCAGCGCGAACCACAGCTCCATGCGTACGTCCGGATCGTCCAGGTCGGTGTCCAACAGGGCGGCGCAGCGGGCGATGCGCTGCCGCACGGTGTTGCGGTGCACCTCCAGCGCCACCGCCGTACGGTCCCAACTGCCGTGCAGGGACAGCCAGTTGCGCAGGGTCTCGGTGAGCTCGGGACGGCCGGCGAGCGGGGCGAGCAGCGCGCCGGCGTGTGCCTCGGCGTCCGCCCGCGGCACCAGGTCCCCCAGCCCCGGCCGGGCGCCGTGCCGGATCAGCGGGGTGCGGGTGGCGCGGGCCCGGGCGAGCGCACGGCCCGCCTGCGCATCGGCGGCCGGCCACTCGGACGCCTCCGCGGCGGCGCTCACCCCGAGCGTCCAGCCGGCCTGCGGCTCCGGCGCCCGATCACCCGGCACCAGCACCCGTACGACCTCGTGCCCGAGGTCGACCAGCGGCGAGCCCAGCGCGGCCCCGAGCGCGGACGCGGCGACGGCATCGGGCGACTGGGCCTCCGGCCGCGCGTGCACGACCAGCCACTTTCCGGTGCCGAGCAGCGGGGCCACCTGCTCGGGCGGGGAGCCCAGCAACAGCCGTACGAGAGCGGAGGAGCGGGCGGCACCGGCACCGCTGTGGTGCTCACCGGTCAGCAGGGACAGCAGTACGGCGGCGACGGAGGCGATGGTGTGATCCCCGGGGTCGCGCCGAGGGGTGGCCACGCCGAGCACGAACCCCTCGCCGGCGCCGAGGGCGTAGACGGTCAGGTGGGTGTCGCCGACGGTGTCGGTGGCGGAGGTTGCCCTGGGCGCCGTACGCCCCGCGGGCCGCACCACGCCCGACAGCTCCGCGAGCGCCCCCCGCACCCCCTCCGCCGGCTCCCGGCCCGCCGCCGCGACCTCGGTGCCGTCGGGGCCGTACAGCACCGCGTGCCCGGTCAGGCGCTGGGCCAGCTGGCGCAGCACCGAAGGCACCGGATCCGGTCGGGAGGCCGCCGCCGCGAGGCTCTGCTGGGCCTCCGTGACGCGGCGCAGCTCGGCCAGGCGGGCCTGGGCCATCAGCTGCCACACCGCGCGCGCCACGCCGGAGAACGTGGTCTGGGGCGGGACCTCCAGGAGGGGGAGGCCGTAGTGGTCGCAGGCCGCCGCGAGTGCGCGCGGGACGGTGTCGTGCACCGGGGCCAGGCCGAAGCCGAGGGCCGCGCCGCCCGCCTCGACGATCCGGGAGACGTAGCCGTCGAAGTAGTCCCCCAGGCTCGAATCCTCCCCCTCTCTCGGCTTGGCTCGAGCGGGGGGACCCCCATGACCGGGGGCGCCCCCATCCGAACCCGCCGCCTCCGGGACGTGCACCCCGGCCGTGAGCAGCAGCTCGCCGCCCAGCAGATACGGGTACGGGTCGGCCATCTCCGAGGTGTGCGCCCAGTGGATCACGATCGAGGGGTCGGACGGGCCCGCGATCTGGCGCAGGGCGAGATCCTCGCGGGCCAGCAGGGCCGTGAGCGGTACGGGTGGGGTCGGTGGGACCGCTGGGGTGATCGTCTCCGGCATGGTGTGCGTTCCCTCCATCCACGCCCATTCATATGGATGAAACGTACACTTCGCAGTCGCTTTCCGGCCACCTAGTGTCAAGGCAGGCCGACGGCCGCGGGTACGGGCGGATGTCCCCGCGATCTGCTGTCGGCGCGTCCCCACCGCATCTGCACGACACGCCACCGGAATGTGCGCGAAGGAGGGCCCCGCATGGCCGTCGACTACACAGTGATCGTCGTCTATCTGGCCGGCATGCTGGCCATGGGCTGGTGGGGCATGCGCCGCGCCAGGTCCAAGAGCGAGTTCCTGGTGGCGGGCCGCCGCCTGGGGCCTGCCATGTACTCCGGCACCATGGCGGCGATCGTCCTCGGCGGCGCCTCCACCATCGGCGGCGTGGGCCTCGGCTACCAGTACGGCCTCTCCGGCGCCTGGATGGTCTTCACCATCGGCCTCGGCCTGCTCGCCCTGTCGGTGTTCTTCTCCGCCCGCATCGCCCGCCTGAAGGTCTACACCGTCTCCGAGATGCTGGACCTGCGCTACGGCGGCCGGGCCGGCGTCATCTCCGGCGTGGTCATGTGGGCGTACACCCTCATGCTGGCCGTCACCTCGACCATCGCCTACGCCACGATCTTCGACGTCCTGTTCGACATGAACCGGACCGTCGCGATCGTCCTCGGCGGCTCGATCGTCGTCGCCTACTCCACCCTCGGCGGCATGTGGTCCATCACGCTGACCGACATGGTCCAGTTCGTGGTGAAGACCATCGGCGTGCTGCTCCTGCTCCTGCCCATCGCCGTGGTCAAGGCAGGCGGCTTCGGCGAGATGAAGGCCAAGCTGCCGACCTCGTACTTCGACCCGCTGGGCATCGGCGGCGAGACGATCTTCACCTATGTCCTGATCTACACGTTCGGCATGCTGATCGGCCAGGACATCTGGCAGCGCGTGTTCACCGCCCGCAGCGACAAGACCGCCAAGTGGGGCGGCACGGTGGCCGGAACCTACTGTCTGGCGTACGCCCTCGCCGGCGCGGTGATCGGCACGGCCGCCAAGGTGCTCTACCCCAAGCTCGGCAGCCCCGACGACGCCTTCGCCACCATCGTCAAGGACGAACTCCCCGTCGGCGTCCGCGGCCTGGTCCTGGCCGCCGCCCTCGCCGCCGTCATGTCCACCTCCTCCGGCGCCCTGATCGCCTGCGCCACGGTCGCCAACAACGACATCTGGTCGCGGCTGCGGGGTGTCGTACGGCGCGGCGGCGAGGACCATGACGAGGTCGGCGGCAACCGCCTGTTCATCCTGATCATGGGCGTGGCCGTGATCGGCACCGCTATCGCCCTGAACAACGTGGTCGAGGCGCTGACGGTCGCCTACAACCTCCTCGTCGGCGGCCTGCTCGTGCCGATCCTCGGCGGCCTGCTGTGGAAGCGCGGAACGGTGCAGGGCGCGCTGTCCTCGGTGATCGTCGGCGGCCTCGCGGTCATCGGCCTGATGGCGGGCTACGGAATCCTCGCCAACGAGCCGGTCTACTACGGCCTGCTCGCCTCCTTCGTCGCCTACGTCGTCGTCTCCCTGGCGACCAGGCCCACCGACGAGACCGTGCTCGCCACCTGGCGTGAACGCCTCGCCGGACGGAACCCCGAACTCGCGTCCGAACCGGTCCCGGCTCACCAGTAGAGTCGTATGGAAAGCAGTACATGCGCGACGAAGCGCAGGAAAGAAGGCATTTCATCATGAGCAGCAACGAGACGCCCCGCGGCCCCGTCGACTCCTCCCGCATCCCGCGGTACGCCGGCCCCGCGACCTTCGCCCGGCTGCCTCGCCTGGACGAGGTCGGCACCGCCGACGTCGCCGTGGTGGGCGTGCCGTTCGACTCCGGCGTCTCGTACCGGCCGGGCGCCCGCTTCGGCGGCAACGCCATCCGCGAGGCGTCCCGGCTGCTGCGCCCGTACAACCCCGCGCAGGACGCGTCGCCGTTCGCGTTGGCGCAGGTGGCCGACGGTGGCGACATCGCGGTGAACCCGTTCAACATCAACGAGGCCGTCGAGACCATCGAGGCCGCGGCGGACGAGCTGCTCGGCACGGGTGCCCGCCTGATGACCCTGGGCGGCGACCACACGATCGCGCTGCCGCTGCTGCGGAGCGTGGCCAAGAAGCACGGTCCGGTGGCCCTGCTGCACTTCGACGCCCACCTGGACACCTGGGACACGTACTTCGGCGCCGAGTACACGCACGGCACCCCGTTCCGCCGCGCGGTGGAGGAGGGCATCCTCGACACCTCGGCCCTCTCCCACGTCGGCACCCGCGGCCCGCTGTACGGCAAGCAGGACCTCACCGACGACGAGAAGATGGGCTTCGGCATCGTCACCTCGGCAGACATCTACCGCCGGGGCGCCGACGAGGTGGCCGACCAGCTGCGCCAGCGCATCGGCGACCGCCCGCTGTACATCTCCATCGACATCGACTGCCTCGACCCGGCGCACGCCCCCGGCACGGGCACGCCGGAGGCGGGCGGCATGACGTCGCGGGAGCTGCTGGAGATCCTGCGCGGCCTGGCTTCGTGCAACCTGGTCTCCGCGGACGTCGTCGAGGTCGCCCCGGCGTACGACCATGCGGAGATCACCTCGGTCGCGGCCTCGCACACGGCCTACGAACTGACCACCATCATGAGCCGTCAGATCGCCGCGGCCCGCAACGCCTGACTCTCCCTGGGGGAACGAGAGCTGTGACTCACGACCACGACCTGGTACTCCGCCCGACGCCGGCGCAGATCACCGCTGCACTGAACCCCCCTTCGGGGCGCAACGGCGGAGACCTCGTCGTGGAGACCCTGGCCGGGCTCGGCGCGACGACCGTCTTCGGCCTGCCCGGCCAGCACGCCCTCGGCATGTTCGACGCCCTGCGCAGGTCCTCTCTTCGCTATGTGGGCCTGCGGGTGGAGAACAACGCGGGCTTTGCGGCGGACGCCTACGGCCGTGTGACGGGCGAGGCGGCGCCGCTGCTGCTGTCGACCGGCCCGGGCGCGCTGACGTCACTGGCGGCGCTCCAGGAAGCGGCGGCGGCATCCGCCCCTGTCCTGGCGATCAGCAGCCAGATCCCGACGGCCGGCCTGGGCGGGGGCCGCCACGGCTACCTGCACGAACTCCCGGACCAGGCGGCCTCGTTCCGGGGTGTGGTGAAGTCGGTCCACACGGTCCGCACCCAGTCCCAGATCCCCTCCGCGATCGCGGCGGCCTGGAAGTCGGCGCTGACGGCACCGCACGGCCCGGTGTGGGTGGAGATCCCCCAGGACGTGCTGCTGGCTCCGACCGCACTGCCGGTGGTGACGGCGCCGGACGCGACTCCCGAGGACCTGGTCCCGCGCCCCGAACTGACGGCGTTGGCGGCCGACCTGCTGTCGCGGGCCGAGCGTCCGGCGATCATCGCGGGCGGCGGGGTCGTACGGTCGGATGCCTCCGGGAAGCTGAGGGCGCTGGCCGAGAAGCTGGACGCGCCGGTGGTCACGACCTTCGGCGGCAAGGGCGCGTTCCCGTGGGAGCATCCGCTGTCGATGCAGTCCTGGCTGGAGGACCGGTACACGACCGACTTCCTGGAGGACGCGGACGTCCTGCTGGTGGTCGGCTCGGGCCTCGGCGAACTCTCCTCCAACTACCACACGTTCAGGCCACGCGGCCGAGTGATCCAGGTCGAGGCCGACCTCGGCAAGCTGGAGTCCAACCACCCGGCGCTGGGCATCCACGCCGACGCCCGGCTTGCCTTGCAGGCGCTGCTGGAGACGGTCGAGGAGCGCACGGACGAGTCGGCGCCGGGGCGGGTGCGGGAGCTGCTCTCCCGAGTCGGTGAACGCATCGCGTCCCAGGAACTCACCCTGGAACAGGAGGCGTTGGAAGCCGTCCGACGCGCCCTGCCCGCCGGCTCCCCGTCCTTCTGGGACATGACGATCCTGGCGTACTGGGCGTGGTCGGCCTTCGACCCCCGGGGCGCGAACACCATGCACTCCGCGCAGGGCGCCGGCGGCCTCGGCTACGGCTTCCCGGCGGCACTGGGCGCGGCGGCGGCGGATCCCACGCGTCCGGTCCTGGCGGTGTCGGGCGACGGCGGCGCACTGTACTCGATCGCGGAACTGGCCACGGCCCGCCAGTACGACCTGCCGGTCACCTGGCTGATCGTCGACGACGGCGGCTACGGCATCCTCCGCGAGTACATGACGGACGCCTTCGGCCAACCGACGGCGACGGAACTGACGCGCCCCGACTATGTGGCGCTGGCGGAGTCCTTCGGGGTACCGGGCGTCCGTACGACCCCGGAGACCCTGGCGGAGGACCTGGCGCAGGCGCTGGCGGCGCCGGGCCCGTCGGTCGTCGTCCTCCCGGCGGTGCTGCGGATGTTCGCGCCGACGCATCTGGGTACGAGCTGATCACTCGTTCGGCTGCCTGTCACTTCCGATGGACGGTATGTTCCCTGAGGTCACAGCCGTACCAGGCCGGACCGATGTCAGAGGCGACGATTACTCTGAGCACGGAGAGGAGGACAGCATGCTGCTGAGGTTCCGCGTCGCGAACGTGCGGTCCCTGCGCGAGGAGCAGGAGCTGTCCTTCGTGGCGCCCGAGGGCGAACCCGGCGGCGAACACGGCGCGGCTCGAGGCGTGGAACTCGCGGGCGGCAAGTCCGTCGCCGTGTTCCCTCTGGCCGGCATCTTCGGAGCCAACGCCTCCGGCAAGTCGAACGTACTGGCCGCGCTGGTCGACATGCGCAACGCCGTGCTCAATTCGTACGCCCGCTGGGCCGCGTACGACGGCACCAGGCGCCAGGTCTTCGCGCTGGATCCGAAGGCGGACTCCGAGCCCAGCTTCTTCGAGGTCGACTTCGTGCTCGACGGCGTTCGCTGGACGTACGGCTTCGAGCTGGGGCGGACCCGCGTCGAAGCCGAATGGCTGCACAGCTACCCGCGCGGTCACCGCCAGGTGTGGCTCGACCGGGACGCTTCGCGGGCAGAGGTGTACGAGTGGCCGGGCAACCGGGTCAAGGACCGTGCGCAACTCGCTCGGCGTACCCGCCCGAACGCGCTATTGCTCTCCACCGCGGGGACCGACAATCACCCACAGCTGTCCCCGCTCTTCCATTGGTTCCGCCGCAATCTGTGGCTGATCAATCCAGAAGACGAACGGGCACAGCGCGAGGCGTTCACCAGACAGGAACTTTCCGGAGCCCGGGCACGCCGCATCGAAGAATTGTTGCGCGTGGCTGACCTCGGCATCACCGGAACTGAAATGGTCGACGACGGCAAGGGCCGGGCGACGGTGAAGCTGGTCCACCGCTCGGCCACGGGCGAGGTCGCCTTCGACTGGCAGACGGAGTCGTTGGGAACCCGCTCCTGGTTCGCCCTCCTCGGCCCAATGCTGCTCGCCCTGGACGAGGGCGCGGTGCTCCTGGTCGACGAACTGGACGCCAGCCTGCACCCGCGCTTCGCCGCCGAGGTCGTCCGGCTCTTCCACGACCCGCTGGCCAATCCGCACGGCGCGCAGCTGCTCTTCACTTCGCACGACCCGTCGGTGCTGACCACTCCGAGTGGAGGGCGGCTGCTGGAACCCGACCAGGTGTGGCTGACGGAAAAGGACAAGGACGGAGCCACGGAGCTTTATCCGCTGACTGCGGCGTCCCCCGGGAAGGACGAGGACTTGATGAGGTCGTACCTGGCGGGAGCCTACGGAGCGGTCCCGTCTCTCCTGGAGGGACAGATCGCCCGCCGCCTGCTGGCCGACCAGGATCACGCCGAGAACGAGGTGGAGCAGGGCTGATGGCGAGGACGAGGGGCAAGGACTCGCTGGGGCCGGCGCAGCGTCGCGGGCGGCGCAAGAGAGTCGTCCATGTCTTCACCGAGGGGCTGGTCACCGAGCCCTCGTACATCGAGATCATCAAGCAGCACGGCGTTCCGGCCGACCCGGCGATGACCGTGGAGGTGCGCATCGCGAACGCCTCCGCCCCCGGTTCCCAGCGCAAGCCGCTCAAGCTGGTCGAAGCGGCGGTCAGACTCATACGGGACGAGCAGCGTCAGGCGAAGCGCAGCGGCCTGGAGAAGAAGTACCTTCCCCAGGTCTGGTGCCTCTTCGACCGGGACGAGCACGAGGGCATAGAGACTGCGCTGAAGCAGGCACGCGAAGGAGACGTCCGGGTCGCCTTCTCCCACCCCTGCTTCGAGGTCTGGCGCCTGCTGCACCACAAGCCGGTGACCGGTACGTTTGGCGGGGTCTGCGGTCAGGTGACGACGCGGCTGCCGTTCGCGAGGACACCGAAGGACGCGGCGAACATCAAACTGGTACTGCCGCACCAGATCACCGGGGGCTACCAGGACGCGCGGAAGCGCGCCCTCCAGATGAACGCGCAGCACGGCGATCATGTGGCCCTCGTGAACCGAGACCCGTACACTGATGTGCACGAGTTCGTGGAGCAAGGGCTCGGAATCGCTTCGTACTGACCGCATCAGGGCGTTGCCGTTCTGGGCTGGCGTGAATCCCGACCGACATCGGTAAGCAGATTTCGGTATGGACCGCAGCGGCCGTAGGGTTCCTAGGTCACTCAGGTCGTAGGGAGTCGTACGTGGCCAAGCTCACGCTCGCGCAGTTGGAGCGGCATCTGTTCGCCGCCGCGGACATCCTCCGGGGGACGATGGACGCCTCGGAGTACAAGGACTACATCTTCGGTCTGCTCTTCCTGAAGCGGGCCAATGACGAGTTCGAGGCGGCGCGGGAGCAGATCAAGGAGTACGCGGCCAAAGAACTGGGTCTCACGGATGAGATGCTGGTCGGCTTCCTGGAGCAGGAGTCCGAGTACAGCCAGCGCGATGTGCTGTTCGTGCCGAAGAACGCCCGCTGGAAGTGGATCTCGTCGGCCACCCACAACATCACCGAGGACCGGCTGCGTCCTGCCCTGCAGGCGCTGGAGGGCCAGAACGCCAAGCTCAAGGGCCTCTTCGACCACCTCGACTTCAACCGCATCGGCGGCTCGGGCGCGGCTGCGGGCGCGGCGAAACTCGCAGACCAGCGGCTGAAACTGCTCATCGCGCACTTCGGCCGCATCCGGCTGCGTACGGACGACTTCGAGTTCCCCGACCTGATCGGTGCCGCCTACGAGTACCTGATCAAGGAGTTCGCGGACTCGGCGGGCCGCAAGGGCGGCGAGTTCTACACCCCGCGTGCCGTGGTCCGCATGATGGTCGAGCTGCTCGGCCCCAAGCAGGGCATGCGGATCTACGACCCGTGCGTCGGCTCGGGCGGCATGCTCATCCACGCCAAGGAGTACGTGGAGGAGCACGGCGGCGACACGTCGGACATGTTCTTCGCAGGTCAGGATGCCAACAGTGGCTCGTGGATCATGTCGACGATGAACATGGTCCTGCACGGGGTACGGCGCTTCGACCTGCACACCGGGGATACGCTCGCCGAGCCGGCGCATGTGCCGAAGTCGGACGCGGACCGTTTCGACGGGGTGCTCAGTAATCCGCCGTTCTCCATGGACTACGTGCTCAGCGACCTGGCGTTCGGCGCACAGCGCACGACGTACGGGGCGACGAGCGAGCGCGGCAAGGCCGACCTGATGTTCCTCCAGCACATGCTGTGGGAGACCAGGCTGGACGGCGGCCCGGGCCGACACGGCGGCATGGTGATCACGGTCATGCCGCACGGTGTGCTGTTCCGGGGCGGCGGCGAACAGGAGATCCGGGCGAAGCTCATCGAGGAGGACGCGATCGAGGCGGTCATCGGTCTCGCCCCGAACCTCTTCTACGGCACGGGCATCCCGGCCTGCATCCTGGTGCTGCGCCCACCGGGCAGGAAGAAGGAGTCGGACCCGAGGCGCGAGCACAAGGTGCTGTTCATCAACGCCGACCGGGAATTCCACGCGGAACGCGCGCAGAACGTTCTCCTGCCCGAGCACGCCGAAAAGATCACCTCCACCTTCCGTACGTACGCGGAAGTGCCGGGTTTCTCGCGGGCCGTGCCTCTGGAGGAGCTGCGCGCCAACGACTACAACCTCAACATCCGCCGCTACGTGGACAACACCCCGCCGCCGGAGCCGCAGGACGTCCGAGCGCACCTGGTGGGCGGCGTACCGCGCGCGGAGATCGAGGCGAAGCAGGAACTGCTCGACTCGTACGAGATCGCGCTGACCGATCTGTTCGCGGAGCGGGACCCGGCGGACGAGAAGTACGTGGACTTTCTGCCGGAGGAGCAGCGGCCGGACGCGGCGCGACTGGCGGAGCTGGCCCGGCCACGCGAGGACGCTCTCCGTACGGCCTTCGACAAGTGGTGGGCGGCGGAGGCGCGGCAGCTGGAGGCGGTGGCGGCGACGCCGGAACGCCTAGCGGACCTGACGCCCTCGGAGCGCAAGGCCGCGCTGATGGCCGTGCGGGGGTCGCTGATCGAGTCGTTTGTGGAGCAGCTGGGCGGTGTCGGCCTGCTGGACCGTTACGCGCTGGCGGGAGCGGTGGCCGGCTGGTGGTACGAGGCCAAGTACGACCTGCTCGCACTGTCGGAAAACGGGTTCGCGGGTGTCGTGGACGGCTGGGTCGAGAACGTCGAGACCATGCTGGCGCCCGAGCAGGACCCGAAGTCGAAGAAGCTGAGGAAGCGGACCGCGGCTGAGCGGCGGCAGGCGTACGACCACAAGGTGGTCGCGGCCATTGCCCCCGACTTCCTGGAGGAACTGGCGGCGGCGGACGCGCGGAAGGCGGAGCTGGACGCGCGTTGGAAGGAACTGAACGCGGAGCCGGAAGCCTCGGAAGAGGGTGACGGTGAAGAAGGTGACGAGGACGCTGTCACACGCGAGGAAGTCGCTCTGAGCGTCGAGCAGTTGGCGGAGCTGGCCTCGGTGAGGAAGGAGCGCGCGAAGGTGGGCGCGCTGATCAAGCGGCTTGAGGCGGACTTCTGGTTCGAGCGGACTCCTGGTGAGCAGCCAAAGTTGGGTGAGGAGCCGCCGAGGTTGTTCCGGGCGCGGAACGCGTTGGGGCCGGAGGGGGAGCGGCGGGTGGTGCTGGATCTGCTGCGGGATGACCTCGCCGAGAAGCTGGATGGGCATGTGGTGCGTCGACAGCGAAGGCTGGCGGAAGCGTACGAGGTGTGGGAATCCAAGTACGCGGTGTCGTTGAGGGAGATCCGGGCCGGGCGGGAGAAGGCAGCGGAGGCGCTGGACGGGCTCCTGAAGGAGCTTGGTTATGCGTGACGAAATGAGTTCCCGACTGCGTACGCTTGAATCGGTACTTGAGCGTCTCGATGTAGGCGTTGCCTCAATCGGTCCAGAAGCAGTGCCGGGAAGCGGCGAGTGGGGTGTGATCCGTCTGGGAGCTGTGACCTCGGGCCGTTTCGATTCAACGAAAGCCAAACGTCTTCCTTCCACTGTCGCGCCGCGTCCTGAACTAGAAATTCATCGGGGTGATGTACTTGTGGTGCGCGTCAATGGGTCCCGGGACCTCGTGGGATCTGTATGCATGGTTGACCAAGCACCCAGTCGCCTCATGCTCTCGGATCTGATCATGCGTCTTGTTCCTGCATCGGATGTAATCGATCCCAGATTCCTTGGGATGGCCCTTTCGGTACCCAGTGTCAGGGACCAGATCGTCCTGCGCCTTCGAGGAACAAGTGGGCAATTTCAGCTTCCTCAATCAGAAATCAAGTCGGTCCGGTTGCCGTGTCCGTCGCTGAGGGAGCAGCGACGGATCGCCGACGCTATCGATGCCGTGTCGGCCCAGGAGCGCGCCATCGAGGCGTCGATCAGAAAGCTGGAGGATCTTGGTTCTGCCGTTATGGCGGAGCTTGCTGATGTGGATTGTGGCACGTTCGAGGAAATTCTTGCTTTCGGCCCTCAGAATGGAGTCTACAAGCCTGGATCCACGTACGGGCTTGTCGGGACGCCGATTGTTCGTATCGACAGTTTCAAGGGTGGGCCATCAGACCTGACTCGGAACCTGCTTCGAGTTTCGCTGGGAAAGGGAGAAGCGGACCGGTATGGGCTCGCAGCGGGCGACATTTTGATCAACCGAGTGAACACTCCGGAACTTGTCGGGAAGTCCACAGCTGTTGGCAATTTGATGGAGCCCACCGTGTTTGAGTCGAATATGATGCGCTGTAAGTTGCGAGCCAATCGCGCTATGTCTGCTTTCGTTGAAACGTGGCTGGGTAGTCCTATGGTCAAGAAATATTTTCGCACTCGTGCCAAGAGTGCTATTTCGCAGGCCAGTATCAACGGCGACGACGTTCGCAGCTGTCCGTTCCCGAAGCTGGACGTTTCAGAGCAGCGGGCGTTCTTGTGGCGGCTCTCGGCAGTCAGAGATCAGCAGTTGACCGATAGGGAGGAACTCGTCAAGCTGCGCAAGCTCAAGATGGGAATTATGGATGACTTGCTCGGCGGGTTTAGCGCGACATGAGCTTCACTTTCAGCGCCTCGCTTTTACAGAGGCACTGATGTGTTTCTGGGGGTACTCAGGCAAGGAACTCGCTGTTCTTTACGGCTGCGATGAACGCTGACCAATCGGCGGCGGAGAAGACCAGTGGTGGGCCCTGCGGAACCTTGGAGTCGCGGACGGGCACGCCCGAGGGGTAGGCGTCCAGGACCTCGACGCAACTGCCCCCTTCGTTGCCGCTGTAGGAGGACTTACGCCAACCAGTCAGCGTGGCAGCATCGGAGATGGTGTGTTCAGTCACGGTATCCGTAGTCCTTCGCTATCGCCCTCATCAGGGCGAGTGACTCTTTGAGTGGCATCGCGTCGCCTAACGCCAGATCGTAGGTGGCCTCAAGCCGACGGACCAGGGCTGGGCTGTCGTGGATCTTGCCCATGTGCAGGCCCTCGCCGTAAGCCACCGGCGGTTGGTCCTCGAAGTCCATGAGGGTCAGCATGCCTTGCATGAGTGGGTGGCATCCGAGGGTGTAGGGCAGTACGTGGATGCGCACGCGTTGTTTCTCGGCAAGGCGCACGAGGTGAATGACCTGTTCCGCCATGATCTCGGGCCCGCCTACAACGCGCCGCAACACCGCCTCGTCAAGCAGCGCCCACACTGCGGGAGTCGCTGGATCGTCAAGGATCTTCGCGCGCTCAAGCCGTGTGACAACGAGCCTGTCACACTCCTCTTCACTCGCCGGAGGAAATCCCACGCTCAGGACCGCACGCGCGTACGCCTTTGTCTGCAGGATGCCTGGCACGAACGAGAGCCCGAACTCCCGGATCATCACCGCCTGCTGTTCGAGCAGCCGCGCTGCTTCGAAGTAGTCGGCGACCGCGACGTCCTGCTCTGGCAGGAAGCTGCTCAGCACATCCCCGGTGTTCAGCGCCTTATCCAGGCGTCGAGCGTCCTCCTTCGAAGGGATACGGCGCCCCGCCTCGATGTGGGCGATGTGCGAACGCGTCATCACCGTCATGTCGGCGAGCTGCTGCTGAGTCAGCCCCGCCGCTTCCCGCTGCTGCTTGAGCCAGTCACCGTAAGTGCTGGTCACGGCCACCCCTTTGTGACAAATGCCTGGTCACACTCGACCCTCTGGCGAGCCTAGCCCGACCTGTCTCACGCTGTGAGTGGATCGCTACAGAACGCGATACCCCCGCGACCGTGCGACCGGTCCGGGGGCGTGGCCATCAACCAATCCAAGGAAGTTGACGACATGAGTCACCGTACCGCTCGTCTCCTCAAACCGGTGCTCCGGCTCCTGCGCCGCCCACACCGGGGCGCTGTCTCCGCTGCCCCCGAGCAGCGGGGGTGCTGGTGCCTCGACTCCTCTCTCGTGGACGCTCCGCACCTGAGCGGACCGACCGTCCACCACACCGGCTACCGGCCCCCGACGCCGCCGGCGACGATCGCCGTGTTCGGGATCGGCATGGGGTCGTGTGGCATGCTCGCGGCACGTACGGAGGCTGCCAGGTGAAGAGCGGTGTCACCGGTGCCCACGGTATGAACGGTCCACGCCTGTTGCCCTGGATCGGCGCGGAAAACAAGCCCTGCTACCTCGTCAGTGACGGCACCGGATATCTCTCCCGCGTCGCCGACACCATCGAGAGCGTGCAGCTCGGCATGGCGGGTGATCTGCTTGGTCACGCCACCGACATGCTCACCGACCACAAGGCCACTCCCGCACAACTCCACTTCCTGGTATCCCGCATGGCCGAGGCTCTCCGTGACGTCCATCGCATCGCGGAGAGCCGGGGTGCCCGCCTTCCAGTACCCGCGTACGACGGTCTCGACGAGATGGCCGTTCCTGACGACACCGAGAGCCCCGTAGCGGAAAGCTGACCCACCCCCCTGCAACGCCACCTCCCCTGTGCGAGGGTGTGGCACTTCATGCGGAAGTGCCACACCCTCGCGAAGACCCGAACGTCCGATACATCCCTGGCCTCCACTCCACTCCACTCCACTCGGCCGGATCCCTCCCACCCCTCCCGCCCAAGGCGCAGAATGGATCACCTGAGCGGGCGGCAACGGTGAACGTTGGGGGAAGGCGCGGCGCATGGCAGTACAGGTGGAGCGGGACGAGGTGGAGCGGCCCTTCGTCGCGCAGCTGACGGCGATGGGCTGGACGCACGTTCCTGGTACGGAGGTTGGCGCGCTCGACGTTGACACGCCGCTCCTCGTCGACACACTCAAGGATGCCCTTCGGCGTATCAACGTCCGGGCGGCGGACCGCGAACCCTGGATGGACGACACCGACGTTGCCCGCTCCATCGCCGAGTTGGCGTCCGCCCCGCTCGGGCAGGGCATCGCCCAGGCCAACTTCGACGCCACCGACCTGCTGCTCAGCGGATACGTCCTCACCGGGCCCTCCACCGCGCACGGCGGCGCCTCCGCCACCGTCCAGTACATCGAGTGGCACCCCGACCACGTCGCGCTCAACGACTTCACCGTCGTCGACCAGCTCCGCGTCAAGAACCGTTCCGGTGACGTGTCGATACTCGACATCGTCCTCTTCGTGAACGGCATCCCGCTCGTCGCCGTCGAGTGCAAGAGTCCCGATCTCGCCGAGCCCGTACGCAGCGCCGTACTCGATCTGCGGCACTACGCCGACGACCCGATCGAGGACGACGAACGCGCGGGAACCGACCTCCCGCTCCCCGGCGGTGTACCGGAGCTGTTCCGTACCGTGCAGCTGCTGGTCGCCGCGACCGGCGAGACCGCCCACCTCGGGACCGTCACCTCCACGCCCGACCACTACTATCCGTGGCGCAGCCTCGCCCCGGAGAGCGAGACCACCCTCCGGGCCGAGCTGCCCGATCACACGGGCAAGCTGACCGAGCAGCACAAGCTTGTCGGCGTCGTCCTGCGGCCCGCCGCCCTCCTCAACTTCGTGCGGCACTACGTCATCCCGCTGCCCGTCGAGACCGACTCCGGCGCCGTACGGACCGTCAAGGTGGTCGCCCGCCACCAGCAGTACCGGGCCGCGGAGAAGGCCGTACGGAAGCTGATCACCGGCCGCCCGCGCGGCGGCCCGGTCCTAGACGACGAGCGCGGTGGTGTCATCTGGCACACACAGGGCTCCGGCAAGAGCCTGACGATGACCTTCCTGGTACGCCGGGTCCATCTGCATCCGAAACTCAGCGAGTTCACGGTCGTGATCGTCACCGACCGTACGCAGTTGCAGGACCAGCTCTCCGAAACCCTGAAACTGAGCGAGTCGGACGTCGAGACGGCCGAGACGCGCACCCAGATGGAAGGGCTGCTGAGGGATGGCGGACGGCGCGTCGTCTTCGCCATGATCCAGAAATACGGCGGTGGGTTCACCTTCGCCGCCGAAGCAGAGGGCGACGGTGACGACCGGGACCTCGCCGGCGAGTACAAGGCCGCCGAGCAGGCCCGGAAGGGCAAGCGCCGCAAGAGCCCGCCGCCGGTCCCGAACTTCCCCGAGTGCAACACCTCGTCCGACATCCTCGTCCTCGTGGACGAGGCGCACCGCTCGCACACCAGCGTCCTGCACGCCGCACTGCGCAAAGCCATCCCGAATGCCGCGAAGATCGGGTTCACCGGTACGCCCATCATCACTGGTGAGGAATCGGACACCCGCCGTATCTTCAGCGGTGGTCCGGACAAGGGCTTCCTCGACGAGTACCGGATGGAGGACGCGGAGCGCGACGGCGTCGTCGTGCGCATTCGCTACGAGGGGCGTACCGGCGAGGGCAAGGTCCAGGACAAGGACGGTCTGGACCGCGCCTTCGAGGACCTGATCCGCGACCGCAGTGACGACGAGCGGGCCGCCCTGCTCAGGCGCTGGCCCACCGAGCGTGACGTAGCCGAGTCCTGGCCGATGATCCGCAAGAAGGCCGAGGACATGCTGGAGCACTGGGTGTGCTGGGTGCTCCCCGGCGGCGGCTTCAAGGCTCAGGTCGCCGCCGTCAGCCGGAAGGCCGCCGTCGAGTATCACCATGCTCTGCGCCGGGCGCGCGACCAACTCCTCGCCGACCTAGCGGACTTCAAGCCGGAGTCTGTTCAAGGGATCCCGGTCAAGGAGCTGCCCCAGCGTCTGCGCTACCTGTACCAGGCTTACGAGTACCGGGCGCTGCTCCGTCGCATCGACTTCGTACCCATCATTTCCCCGGGCGCGGAGCGCAAGCGCCGAAAGTGGCTGCACTGGACTGACCCGAACCGGCAGAGGGCGTACATCGAACGCTTCCATGAGGCGTTCCCGCATCTGCCGCCCGAGCTGGACTGGGTCGCCTTTACTCCCTTCAACGTCCCGGAGCCGGACGTTCCGGAGGACGGTCTCGGGGCCGACACCCCCTGGTCCGACATACCCACCGGGGAACCGGAACCGCCACAGGGACCTTCGAAGGCCGCCGTCCCCGACCCCGTGCACCCGGAGAGCCCCATCGCCTTCCTGATCGTGAAGTCGATGCTGCTCACCGGATTCGACGCCCCGCGCGAGCAGGTCCTCTACCTCGACCGGCCGATCCGCGACGCTGAGCTGCTCCAGGCCGTCGCTCGGGTCAACCGGCCCGCGCCGGGCAAGGAGGTCGGCTATGTCGTCGACTACTACGGCGTCTTCGAGCACCTCTCCAGCGCGCTCGCCGACTACCGGCAGGTCGACGTCGACGACACCATGCGCAGTGTCTCCGAGGAGGTCCTGGACCTGGGACCCGCCGCCAGCGAGGTGCGCACCTACCTGAGCGGACACGGTGTCACGGACGCGGACCTCACCGACCTCGCCCGGCTGCGAGGCGCCGTGCTGGCCTTCGAGGACGAGACGGTGCGCCTCGGTTTCGACGAGGTGCTCCACGAGTTCCTGGCAGTCCTGGAGCGAGTGCTGCCGCACGAGGACGCGCTGGACTATCTTGCCGACGCCCGGCGTTGGGGGATGCTGCAGAAGCGCATCCGGCGGCTGTACCGGGACGACACGGGCGGGACGTTCACTCTGCGCCGGTACGGCCGCAAGGTGCGGGCGATGATCGCCGACCATCTGGAAGGGCCGGAGGTCGAGCAGGTCATTCCGCCTGTGTCACTCACCTCGCCCGCGTTCGACGACATGGTGCGCGAGCTGCCCCCGCGCGAGGCCGCGGCCGAGATGGGGCACGCCCTCCGGTTCCATCTGGAAGAACGGGTCAGGAGGGAGGACCCGGAGAAGTACGACAGGCTCTCCAAGCGACTGGAGGAGATCCTGAAGCAGATGCCCGGCCGCTTCGAGGAACAGGTGGAGGAGTTCGAAACGCTCATCGAGCAGGCCCGGCAGGAGGACGAGGAGGACCCGGCGCTCGCCGGCCTCAGCCCGCTGGAACAGCGCGTCCACCGCCTTCTGGACCAGCTCCTGGAAGACGACCTGGGTGTCGAGGGAGGCGGGGCCGACATACGCTCTCTGGTCCTCGTCGTGTGCGACACCGCAGCGAGCGTGATGTCCAAGGCCTCTTACCAGGGACAGCACCAGGACATCAACTTGCTCGCGAACGGGATCAAGACGCAGTTGATCCGCGGTGGAGTCAGGCCTGCGACTACCGACTGGGAGCCACTCACCAGCATCGCTCAACGACTCGCAGCGTACGCGGAGAACAACCGGCAGCAGTTTCTGGCTCGGGCCAGGGGAGAATAGGGCGCGTGACCGCGCTCGCAGAGAAATGCCAGGACCGGACACCCGTCGACGGTGACTGGGTCTCCGTCGACGGTTTCTCCCTGCGTGTGCGCGCGAGTGCCCGCAGGAAGCGGTTCGCGCTCACCGTGGAGCCGGACGCGACCCTGACGCTGCATGTTCCCGAAGGGCGACCGAGTGCGGAGGCCGAGGGCTTCGTGCGGGCGCACCGGGAGTGGGTGGTCGCGAAGCTCGGTCAACGGGAGCGGACTCGGCCGCTGAATCCCGCCAAGCGGCTCGCAGAGGGTGAGGTCTTCCGCTACCTCGGGCGAACGTACCGTCTGGCTGTGTCGGACAGCACACCGGCAGACGGCAGGGTCCGGCTGGCCGCAGGGCGGCTGGTCATCGCCCGCAAACACACTGAGGACGCGGCGGAAGGTCGTACGGCACTCGTCGACTGGTACTGCCGGGTGGGACGGTCTTGGGCCGGCAACCGGCTTCAGCCCTGGGCGGCCCGCATGGCGGTGGGCGAGCCCGAGCTGGATGTGCGGGACCTGGGGCAGAAATGGGGCACGTACCAGCCGGGTGACGGGGCGAATGGGCAGGGTTGGATGAGCCTGGGCTGGCCGCTCTTCCAACTTCCGATGCACCTCGTCGACTACGTCATCGCGCACGAATTGGCGCATGTGAAAGTGTCGGGGCACGGAGCGGACTTCTGGCGACTGGTGAGGCTCGCGTTGCCGGAGTACGAGGAACGTCGCACCGAACTCGATGAGCTGGGGCGTCGTATGTGGATGGGGGAGATTGAGCGGCAATAGCCCGGCACGCGCTGTGGGATGCCGAACAGCCCCTGACCGTGGCGGCCAGGGGCCGCTGCCTGTCAATGCCTCAGCTCACGTCCGAAGCGTCCAGACAGTAGATTGTCGACTGGTTGCTCTGCGACGTCGCCTCAGACAAGGGCTTCGACGACGAGTTGGGCGAGCGTGACTTCGCGGCCGGAGGGCTCGAAATCGAGTCGCCCGCACCCTCCTTCACCAGTGTCCTATACACCTTCACCTGAGCCATGACCTCGGCACCTCCGCGAGTACATGACGGACGCCTTCGGCCAACCGACGGCGACGGAACTGACGCGCCCCGACTATGTGGCGCTGGCGGAGTCCTTCGGGGTACCGGGCGTCCGTACGACCCCGGAGACCCTGGAGGAGGACCTGGCGCAGGCGCTGGCGGCGCCGGGCCCGTCGGTCGTCGTCCTCCCGGCGGTGCTGCGGATGTTCGCGCCGACGCATCTCGGTCAGGAAGTGCACGGCGCCGCCCCGGCGCGGGTGCGGAACCTGCGCCGGGGCGGACCGTCCGGGGCCGAGGACGGCCTCAGTGGCAGGTGCTGGAGCTGCTGATGTAGACCTGCGTCGGGTGCGCCCCGTTGAAGGCCCATCCCTCGCCGGGCTTCATGCAGATGGCCGGGTGGTTGGAGAACCTCACGTAGGCCACGTCGTCGTGCCGGGTGTTGACCGCGCCCCTCGCCTTGCGGCTCGCGCCGAGCTGCTGCCAGTACCCGGTGTCCTTGAACTTCCCGGTCATCGTGTTGCCGTTGTAGAAGCAGACGTACGGATACGGACACGTCGGGCGGGCCGCGGACGACGCGGCGTGCGTGGACGCCGAGGCGGCCTGCGCGGAGACGGCCAGGCCGCTGCCGGCCATGGCACACGCGGTCAGGACGGCTGCGGTCGCGATGCGGAATCGCATGGATGCTCCTTGGTGTCGGTTGCCTTGAGGCGGCCCGCCCCACCCCCGTGGGGACGGGCCGCCGGGTGCCTGGGGCGGTGCGGGGTGGACCGCACCGCCCGTCGTGCACCACCGACTGTGCGGGGCGGGCCCAGGACGGGTACAGGCCTGCCCGGCAAGTGCCGTCGGTGCGGGACGTCCCACCCTCCGACCTGCGAGAACGCCCTGCGCGCTGAGTCACCGGCGGGACGCGCGTACGCCGGTGGTGTGGCCGGAACCGTGTGTTCGAAAGGCCGTTCAGGGGAACCACGGACGCCTGGTGGGCATCCTCGTCCGGGGGAGTTGCAACAGACATGGGGTGGAACATGTCTCGTTGGAAGCAGTTGCCGGACTCGCTCGACCCGCGAGTGCGACGACTCGCCGTACAGATGCGCCGTATGAAGGACCACAGCGGTCTCGGCCTGCAGGCGTTGGCCGCCCGGACGGGGTACAGCCGTGCCTCGTGGGACCGCTACCTCAACGGCCGGTCGTTACCGCCGCGGGAGGCGGTCGCGGCACTGGCCCGCGCCTGCGACATCGACCCGGCCCGGTTGTTGGCCCTGCACGAGGTGGCGGTGGCGGCGGGGCAGGGCAAAGAGCACGGTTCCGGCCACGCGGCGGAGGCGGGACCGAACGAGGAGAGACAGGACGCGGGAGGAGACGGCCGAGGACGGCGGATACGTGCTGCCGTACTGGCGTCGGCCCTGCTCTTGACGGTGGTGATCGCCCTGCTGGTGGCCGCGCCCTGGGACGGCGGCGGGGAACGGACCGCCGGTCGGCCGGTCCCCGCGGATGCCACGGAGTCGGCCCAGGGGACCGGAGCGGCGGCGAAGGGGGCGTTCGTGTTCCGGGCCGGCAAGGACTACCCCTGCAAGGTGCACCGTGCCGAGGACGGCCTGCTGTACGCGGGGTACAGCAAGACCCGCGTCGACCTGATCGGCATGGGATCGTCGCAGTGGTCCGTCGTAGAGGCGCAGTGCCTGCTGCGCCACCACGGCTTCTCACCGGGGATGGCCGACGGGGCGTTCGGCTCCCGCACCGAGCGCGCGGTGGAGCGGCTGCAGGACCGGGCACACCTTCGCGTGGACGGGGTCGTCGGCGAGGACACCTGGGGGGCGTTGCGGAAATGACCTCCGGTGACCCGTCCGCCGACCGGCCGCTGGAGTGCGAACGGCTGGCGGAGACACTGCGCGGGCTGCGGGCCCGGACCGGGCTGAGCCTCGCCGCACTGGCCGCGAAGACGCCGTACAGCAAGTCGTCCTGGGACCGCTACCTGAACGGCAGGACCGTCCCGCCCCGGCAGGCCGTCGCGGAACTGTGCGAACTGGCGGGCGAGGACCCCGGGCGCGCGCTCGCGCTGTGGGAACTGGCCGACGCGGTGGCCAGTGGGCGCGCGGCGGGCGGGCGTGCGTCTGCTGGGCGTGCGGCGGGCGGGGACGTGTCCGGTGGTCGCCCGGTCCGGCGCCCGGCCAGGGGCCTGCTCGCCGTGATCGTGGGCGGTGGACTCACCCTCACCGCGACCGTCCTGACGCTGGTGGCCACCGGCGCCCTCGGGGGGTCCGGCACGAGCGCATCCCCGTCCCCATCCCCCTCCGCACCCGTACCGGTGAAGGGATGCCACGGCACCGGCTGCACGGGCAAGGACCCCGAGATGTACGGCTGCGGAGCGGATCCCGTGCCGGTGACCCTGGGGCGGCAGGGCTTCCCCGGGCCGACGGTGGTGAAGATCCGGCACAGCACGGCCTGCGGTGCGGTGTGGGCGCGGATCGACCTCGGGAAGGTGGGGGACCGCGCGGAGATCCTCGTACCGCATCACGCGCCCTGGCGGATCCAGGTCAAGAACCGTTACGACGCCAAGGACTCCCTGTCGACCCCGATGGTCGCCGCCACCCCGTCCGACCTGGACCAGGTGCGTGCCTGCCTGGTCCGGGACGGGAAGCGGCACTGCTTCGGCCCGGAGCGGTAGGGCTGGTCGGAGCCATCAACCACGGAGGCCGCGGAGGCCTGTCCGTGCGGACTGAGCCTCCTTCAGGTTCTTGACGAAGTGGACGAAGGCGCCGACAGGGAAGGTGAGGGTGGCTCGGGCGGGGGCTTTTGAGTCGCGGACGGCTATGTGGGTGTCCAGGTCGGCGACTTCGACACAGTCGTTCCCCTCGCCTCCGCCGGAGAAGGACGACTTCTTCCATGAGGTGGGGGTGATCATGCTGGTCCTCACAGCTCCTTCGCCAACTGGTGGATGAGGTCACGCGACTGCTCGGGGGGCAGTGCCTGTTCCTTCACCTTACGGAAAACTGTTCGAAAGTGCTCCAGTTGAGCTTCGGAGTCGATGAAGGCCGTGCCGTGCGGAGCGTCGCGTACGACGGTGTCCAGCCGGGGGACTGCTCCACCGAGGTGCACCATGGTGCTTCCGGCTCCCGCGAAGTCGTGCAAGGCGAAGGGGATGACCCGTACGGAGACGTGGTCGGCCTCGGACGCTTCGAGGATGCGGCTCAGCTGAGTCCGGGAGGCCGCCCGTCCGGCGACCTGGATGCGGAGTGCCGCCTCATGGATCACGGTCTCGTACGGGATGGGCTCGGGCCCGTCGATGACGACCCTCCGCTTCATCCGGTGCTCCACGCGGAGGTCCACTTCGCTGTCCGGGAACTCGGGATTCAGGTAGGCGAAGAGGGCTCGGGCATAGTCCTCCGTCTGGAAGAGCCCCGGTACGTGGATGACTGCGACGTCGTTGCGGAACGTCGCGTGATGGTCCAGCTCGGCGAGATCCTGGTAGGCGGCGGGAAGGACGCTTCGGTACTCCTCCCACCAACCTTGGGTCCGGTCGGACCCGATAGCTACGAGGGCGTCGATCAGCTCTGCATCGGCGCAGGCGTAGTTGGCAGCCATGCGACGCAGGCGCTGCTCACTCACCCCCGACGTACCGGCCTCGATCTGACTGATCTGAACGGAGTTCACACCGAGCATCGCGGCCGCCTCGCGGGAGCTGAGGCCTGCTGCCTCCCGGAGTCGGCGCAGTTCCACGGCCAGCCGCATTTGCCGCGCTGTGGGTTCGCGCTTGGTCCCCATCGGCCGTTCCTCGTTTCAACACGCCTGATCATGCGACTCGTTCGGGGTCAGATTACGGGATCGGCTTGCTTGCTCTTAATTCTAAGGTCTACCTTCGGTGACGTAGCGCACACGCAGCGGAAGCGCACCGTACCGTCAGTCATGACGGCTGCGGCAGGCCACCGCGCGCGAACCTCCCACTCACCGACTGGAGTCGATGCCGCATGCCCGAAAACGAAACCTGGGACTACACGCTCTACATCCCCAACGACCTCAGAGCCGTGACCGTCTGCCGCCGCACCCTGCGCCTGATCCTGACCCTGCACGGTCTGATCGGCCTGGTGGACACGGCGGAGCTGCTGGCGGCGGAGCTGGTGTCGAACGCCGTACGGCACACCAAGGGGCCGGCCGCGCTCAGGGTCCGCCGAACCCCGGAGGGCACCGTGTGGATCGGGGCGTGGGACACCGACCCGGCGCCGCCGGACCCGCCGCGTCCGCTGGAGCAGGTGGCGGAGCTGGAGTGGGAGCAGGGGCGGGGGCTGGGGCTGGTGAAGGCGTGCGCGGAGTACTGGGGGTGGCAGCCGTCGGCCAGGTTCGGGGACCGGGGGAAATTCGTGTGGTGCGAACTTGCGGCGGCGTAGCTCGTTGATCACCGCGATGGAAAGGAGAGCTGATGGTCGGCTCGTCGCATGAGGCGTTGCACCGGATCTTCCAGAAGGATCCGACACTGCTGACGAAGGCGTTACAGAGGGTCCTGCACGTGCCGTTCCCCGAACCGAGGGAGATCGCGGCACTGAATGTGGACCTGACCGAGGTCGAACCGGTCGAGCGCCGCGTGGACACGCTGCTCAGGGCGGAGACGGACGAGGGCACGTATCTGCTGGTGGTGGAGTCGCAGGGGAAGGTGGACGAGCGCAAGCGGGGCAGCTGGCCGTACTACCTCTCCTACCTGTACGAGAAGTACCGCTGCGAGCCGGTGCTCATCGTCATCACCCAGAGCAGTACGACAGCGCGGTGGGCCTCGCGCCCGATCCGGCTCGGCTTCCCGGGCTGGGAGTCGCTGACGGTACGTCCGCTGGTGCTGGGTCCGGACAACGTGCCGGTGATTGCGGACGAGCGGCAGGCCGAGAAGGACGTCCCCCTTGCGGTGCTCTCGGCCATGACACACGGGCGTGGACCGCAGGCTGAGGCCATACTGGAATCCCTGGCCGCCGCCCTGCGGACCATCGACCCCGACAGTGCCGCAGTCTTCGTGCAGTTCGTCGACTCCTGCCTGGCCGACCCCCAGGCGAAGCAGATGTGGAGGGATTTGATGACGGCGATCCAGTACTTCTGGCGACACCCGCTGGCCGAACAGGTACGCGAGGAAGGCAGGGAACAAGGTCTGGAGCAAGGGCTGGAGCAAGGCCGGGAAGAGGGCCGCATCGAGGATCGCCGGGAGATGATCCTGCACATCCTGGAATGGCGCCGCGTCTTCGTGCCCGACACCGTCCGCGCGCGAGTGGAAGCCTGCACGGACCTGGCCCAGCTGGAGACCTGGGCCCAGCGTGCCGTACACGCCGCCGACGCGACGGAACTGTTCGCCACGGAGTGAGCAAGTGGCCGTTGGGTTGGGTGCGTACCGTGATGAGGGGCGCGGTGGCATCTCGTATGGGCGGTCGTCGGTGTCCGTCTTCGCCACGAGCATGCCCCCGCCGCCGATCTGGACCGCTTCATGACCGCGCTGTTCCGGGGCCGCCTTCTCCCGACCGCCCAGCAGAAGCTGGTATTCGAGGTGCCGGCCGCGACGAACGGCACCGACAACACCAACTCCTCTGGCTCGTCGGCCTGTTACAGCATCGGCGGACTTCTGCGTTACCAGCTCCCGAATGGTGCGTACGCGTGGGGCAAGACCGGGTCCCGCCCCGGCTGGGACAACGGGTTCTTCGCCACCCGCGACCTCGGACATCGCCTGGTGTACTCCCTGAACCCGACCGGGAACGGCAATGACCCCCCGTACATCAAGGCCCTCGTCAACGCCGCGCTCGCCGACTGACAGCCGGACCGTCCCCCCGGTCTGTGGGAAGCCCGGTCCCAGATCGCGTCGACGCGACAGCGCGCCAAGGGTGCCGGGTGGCTCTTGGCGCGCTGTGTGGTCCGTCTTTCTCAGCTCACGTCCGACGGGTCCAGACGGTAGATCGTGGACTGGTTGGTGGAGGAGGCCGAACTCTTGCTGTACGCGCTCTCCTTCACCTTCGTCCCGTGCTTCTGCACCCAGGAAGTGACCGCCGAGCTGACGGTGTTGCCCCCGCCGCCGGGTCCGCCGCCCATCATGCCGCCGCCCAGCTGGATGTAGTGCAGCTCGCCCTTCTTCACCAGTTCCTTCAGCTTGGCGACGGTCATGGCGTTGTCGCTGCCGGTGAAGCCCCACATGGAGATGACGGGCTCCTTGGCGGTCAGCTCCAGCTGTGCGGCGGACTGGGAGTTGGACACGGCCAGCAGCCAGATGGCGCCGTCCTGGTGCTTCTTCAGGTAGGCGATCAGCTCGCTGCTCGTCTCGCCCCCCATCCCACCCCCGGGGCCGCCGCCGAAGCCGCCGCGTCGGTCCGTGCCCGAGCCGCCTGTGCCGTCGGCCTCTCCGGTGCCGCCGGGGAAGCCGCCCGCTTGGCCGGCGCCGCCGGGTGCCTGGCCGGATCCTGGGAGCCCGCCGTTCTCGCCGGTGGTGCCACCGCTCGGCAGTTCCCCGTTCCCGCCGCCCGGCGCCATCTGCCCGCCCCCGGGCAGCTCGCCGTTCGCACCGCTCGGCATCCCGCCGGCCTCGGTGTTCCCGTCGCCCTGCCGGGTGCCGCCGGGGAAGCCGCCCCGGCCCCCGCCAGGCCCGCCACCGAAGCCGCCGCCGGTCGAAGGCCCCGCCGTGGGGTTCGTACCGCCCATGCCGCCACCGGAACCCGACGGCACCGACCAGGCGTACGCCGCCGGGCCGGCCACCGCCGCGACCACCGCCGCGACGACGGACGCGGCCAGCAACTGGGCCCTGCCGCCGGTGCGAGAGTTGCCGGTGTGAGAGCCGCCAGTGCGGGAACTGCCGCCGCGGGAGACGAGCATGCCCACGATCCCGGCCACCGTCAGCAGCCCCACCGCCGGCCACAGCCAGGTGTTCCAGCCGGAGGCCCGGCGCAGCAGGACGATCGCCCAGATGCCGGTGACGGCGAAAGCGAGCGGCAGCGCCCAGGCCCAGCGCTTGTCGGCGCGGAACGCGTTCAGCAGCATCACGCCACCGCCGCCGCACAGCGCCGCGATGCCCGGGGCGAGTGCGGTCGTGTAGTAGGGGTGCATGGTGCCCTGGGCCGTGGCGAAGATCAGGTAGTGCAGCAGGGTCCAGCCGCCCCAGAGGACCAGCGCCATCCGCTTCAGGTCGGTGCGCGGGGCACTCCCGCACAGCACCAGGCCGCCGATCAGCGCGATCGCCGAGAAAGGCAGCAGCCACGAGATCTGCCCGCCGAGGATGTCGTTGAACATCCGGCCGAGGCCGGAGGTGCCGGAGAAACTCGCGCCGCCCCCGCCCCCGCCGCCTCCGCCGTTGCCCTCGCCGCCGAAGACGCGGCCGAGGCCGTCGTAGCCCATGATCAGGTCCCAGGCGGTGCCGTCCGTCGAACCGCCGATGTACGGCCGGTCGGCGGCCGGGACCAGGGAGACGGCCAGCGCCCACCAGAAGCTGGAGACGGCCAGGACGACCGCCGAGAGCAGCAGGTTGACGACCCGCCTCAGCCACGGGGCCCGCGACGCGTAGAGGTAGACCACGAAGACGGCCGGCAGCGCGATGTAGCCCGCGAGCAGCTTGGTGTTGAAGGCGAGACCGAAGCAGGCCGCCGAGCCGAGCAGAGGCAGCAGTCTGTCGTCACGGGTGGCGCGCAGTGCGAGGGCGGCGCCCGAGACCATGAGGAACACCAGCAGCGTGTCGGGGTTGTTGTCGCGGTTGATGGCGACGGTGATCGGGGTCAGGGCCAGCACCAGGGCGGCCACGGCCGCCGCGCCATGACCCCACACCCGCTTCACGGACGTGTGCAGGATCCAGATCGTGGCCAGCGCCACCACGATCAGCGGCGCCATCATCTGCCAGGTGCCGAAGCCGAAGAGGCGGCACGACAGGCCCATGACCATGAGTGCGAACGGCGGTTTGTCGACGGTGAGGAAGTTGCCGGGGTCCAGCGACCCGAAGAACCAGGCCTTCCAGCTCTTCGTACCGGCCCAGACGGCACCGCTGTAGAAGGTGTTGAGGCTCGACCCGGAGAGGTTCCAGGTGTAGAGCACGGCCGCCAGAAGCAGGATCGCGAGCAGCACGGGCAGCGACCAGCGGGGTGCGCGCTCCGGCGGTGCGGCGTCCGGTGCCGGGGGGGCCGGGGTCGTGGTCGTCGTGTGGGAGAGGGGATCGGTGGCAGATGTCACCAGTGCACCATGCAGAGCGGCGATGGGTGCGGGCTGTGCTGCACCTGGGGGGAAGCTGTGGGGTGGTGAGAGTCAGGTGAGCAGCTTGGGGAACTTGTCCCGGAATTCTGCGATCTGGGCGTCGTAGCCCGCCTTGAACGCGGCGAACCCCGGGTCGTTCAGGTTGCCGTGAGGCACGTTTCCCCCCTCCAGGAAGCCCGGTACCGACCGGAATGCCTCGGCTGCCGCTTCCCACGGCTCGCCACCCTTGTCGCGCGCCGTCGTCAGGAGCTCGTACAAGTCCCGTTTCACGTCGTTCAGGCGGCCTTGTGGGTGGTCCCCCGTGGGCCGCTCCTCCGGTGTGCGCAGTCTGGTGTCCTTCCCGGCGGCCAGGCGGAGAACCGCCAGTGCCGCGAACAACCGCCCCGCCTGGCTGAGTTGGCCCTTCTTCTGTTCCGGCATGAGCGAATCATTGCCACGTGCCGGACCTCCCGAACTCCTCCCGCCGGAACAGGTGTACAACCATTCGGCCGGTTCCGTGCGTCAACGGGGTATGAATCCCCGGACCTCAAGGCGTACCGGCGCGCTCGCCGCCGCCCTCGGCGCCGCGCTGCTCATACCCACCGTGGCCGCTGCCGCCCCGGCCGCCGCGGCCACGCCCTCCGTCAGCTGTACGTCCGCCAAGGCGGGCCTCGCCGCCAAGCTGCAGAAGGACATCACGGCCGCCCTGGCCAACCGCAGGAGCACCGTGGCGCTCGGCCTGTACGACCGCAGCACGAGCACCACCTGCACCCTGCGCGCCACCAGCTCCTACGACTCGGCCAGCACCGTCAAGGTCACCGTGCTCGCCACGCTGCTGTGGGACGCCAAGAAGCACAACCGCTATCTGACCGACCGCGAGGTCTCGCTCACCAAGGCCATGATCACCAAGTCGGACAACGACGCGACGACCGCGCTGTGGAAGCAGCTCGGCCTCACCAAGATCAAGGGCTTCCTCGCCGCCGCCGGGATGACGAAGACCGTGCCGGGTGCGAACGGCTACTGGGGCCTGACCCAGGAGAACGTCACCGACGAGCAGAAGCTGCTCAAGCTCGTCACCGCCAGGAACAGCGTGCTGAGCGACAACTCCCGCGCCTACATCCTGAAACTGATGGGCGAGGTCATCTCCGCGCAGCGCTGGGGCACCCCGGCGGGCGCGCCGTCCACCGTCTCCGTGCACGTCAAGAACGGCTGGCTGCAGCGCGCGACGCACGGCTGGCGGGTGCACAGCCTCGGCACCTTCAACGGCGCCGGCCACGACTACATGATCTCGGTGCTGACCCAGGACAACAGCACCATGGACTACGGCGTCACCACCATCCAGAACGTCGCCAAGGCCATCCACAAGGACATCGTGCCGACCACCTCCGGCACGGCGGTCTACACCCCGACCAGCCGGCCCAGCGAGGCGTTCGTCGCCGTGCCCCCGCAGGGCTGACGCAGAGCCGGCCCCGCACAAGCCGGTTCGTGAGCCGGTGCTCGAGCCGGTTCACGGGACGGATCGCGAGCCGGTTCACGGGACGGTCTCCCGCAGGACACCCGCCCGTCCTACGGTGACCGGCATGCGCCTGAGAACCGTACTCGCCACCCTGACCGCCGGCCTGGCGGCGGCCACCGCCCTGACCGCCGCCGGGCCCGCGAGCGCCACCGACTCCGCGAGCGGCAACGCCTGTTCGCCGTCCGTCTCCATCGACCGCTTCTCCGACGCGCTCGACAAGACGACGTACGACGGCACCTTCGTCGGCAACTTCTCCGCCCTCGCGGTGGACCGGGACGGCTCGCTGGCCGCGCTGGAGGACCGCTCCTCCCTGTTCACCCTGGACCCACGGACGCTCCAGCCGAGGTCCGCCGTCCACCTCGCCGACGAGAAGGGCGCCGACCTCGACTCCGAGGGACTGGTCATCGACGGCGACGGCACCCGCCTCATCACCTCCGAGACCGAGCCGTCCATCCGCCGCTACTCCGCCGACGGCAGGATCCTCGACCGGCTCCCGGTCCCCTCCCCCCTCCTCGTCGTCCCGGCCGGCCGCGCCACCGCCAACCAGACCTTCGAGGGCCTGACCCTGCTGCCCGGCGGCCACACCCTGCTGGCCTCCATGGAGGACGCGATCTCGGGCGACTCGACGGGGATCGTCCGCTTCCAGACCTGGCAGCGCACGAAGGGCGGCCCCTTCCGCCTCTCCGCCCAGTACGCCTACCGCACCGACGCCGGCCTCGGCGTCCCGGAGGTCCAGGCCACGCCCGACGGCCGCCTCCTCGTCCTGGAGCGCGGCTTCACCTCCGGCGTCGGCAACACCGTCCGCCTATACCTGGCCGACCTCCGCCACGCGACCGACACCAGCGACACCGAGAACCTGACGGGACAGCCGTCCGTCCGCCTGATCAAGAAGACCCTGCTGACCGACATCGCCGCCTGTCCCTCCCTCGGCGCCACGGCCAAGCAGCCCCAGCCGAATCCCCTGCTGGACAACATCGAGGGCATGACGATCACCGGCCGTGATCACCAGGGCCGCCTGAAGGTCCTCCTGGTGAGCGACGACAACCAGAACCCGGCCCAGACGACGAGGTTCTATCACCTGCGGGTACGCGCCTGACACCCGCGAGTACGCCTCCGAACCCGCCCCCGGTTTGTTGCAGGGGGATGAAATCGGCCCCCATCCGCGTTGGTGCCTTCCGGTAGACCAGGACAACAGGAAGGCACCCGCGTGGCAGCGCAACGGGGATGGACACGACGCCTGGCGGCATACGCCTGGCGGTATCCGAAAGACGTCGTCCTCGCCCTCGGCTCCTCCCTGGGCGGCATGGCCGTCATGGCCGTCGTCCCGCTGATCACCAAGGTGATCATCGACGACGTGATCGGGAACCACACCCGCTCCATGGCCCCCTGGGCCGGTGCCCTGATCGGCGCGGCCCTCCTCGTCTACGTCCTCACCTACATCCGCCGCTACTACGGCGGCCGCCTCGCCCTCGACGTCCAGCACGACCTGCGGACCGACATGTACGGCACGATCACCCGCCTCGACGGCCGCCGTCAGGACGAGCTGTCCACGGGGCAGGTCGTCGGCCGGGCCACCAGCGACCTCCAGCTGATCCAGGGCCTGCTCTTCATGCTCCCGATGACGATCGGGAACGTCCTGCTCTTCCTGATGTCCCTGGTGATCATGGCGTGGCTGTCGCTGCCCCTGACCCTGGTCGCCCTCGCCGTCGCGCCCGCGCTCGGCTGGATAGCCAAGCGCAGCCGCAGCAAGCTGCACCCCGCCACCTGGTACGCCCAGGCGCAGGCCGCCGCCGTCGCGGGCGTGGTCGACGGCGCCGTCAGCGGTGTCCGCGTGGTGAAGGGCTTCGGGCAGGAGGAGCAGGAGACCGGCAAGCTCAGGGAGGTCGGGCGCAAGCTGTTCGCGGGGCGGCTGCGCACGATCCGGCTGAACAGCAAGTACACCCCGGCCCTCCAGGCCGTCCCCGCCCTCGGTCAGGTCGCCATGCTGGCCCTCGGCGGCTGGCTGGCCGTGCGCGGGCACATCACGCTCGGCACCTTCGTCGCCTTCTCCACCTACCTGGCCCAGTTGGTCGGCCCGGTCCGCATGCTCGCGATGGTCCTCACCGTCGGCCAGCAGGCCCGCGCCGGCACCGAGCGCGTCCTGGAGCTGATCGACACCGAGCCGACGCTCCGGGAGGGCACCAAGACCCTCCCGGCCGACGCGCCCGCGACCGTCGAGTTCGACGACGTGTCCTTCGGGTACGGCAGCGGGGCCAAGGTCCTCGACGGGCTGACCTTCGAGATCCGGCCCGGCGAGACACTGGCCGTCGTCGGCTCCTCCGGCTCCGGCAAGTCCACCCTCTCCCTGCTGCTGCCGCGCTTCTACGACGTCACCCACGGCGCGGTCCTGATCGGCGGCCACGACGTCCGCGAGCTCACCCTGGACAGCTTGCGGGCCGCGATCGGGCTCGTCCCCGAGGACTCCTTCCTCTTCTCCGACACCGTGCGCAGCAACATCGCCTACGGCCGCCCGGACGCCACCCAGGAGGACATCGAGGCCGCCGCCCGCGCCGCCCAGGCGGACCGTTTCATCGCCGAGCTCCCCGAGGGCTACGACACCAAGGTCGGCGAGCAGGGCCTGACCCTCTCCGGCGGCCAGCGCCAGCGCGTCGCACTCGCCCGCGCCCTGCTCACCGACCCGCGGCTCCTCGTCCTCGACGACGCCACCTCCGCCGTCGACGCCCGCGTGGAACACGAGATCCACGAGGCCCTCAAGCACGTCATGGAGGGCCGTACGACCCTGCTCGTCGCGCACCGCCGCTCCACCCTCAACCTTGCCGACCGCATCGCCGTCCTCGACGGCGGCCGGCTCGCGGACCTCGGCACGCACGAGGAACTCCAGCAACGCTCGGCCCTCTACCGCCGGCTGCTCACCGACCCGGACGAGCTGGGCGGGGTCTCCCCGGGCCGGGTCGAGCCCGCCGTACCGCGCGAGGACACCTCCGTCCGCGAGGAGCTGGACGCCGAGTTCGACGCCGAGCGGGGCGTGACCCCCAGGCTGTGGACCGGCGACCGCGAACCGAAGGACCAGGCGCTGTCCGGCACCCCCGCCACCCCGGAACTCCTCGCCCTGGTGGAGGCGCTGCCGCCGGCCACCGACACCCCCGGCATCGACGAGGCCCGGGCGATCCTCCCGGAGGACTCCTACGGCCTGCGCCGCCTGCTGCGCGGCTTCGGCCTGCCCCTGCTGCTCAGCCTGCTGCTGGTCGCCGTGGACGCGGGCGCGGGCCTGCTGCTGCCGGTGCTGATCCGGCACGGCATCGACGCGGGTGTGACGAAGATGGCCCTCGGCGCGGTCTGGGCGGCGTCCCTGCTGGGCCTGGTCACCGTCCTCGTCCAGTGGGTCGCGCAGATCGGCGAGACCCGGATGACGGGCCGTACCGGCGAGCGGGTGCTCTACACGCTGCGGCTGAAGATCTTCGCCCAGCTCCAGCGGCTCGGTCTCGACTACTACGAGCGCGAGCTGACCGGCCGGATCATGACCAGGATGACCACGGACGTCGACGCCCTGTCCACCTTCCTCCAGACGGGTCTGGTCACGGCGTTCGTCTCGGTCGTCACCTTCTTCGGCATCATGGGCGTCCTGCTGGTGATCGACCTCCAGCTCGCGCTCGTCGTCTTCGCCACCCTGCCCCCGCTGATCGTCGCGACCTTCTTCTTCCGCCGGGCCAGCGTGAAGGCGTACGAACTCGCCCGGGAACGCGTCTCGGTGGTCAATGCCGACCTGCAGGAGTCGGTCGCCGGGCTGCGGATCGTGCAGGCCTTCCGGCGCGAGCGGGACGGCGGGCGGCGGTTCGCCGAGCGCAGCGACAGCTACCGGCGCGCCCGCATCCGCGGCCAGTGGCTGATATCGATCTACTTCCCGTTCGTGCAGCTCCTGTCGTCCGTCGCGGCGGCCTCGGTGCTGATCGCGGGCGCGGGCCGGGTGGAGGCCGCCACCCTGACGACCGGCGCCCTGGTCGCCTACCTGCTCTACATCGACCTGTTCTTCGCGCCGGTCCAGCAGCTGTCCCAGGTCTTCGACGGCTATCAGCAGGCCACCGTCTCCCTGGGCCGCATCCAGGAGCTGCTGCGCGAGCCGACGTCCACGAAGCCGGCGGACGAACCCCGCGAAGTGCCGTCCCTGCGGGGCGAGATCGCCTTCGAGGACGTGCACTTCGCCTACGGTGACGACGAAGAGGCGCTCACCGGCATCGAGTTGACGATCCCGGCCGGACAGACGGTGGCCTTCGTCGGCGAGACGGGCGCCGGCAAGTCGACCCTGGTCAAGCTGGTGGCGCGGTTCTACGACCCCACCGCGGGCCGGGTCACGGTCGACGGCACGGATCTGCGTGCGTTGGACCTGGCCTCGTACCGGCACCGCCTCGGGGTCGTCCCGCAGGAGGCGTACCTCTTCCCGGGCACCGTCCGGGACGCCATCGCCTACGGCCGCCCCGACGCCACCGACGCCGAGGTGGAGGCGGCGGCGCGGGCGGTCGGCGCGCACGAGATGATCGCCACGCTGGAGGGCGGCTATCTGCACGAGGTCGCCGAGCGCGGGCGCAACCTCTCGGCCGGCCAGCGCCAGCTGATCGCGCTCGCCCGCGCCGAACTCGTCGACCCCGACGTCCTGCTCCTCGACGAGGCCACGGCCGCCCTGGACCTGGCCACCGAGGCCCAGGTCAACCAGGCCACCGACCGCCTGGCGGGCCGCCGTACGGCCCACCCGTCGCCCGACCACCACCCCTCGACGAGCGCTTACGCGCGCACCACCCTGATTGTGGCCCACCGCCTCACCACGGCGGCCCGCGCGGACCGGGTGGTGGTGATGGACCGCGGCCGGGTCGCGGAGGACGGCACCCACGACGAACTCCTCGCCCGCGACGGCCGGTACGCCGAACTGTGGCGCACCTTCGTCGGCCGCCCCGAACCGGAGGAGCCGGTCACCGCGTCCCGCTGAGGCGACCCCGCCCACCCCCCCCGTCGGCGCGTGTCGCTGACGGCCGTGCAACCATCCGGCATACGTCGTGCGTCCGTACATCAGTACGGCTACTGGGGGAGTGCGACCGTGGTACGGGGAGGACGACAGTGGACAGTAGTGGGATACGCAGGCGTCTGGCGCTCGGTACGGCCATGCTGGCCGCGAGCGGGGTGCTGGCGCTCGTGACGTCCGGCACCGCCCAGGCGAGCACGGCCGGCGGCTGCGCCGGGCACGAGGTACGGACCCTGCCGTTCAGCAGTGGGGTCACCCACGTCTACAAGCGCGACGGGTACGTCTGTGCCGTCACCGTCGCCCGGCACCCGGGCCCCGCCCAGACGATGTCCGTCAGCGTCCAGGCCCGCGGCACCCGCCCGGTCGTGGACACGGGCAGCTACCGGCACCACGCGGGGCCGGTGACGGTCTACGCCGGCCACCGCTGCGTGTGGGTCAAGGGCGCGGTGGGGTCCCGGGGGTCGGTCAGCTCGGGGTGGATCTTCTGCTGACGGCCGGCCCGGTCAGCTCGCTTCCGGGAGCCGCGCGAACGCCTCGTGGAACCCCGGGAACGTCTTGCGGACGCAGCCGGGATCGTCGTACGACAGGCCGGGGGTGCGCAGGCCGGTCACCGCGAAGGACATCACGATGCGGTGGTCGCCGAAGGTCCTGATCCCGGTGCCGGGGGCGGGCGTGCCCGGCCGGATCTCGATCCAGTCGGGGCCGGTCGCCACCGGCACGCCGAGACCGCGCAGATTGTCCGCGCAGGCCTGAAGCCGGTCGCACTCCTTCACCCGGGTGTTGGCCACGTCCTCGATGCGCACCGGGCCGGAGGCGAACGGCGCGATCGCCGCCAGCGTCGGCATGGTGTCGGAGATGTCCCGCATGTTCACGGTGAGCCCGCGCAGAACTCCCGTGCCGCGTACGGTCGTCCGGTCCGCCGCGAGCTCCACCTCGGCGCCCATCCGGCGCAGCACCTCCACGAAACGCAGGTCGCCCTGGAGCGCGCCGGCGCCGAGGCCGGGCACGGTCACCTCGCGGCCGGGTGTGACGGCGGCCGCGGCGAAGAAGTAGCTCGCGGTGGAGGCGTCGGGTTCGACGGCGTAGGTGGTGGCCCGGTATCCGCCGGCCGGGACGTCGTACACCTCGCCGTCCCGGACGACCGCCACGCCGAAGGCGCGCATCATCGCGAGCGTGATCTCCACGTACGGCGCCGAGACCAGGTCGGTCACCCGGATTCTGAGGCCGGTGCGGGTGAGCGGGCCCAGCAGGAGCAGCGCGGTCAGGTACTGGGAGGACTGGCCTGCGTCCAGCACGACCTCGCCGCCCTCGACACCGGCCGCCCGGACGGTGAGCGGATGGTGGCCGTCGGCCTCCTCGTGCCGCAGGTCGACGCCGAGGTCGCGCAGGGCGCGGGTGAGCGGGCCGAGGGGGCGGCGGCGCATCTGCGGGGAGGCGTCGAAGCGGTAGGTGCCGTGCCCGGCGGCGGCCAGAACGGGCAGGAAGCGGGCGGTCGTGGCGCCGTCACGGCAGTGGACGCAGGCCTCGGCGAGCCCCGGCCCCTGTGGGCGGCCGTCCACCTGCCAGGCGTCCGGAGTACGGCCCACCCGGTAGCCGAGCCGGGCCAGGCCCTCGGCGAAGCCCTCGGTGTCGTCGGAGCGCAGCGGCCGCAGGAGCGTGCTGACGCCGTCGGCGGCGGCCGCGAGGAACAGGGCGCGGGCGGTGATGGACTTGGAACCGGGGATGTCGACTGCGGGCATGGCCGCATGATGGCTCGTTCGTCCGCACTCCGGTCATGGCCGTCCAGGAGGTGGACGCGCGGCCGGGCCGGGGGAACCCGGCGCGTGCCCGGCTCGTCCAACGCGCGGGTTGCCGGACGAGTCCTCCGTGCCGTGGTGTCGGCCCCTCGCGACTGGCCGCGAGCGCCGACCCACCCTCTTCGCCGCGGCACGGCCGGCCGCCCGCCGTCACCGGCGCGCCCCCTCTCCTGCGCCGGTGGCGGCCCCATCGGCGGGTACTGTGCAGTCCCTTGACGGAAAGAAACTTCCTGGATATTGGTGACTCCTCGGAAGTTTCCTTCAGCGGTTCTCCTCTGGAAGGAGCGCACGTGCCCGACACCAGCACGGGAAGCGACGACACCAGCACGAGAAGCACAGGACGCACCGGAAGCATCGCAAGACCCTCCAGACGCGCCGTCCTCGCCGCGACCGCGGGCCTCACCGCCGCGCTGACCGTACCGACGGCCGCCCGCGCCGCCACGCCCGGCGACGACCGCCGGCTGCGTGCCCTGATCTCCCGGATGACGCTTCAGGAGAAGGTCGGCCAGCTCTTCGTGATGCGGGTCTACGGCCACTCCGCCACCGCCCCCGACCAGGCCGACATCGACGCCAACCTCAAGGAGATCGGCGTCCGCACGGCCGCCGAGCTGATCGCCAGGTACCGCGTCGGCGGGATCATCTACTTCACCTGGGCCCACAACACCCGCAACCCGCACCAGATCGCCGGCCTCTCCGACGGCATCCAGAAGGCCTCCCTGGACCAGCCGCGCGGCCTGCCCGTGCTCATCGCCACCGACCAGGAGCACGGCGCGGTGTGCCGGGTCGGCAAGCCCGCCACCCTCTTCCCCGGCGCCATGGCCCTCGGCGCGGCCGGCTCCCGCGCCGACGCGCACACCCTCGGCCGGATCTCCGGCGCCGAGCTGCGCGCGATGGGCGTCAACCAGGACTACTCCCCGGACGCCGACGTCAACGTCAACCCGGCCAACCCGGTCATCGGCGTACGGTCCTTCGGCGCCGACCCGGACGCGGTCGCCGCGCTGGTGGCCGCCGAGGTGAAGGGCTATCAGGCCTCCCGGGTGGCGGCGACCGCCAAGCACTTCCCCGGGCACGGCGACACCGCCACCGACAGCCACACCGGCTTCCCGGTCATCACGCACAGCCGGGAGCTGTGGGAGAAGCTGGACGCCGTCCCCTTCCGGGCCGCGGTCGCCGCGGGCATCGACTGCATCATGACCGCGCACATCCAGTTCCCGGCGCTGGACGACTCCGGCGACCCGGCCACCCTCTCCCACCCGATCCTCTCCGGCATCCTGCGCGGCGAACTCGGCTACGACGGGGTCGTGATCACCGACTCCCTCGGTATGGAGGGCGTCCGCACCAAGTACGGCGACGACCGGGTGCCGGTGCTCGCGCTGAAGGCCGGCGTGGACCAGCTGCTCAACCCGCCGTCCCTCGACGTGGCCTGGAACGCCGTGCTGAAGGCCGTCCAGGACGGCGAGCTGACCGAGGCCCGCCTCGACGAATCGATCCTGCGCATCCTGCGCCTGAAGGCCCGGCTCGGCCTCTTCGACGACACGCGCGGCGGCCGTCCCGGCGGCGTCGACCGCACGGTGGGGACCGAGGCGCACCTGGCCGCCGCCGACCGGATCGCCGAACGCACCACGACCCTCCTGGTCAACGAGGACCACACCCTCCCCTTCTCCCCGCACACCGAGCCCCGCCTCCTGGTCGTCGGCGCCGACCCGGCCTCCCCCTCCGGCACCGACGGCCCGCCCACCGGCGTACTGGCCGCCGCCCTCACCGGGCTGGGCTTCACCGCCACCGCCCTGTCCACCGGCACCGCACCATCCGCCGCGGCCATCGCCCAGGCGGTCAAGGCCGCCCAGGACGCGGACGCGGTGGTCGTCGCGACCTACAACGTGACGGCGGGCAACGCACAACGCACGCTGGTGCAACAGCTCCTGTCCACGGGCAAGCCCCTGGCGGCCCTCGCCGTCCGCAACCCCTACGACGTGGCCCAGTTCCCGTCCGTCAAGGCCTGCCTGACGTCCTACGGCTGGACGGACGTCGAAGTGCGCGCCGCCGCGAAGGTGATCGCCGGACACGTGGCCCCGCGGGGCAGGCTGCCGGTGCCGGTGCAGCGGGCCGACGACCCCACGCAGGTGCTGTACCCGATCGGGCACGGGCTGACGTACTAGCCGTACGCCACACAACGGGCGCAATACCCCCAACGGGGGGAAACCCTCCCACATGTCTGGCGTGGCCGCGCCCCAGGGGCCACGCTGGACCGGGGTGCCAGGGGGGTTGCCATGCGTGGGAAAGGTGCCGTGACGGCCGTGTGCCTGGCCTGCCTGCTGCCGGCCGCCCTGCTGACCGGCTGCCGGGGTACGGCGGGCACCCCCGTCGGCGACGCCCGGCCCACCCCGGCCACGACCGGCGGCTACGGCGCCGAGTTCCTCGGGGTCGGCGAGTGCAGCTCCTTCGGCACGACCAGCTTCACCGAGGTGCCCTGCGCGAGCGAGCGGGCGGCGGCCAGGGTCGTCGCCCGCTACGACGGCGCGGCCACCGACGGCCCCCTGTGCCCGGCGACGACCGACTTCGTGCTGCACATCAGCGCCCAGTCCGCGGCCGCCGACGAGGACGGCGACGGCGCGATCCCCCAGGGCTACGCCTGCATGCGCAACCTGGAGCCCCCGCACCCCGGCGACCCCGGGGGCGGGGGCGGCCCCCGCACGATCCCCGGCGACTGCGTGTACGACTCCGGCAAGGGCCAGGTCCGCGAGACACCGTGCGACGGCTCCGGCGCACACCGGCCGCAGTACCGGATCAGCGAGGCGGCGCCGGCCCGCCGGAACTGCCCGGCATCGACGGCGCTGTACGTCCAGTTGGGCGGGGCCAGGCCGGTGGGCTGCGCGAGACGGCTCTGAGCAGCAGATGAAACTCTGCGAACTCGCGCATCAGCCGGAGGAGTCGAGCGGCTCAGGCGTACGGCCCGGCCGGCGGCGCCCCGCTCATGGCACCTCCGGCACCTCGGCGGCCCCGTCGGGCGGCACCGGTGCCCGGTCCCGCAGCTCCGGTGTCGTCGCGGCGACCGCGCCCACGGCCAGCAGACACAGCAGGCCGCCGGTGATCAGTGAGGTCGCGCCGCCGGTCCAGCCGGCGACCAGACCGCCGCGCACGTTGCCGAGGCTGGGTCCCGCCTGGCCGACGATCTGCTCGGCCGCCGTGACCCGGCCGAGCAGCGCGTCCGGGGTGCGGGTCTGCACGATCGTGGACCGGGAGACGACGGAGGTGGCGTCCCCGGCGCCCGCGACGGCGAGCAGGACGAGGCCCAGCCAGGGGCTGGTCGTCAGTCCGAAGAGCACCAGCGCGGCACCCCAGACGGCCGCCGCGCCCAGCATGACCGGACCCGGCCGGCCGAGCCGGGTCATCGCGCCCGACAGCGCGGTGGCCGTGACGCCGCCCACCGCCAGGGCCGACAGGAACAGGCCGAGCGTGCGCGGGTCGTTGCCGAACCGCTCGGCGTTGACCAGCGGGAACAGGCTCACCGGGAAGGACAGCACGGTCGCGGCGAGGTCGGTGATCAGCGCGCCCCGCACCACCGGGTGCCCGCCCAGGAACCGCAGCCCGTCCAGCACCCCGTGCACACCCGCCCGCGACGGCTCGCCCTGCGGCGGCAGCGCGGGCAGCCCGAAGGCGCCGTAGAAGGCGACGCCGAAGCTGAGGGCGTCCAGCAGGTAGCAGGTGCCGATGCCCAGCCAGCCCAGCAGCACACCGGCCAGCGCCGGTCCGAGCAGCATCATCGACTGGCCGGTGATCTGGTTCAGGGCCAGACCGGCGGCCACCTGGTCCTTCGGCAGCAGACGCGGCACGAAGACCCCGGCCGCCGGGGCGCCGAGTGCACCGAACGCCGACTGGGCGGCGACCAGCGCGAGGACGGCCGCGACCGGGACATGCCCGGTGAAGCCCTGCACGGCCAGCAGCACCGAACAGGCCGCCTGGCCCACGGTCGCCGTCAGGTAGATCCGCCGCCGGTCCGCCCGGTCCACCCGGGCGCCCGCGAACAGCCCGAACACCACCAGCGGCAGCGCCTGCGCGAGCCCGACGGCACCGGTCCACGCCGTGCTGCGGGTCATGTCCCACACCTGGTACATGACCGTCACCATGGTCATGAACCCACCGAGCGTGGAAACGGTCCGCCCGACCAGCAGTCGCCGGAAGAGGGGCGAGGCACGAAGCGGCCGTACGTCGATGAGCGAGCCCTGAATCACCGGGGGAGGCTAACCGGGCCCCGCGGCACCGGCGAGCGAATTAGCGGGGGCCGGTGCCCCGTGCTAGGCGGCCTCGCCCAGCAAGCGCAGCAAGTGCTCCCGCCCGGCACCGAGCAGCCCCGGAAGCGGGGCGGCGGCCTCGTACCACCGCTTCTCGTACTCCCAGCACAACCACCCGTCCCACCCGCGTCGGCACAGCACATCCACGCACTCGGTGAGCGGAAGCACGCCCGCCCCGAGCGGCAGCGGCCTGGTGTCCTGCGCCGACACGATGTCCTTGACCTGCACGTACCCCAGATGCGGAGCGAGCGCCGCGTACGTGTCGGCGGGCTGCTCGCCGCCCAGCCAGGTGTGCATGACGTCCCACAGCGCACCCACCTGCCGGTGTCCGACCGGGCCCAGCACCCGGATCGCGTCGGCGCCGGTGCGATGCGAGTCATGCGTCTCCAGCAGGATCCGCACCCCCAGCGCGGCGGCGTCCTCCGCGGCGGTGCCGAGCCGCCGGGCGGCCAGGGCGTCGGACTCCTCCAGGGGGCGGTCGGGGTCGGCGCCGGGGAAGACCCGGACGTAGGGCGCGCCGAGGTCGTGGGCGAGGTGGAGGAGGTCCCGGATCTCCGCCAGTACGGGTGCGTCGTCACCGGGCGCGGCGACCCGCGCGTACCCGCCGAGGCCCAGCACCTCGACCCCGGCCTCCTTGAACAGGTTCGCCGTTGTGGCGCGTTCGGCGGGGGAGAGGCCGGGATGGACCGGCTCCTCCGGGTGGGCGCGCAGTTCGACGCCGTGGTAGCCGTGCGCGGTCGCGAGCGCCAGGACCTCAGGGACGGGCAGGCCGGGGACACCGAGAGTGGAGAACGCCAGCTTCATGGGCCGGACACTACTCGTCATCCGCCCGGTGCGTGACCCGTCATTCGTCCGATTCGTGCAGATCCAGTCGCCAGTCCTGGCCCACGAGATCCTTGCCGAAGGAGCGGTGCGGTTTCTCCGCGACGAGGACGAACCCGTGCCGCTGGTATATCCGGCGGGCGCCGCCGAGTACGTCGTTGGTCCACAGCACCAGGTCGCGGTAGCCGACCCCGCGCGCGAAGTCGATCACGGCCCGCACCAGCCGGTCGCCGATGCCGTGCCCGCGCGTCTCCGGCTCGACGAGCAGCAGCCGCAGCCGGGCGGTACCGGGCGCGTCGTCCCGTACGCACATCACACAGCCCACCGGGCGCCCCGCCTGTTCGGCGATCCACACCCGCTCCAGGTGCGGGTCGTGGTCCTCGGCGAAGTCGGCGACGATCCGGGCGACCAGCCCCTCGTAGTCGGCGTTCCAGCCGTACTCGGCCGCGTACAGGGCCGCGTTGCGCTGCACGATCCAGCCGAGGTCGCCGGGGCGGGGCTCGCGCAGCACGGCCTCGCCGGACGGGGCCCCGTCCTCGCCGAGGATGTCCCGGATGGTCCGCATGGCCTCCGCCAGCCGTGGCCGGTCGGCCGGGGCCACGGCGAGGAGCATGGTCCCGACCGTCTCCCGGGCCCGCTCGTCGAGCAGGGCGGCGGCCTCGCGCCCCCGTTCGGTGAGCCGTACCCGCCGCCGGCGCGGATCGCGCTGCGAGGGCCAGCGCTCGATCAGCCCGGCGTCCTCGAACCTGTTCAGGATCCGGCTCAGATACCCGGCGTCGAGGTCGAGCAGGGTGCGCAGGTCGACCGCGTCCAGGTGCGGGACCTGGGCGAGTTCGTACAGCACACGGGATTCCGTGAGGGTGTACGGGGCGTAGAGATGGCGGCCGTAGTCGAGGGCGCCGATGACGCCCGTGTAGAAGCGGTTGAAGGCGCGGACGTCCTGCACGGTCATGATCGCCCCCCGGATGTTTGACTCAGTCAGAGATATCGTCGTCCAGAGCCTAGGGCCGCCGCCCGTTCGCGTCCACAGCCCGGCTCGGCGGCGTACGAAATCACTTGCGGTGCACGGGTGTTGACTGTCCGGACCGGGGTCCGCTTCTTTTGCCTGTTCTTTAGCCCGGTACCGAGTCCTGCTTTTGACGGCGTCGCAATCTCGTCGTACGTTGAAGGGGAAACGTCGCTTATGCCCGTTTTATCCGGGAAGTGACGGCCCGCCGTCGGAGCGCCTGTCGCGGGCGACGGGCGGCGCACAGAGCGACGACGCGCAGGCTCTGGAGCGCACATGCGGATGGCCCATGAGGCCGCCGGACAATCCATTACACCCTCCGGAGAGGGGCTTGATCATGCGCGCACACCGTATGAAGAGAGTGGCCATCGCGGTCTGCTCGGCGCCGATCCTGGCCATCGCGGCCGGAGCCGGAGCGGCCCAGGCTGCCACCTCCTCTGCTCCCGCGTCTGCTCCTGCACATGTCGCCACGTACCACAACAACGGCGGCGGCGGCTGGGGCTGGGGCGGCGGCGGCTGGGGCGGCGGCTGGGGCTGGGGCGGCGGCGGCTGGGGCTGGGGCTGGGGCTGGGGCGGCGGCTGGGGCTGGGGCGACGGCGGCTGGGGCTGGGGCTGGGGCGGCTGGGGAGGCTGCTGAGCAACCAGCACTGACCGACACCCCCTGACAAACCAAGGGTGGATCCGGGTGCCCGACCCCACGGGCACCCGGATCCATATGCCGCAAGCCGTGGCAGAAGTGATGTGCCGGTGTGGCCGTGACTATGGAGGTACCGGATGAGGATCGTCTGCGTGGGCGGAGGCCCGGCCGGGCTGTACTTCTCGATCTCCGCGAAGCTGCGGGACGCCGGTCACGAGATCACCGTGATCGAGCGCGACCCGCCGGAGGCGACGTACGGCTGGGGTGTCGTGTACTGGAACGATCTGCTGGACATCCTGCACCACAACGACCCCGAGAGCGCGCGGGCGGTGAGCGCCGGTTCCGTGCTCTGGCAGGACCAGGAGATCCGCGTCCACGGCAGCCGGCACGACGGCACGGCGTACTTCGGCGGCTACGGCTACAGCATGGGCCGGGCGGCCCTGCTGGACGTCCTGACCCGCCGCGCACGGGCGCTCGGCGTCGACGTCCGGCACGAGAAGCTCGCCGACCCCGCCGACCTGCCCGAGGCCGACCTGATCGTGGCCGCCGACGGCGCCGGCAGCCGCATCCGGCAGAGCCGCGCCGAGCGCTTCGGCACGAAGGTGGAGACCGGCCGCAACCCCTACATCTGGCTCGGCACGGACCAGCAGTTCGAGAGCTTCGTCTTCGACTTCGAGGAGACCCCCGCGGGCTGGATCTGGTTCCACGCCTACCCCTCGATCAAGGGGAGGATCAGCACCTGCATCGTGGAGTGCTCTCCGCAGACCTGGCAGGGCCTCGGCCTCGACAGGCTCGAACCCGAGGACGCCGTCCCGCTGCTGGAGAAGATCTTCCACCGCGCGCTCGACGGTCACTCCCTGATCAGCAGGTCACGCGGCGAACCGGCGAAGTGGCAGCGGTTCCAGCACCTCAGCAACCGGACGTGGGTCGACGGCAACGTCGTCCTGGCCGGCGACGCCGCGCACACCACCCACTTCACGCTCGGGTCCGGAACCAGGCTCGCGATGATCGACGCGATCGTACTGGCCCACAGCCTCTCCCAGTTCCCGGATCCGCGGGTGGCGCTGCGCGAGTACGACCAGCACCGCCGCGCCGAGATGCACGGCGTACAGGCCGGAGCGCGCTCCAGCATGGCCTGGTTCGAGCAGCTCGACGACTACCTGGACCGCGACCCGGTCTCCTTCTCCTACGCCATGGCGGTACGCCAGGGCAACCAGACCCCCTGGCGCTACCAGGTCCACCTCGCCACGCAGATCTCCGCCGTACGCAGGGCCCGCCGGGCCTACGACACCGGAAAGCGCTGGTACCGGGACCGCAGGAGGGGCGAGGCACCACTGCCCGTTCTGGGACGTTCACTTCCCAGCGGTCAGTGAACGGGTGAGCGGGCGGGAAACGCCTACGGCCGCTCAGACGCGGGGCACCCCGGAAGACCCCCGCACCATCAGCTCCCCCCGGATCACAGCGATGGCGCCCGGCGGCGGCTCCTCTCGCCCCATGGCGATACGCCCGGCCCGCGCCCCGGCCTCCGCGAGCGGCAACCGCACGGTCGTCAGCGCGGGCACCGCGTCCACGCTGAACGGCAGATCGTCGAAACCGGCGACCGACACGTCCTCCGGGATCCGCAAGCCCGACTCCCGCAGCGCCGCGCACGCCCCCAGCGCGACGGAGTCGTTCGCGGCGACCACGGCGGTCAGTGACGGATCACGGCGCAGCAGCTCCAGCGTCGCCTCGTACCCGGACTGCCGGTCGTAGCGGCCGTGCACCGTCCAGCGAGGGTCCTCCTCGACCTGCGCCGCCGCCAGCGCCGCCCGGTGGCCCTCCAGCCGGTGCCGGGTCGTCGTACGCTCCTCGGGGCCTGCGATGTAGCCGAGGCGGCGGTGGCCCAGACCGAGCAGGTGCTCGGTGAGCCGGCGCGCGCCGCCCCGGTTGTCGAAGGTGAGCGCGACGGCACCGGTGTCGGGCGCCGGCGGCCGGCCGCACAGCACCACCCGGGTTCCGGCCTCGGCGAGCTTGCGCAGCTTCGCCGCGACCGCGGCCGCGTGCGGCGCGTCCTCCACGGCTCCGCCGGTCAGCACCACGGCCGCCGCCCGCTGCCGCTGCAGCAGGGTCAGGTACGTCAGCTCACGCTCCGGTGAGCCGCCCGTGTTGCAGACCACCGCGAGCCGCTCACCGCCCGCCCGGCCGCCGCCGACGCCCCCGATCTCGGCCTGGATCGCGCTCGCCATGATTCCGAAGAAGGGGTCGGCTATGTCGTTGACGAGGATGCCGACCAGGTCGGAGGTGGCCGCGGCGAGGGCGCTCGCCGGGCCGTTGAGGACGTAGTCCAGCTCGTCCACCGCCCGCAGCACCCGCTCGCGCGTGGAGGCGGCCACCGGATAGTTGCCGTTCAGCACGCGCGACACCGTCGCGGGTGAGACCTGGGCGCGGGCCGCCACATCCGCCAGGGTCACCGTCATGTCGTCGTCCTCCGGTTGCGCATCGTGTCGTACGCCCTCGTAGACAGCCAGGTCCTGCCGCTGGTTCCGAGAATCCGTCGAGCAGACCATAAAGCCATGGCCCTCGGTTGTTCGCCCCCTCGAACAACTCGAAGGGGACACGGTCTTGTAGGGACCACTGTCCAGAGGCTAGCTTCTCCGGATAGAAAGCGCTTGCTACCAGTGTTGACAGAGGGGACAGACGTGACACGCAAGACGGTGCGTATCGCCATGAACGGCGTGACCGGGCGCATGGGCTACCGCCAGCACCTCGTCCGGTCGATCCTCGCCCTGCGCGACCAGGGCGGCCTCGGCCTCGGCGACGGCACCGTGCTGTGGCCGGAGCCGATCCTGCTCGGCCGCCGCGAGCACGCCCTGCGGGAGATCGCCGACCGCCACGGCCTGGAGCACGTGTCGACGGACGTGGACGCGGTCCTCGCGGACGACAGCGTCGACATCTACTTCGACTCCCAGGTCACCTCCGCCCGCGAGGAGGCCGTCAAGAAGGCGATCGCCGCCGGAAAGCACATCTACACCGAGAAGCCGACGGCGACCGGCCTGGACGGCGCGCTCGAACTGGCCCGCCTCGCCCACGCCAAGGGCGTCAAGCACGGCGTCGTCCAGGACAAGATCTTCCTGCCGGGCCTGCTGAAGCTGAAGCGGCTCATCGGCGGCGGCTTCTTCGGCCGGATCCTCTCCGTCCGGGGCGAGTTCGGCTACTGGGTGTTCGAGGGTGACTGGCAGCCCGCCCAGCGCCCCTCCTGGAACTACCGCGCCGAGGACGGCGGTGGCATCGTCGTCGACATGTTCCCGCACTGGGAATACGTCCTGCACGAGCTGTTCGGCCGCGTGAAGTCCGTCCAGGCCCTCGCCGTCACCCACATCCCGCAGCGCTGGGACGAACAGGGCAAGCCCTACGACGCGACGGCGGACGACGCGGCCTACGGCATCTTCGAGCTGGAGGGCGGCGCGATCGCCCAGATCAACTCCTCCTGGGCCGTGCGCGTCAACCGCGACGAACTGGTCGAGTTCCAGGTCGACGGCACCGAGGGCTCGGCAGTGGCGGGACTCAGGAAGTGCCGGGTCCAGCACAGGTCGGCGACCCCCAAGCCGGTCTGGAACCCGGACGTCCCGGCCACCGAGGTCTTCCGCGAGCAGTGGCAGGAAGTCCCGGACAACGGGGACTTCGACAACGGCTTCAAGGCCCAGTGGGAACTGTTCCTCAGGCACGTCTACGCCGACACCCCGTACCACTGGGACCTGCTGGCCGGCGCCCGTGGCGTCCAACTCGCCGAACTGGGCCTGAAGTCCTCCGCCGAGGGCCGCCGCATCGACGTACCGGAGATCGCCCGGTGACCATCCGACTTCCTTCGGCGGACCGTTCGTTGCGGACGTACGAACCCCGCACCGAGCCGTTGCGCGGCTCGCCGGGCACCCCCTTCACCTCCCGTACGGTCTTCTCGGCGGCGCACGTCGTGGCCGACCCGTACGCGGACGCGTCCCCCGACTCGCCCGCCGCTGTCGACTGGGACGCCACCCTCGCCTTCCGCCGCCACCTGTGGTCCCACGGGCTCGGTGTCGCCGAGGCGATGGACACCGCCCAGCGCGGCATGGGCCTGGACTGGGCGGGCGCGGCCGAGCTGATCCGCCGGAGCGCGGCCGAGGCACGGTCGGCCGGCGGCCGGATCGCCTGCGGGGTAGGCACCGACCAGCTCACGGGCGGTTCCCTGGCGGAGATCCGCGCGGCCTACGAGGAGCAGCTCGCGGTCGTCGAGGAGTCGGGCGCCCAGCCGATCCTGATGGCCTCGCGCGCTCTGGCCGCCACGGCTCACGGCCCCGAGGACTACCTGGAGGTCTACGGCCATCTGCTGCGCCAGTCCGCCGAGCCGGTGATCCTGCACTGGCTGGGTCCGATGTTCGACCCGGCGCTGGTCGGCTACTGGGGGTCGGCCGACCTCGACGCGGCGACCGAGGTGTTCCTGGAGGTCATCGCCGCGCACCCGGACAAGGTGGACGGCATCAAGGTGTCGTTGCTGGAGGCGCAGAGGGAGATCGACCTCCGCCGCCGGCTGCCTCGCGGGGTCCGCTGCTACACCGGCGACGACTTCCACTACCCCGAGCTGATCGCGGGCGACGACCAGGGCTTCAGCCACGTCCTCCTCGGCATCTTCGACCCGCTGGGCCCGCTGGCGGCCGAGGCGGTACGGGTGCTGGACACGGGCGACAGGGCCGGCTTCCGCGAACTGCTCGACCCCACGGTGGAACTGTCCCGCCACCTCTTCCAGGCCCCGACCCGCTTCTACAAGACGGGCGTGGTCCTCCTGGCCTGGCTCGCGGGCCACCAGTCCCACTTCACGATGGTCGGCGGCCTGCAGTCGGCGCGCTCCCTGCCGCACCTGGCCCGCGCCTACGAACTCGCCGACGGCCTCGGCCTCTTCCCCGACCCCAAGCTCGCCGAGGAACGCATGAAGAACCTGCTGTCGCTGTACGGGGTGACCCCATGACAGACCTCTCGCGCTTCAGCATCAACCAGATGACCGTCAAGCAGCTGTCGTTGCCGGAACTCGCGGACGCCTGCGTGCAGTCCGGTGTCGGCCAGGTGGGCCTGTGGCGAGAGCCGGTCCAGCAGTACGGCGTCGCGGAGACGGCGAAGCTGATCCGGGACGCCGGCCTGACGGTGACGACCCTGTGCCGGGGCGGCTTCTTCACGGCGACCGACCCGGCGGAGCGTTCCCGTGCCCTGGACGACAACCGGCGGGCGATCGAGGAGGCGGCGACCCTCGGGACGGACACCCTGGTCCTGGTCTCCGGCGGCCTGCCCCCTGGCAGCAAGGACCTGCGGGCGGCCCGCGAACGCATCGCGGACGCCCTTGGCGAACTCGTGCCCTGCGCCGAGGACCACGGCGTCCGCCTGGCCATCGAGCCCCTGCACCCCATGTACGCCGCCGACCGCTGCGTGGTGTCGACGCTGGCCCAGGCACTGGACCTGGCCGAGCGCTTCCCCGCGCACCAGGTCGGTGTGACGGTGGACACGTACCACGTCTGGTGGGACGACCAGGCCCCGGCGCAGATCGCCCGCGCGGGCGCGGCGGGCCGTATCCACACCTTCCAGCTCGCCGACTGGATCACTCCGCTGCCCGAGGGCGTCCTCAACGGCCGGGGCCAGATCGGCGACGGCGCGATCGACATGCGCGAGTGGCGGGGCCACGTGGAGGCCGCCGGCTACACCGGCCCCATCGAGGTCGAACTCTTCAACGAGCAGCTGTGGGCCCGGGACGGCCGGGAGGTGCTGGCGGAGACGGCGGAGCGGTTCGTGGAACACGTGCTCAAAAAATCTTGAGAACGCGTGCAACCCTCCCCGGGTTCCGAGTGTCGTACCTGTCATCAGAACCCGGGGAGGGGACCCGGGGGGGGATTCACGGGGTTCTGATACGGAGGGGAAAGCCGAGGGGGCGGCCCCGGTCGACGGACCGGGGC
>NZ_JBSHAY010000016.1:0-207735 GCF_053611725.1 Streptomyces sp. NPDC054783 | reverse complement strand
CCACCGCCGCAAGCCCCTCATCATCCCCGTCATCATCGACGCCTGAGCCCCAGCCCGGCAGCACGGTCCCCGGATCCGGCCGCGGCCCCGCCGGCGACGGACTTCCCGGGCGGTGCCGCCTCAGCGGCGGCCAGCAGCTGCCCCAGTTCCAGATCCCGGCCACCCATGGCAACCTGCTATCCGTTGCTGCTCCTTCTTCCCCGGGTTCGCCCCTCGTCACCCACTACATGCATCACGCCCGCTCGCGGTTCTCTCTTCCGTGGAGTCCGGTTGACGCGTTGAGCCCGCCTGAGCTGCGGAACGCCGGTGAGGTCCCTCAGCGGCCTCGTTCGTCGGCGGCTCGTCGATTGCCTCGGGTTCGGGCGTTCTGATCAGGTTGATGTCTTCGGCTGAGGCTTGCCGCCCTCGGCGCGCAGTTGCTCGTTGATGCGCTGCGCCTCTTCGAGCTGGTCTTCGAGGATGACGATGCGGCAGGCAGCCTCTATGGCGGTGCCCTGGTCGACGAGTTCGCGGGCGCGGGCGGCGATCCGCAGCTGGTAACGGGAGTAGCGGCGATGGCCGCCGTCGGAGCGCAGCGGGGTGATCAGGCGGTGTTCACCGAGGGCACGGAGGAAGGCAGGGGTGGCGCCGAGCATCTCGGCGGCCCGGCCCATGGTGTAGGCGGGGTAGTCGTCATCGTCGAGAGGGTCGACGGGAGGGGAACCGGCAGGCGGCACAGACCTCTTCTTTCGGGGACGCATCGGGGGGCCCGGGTGCCAGTACGGCACCCGGGCCCCGAGCTTTCAACACCATCTACCGGCGCACTGCGCCGGACTTCTCTGTCCGCAGGTGCCGCCTGGAAGGGCGGGATTGCGGGGATCGCGGATGCGTGACCGGGGACCACCTTCCAATCCGGGGCCTTGCGGTACCCGGGCGAACTGCTTACTCGCCCGGGCGATCCTGATGGCGTTCTGCTCCTTACCTTTCGATTACGCGGATACCGCGGGTGCTGCTCACAGCCCCGCTGGGGCCGTGTCCTTCTGGTCTACCTGCACAGCAGTTCGTGCCTGCTGTGCCCACTTCGACTCCTGGGTACGAAGACAACACTAACCCTGCGACGACTGAGTGTCTACTGTCGCCATGGCAGTTTTTCTTCATGGAGTGTGCGTCTGCTTCTACCGCAGGTACAGCAGGAAGAGTGCTCACTCGAATGGCGGTCCCCGCTTCACGTACAGCAGTCCTCGGTGAGACCGGCCCGGTGCTCGCCCACGCTGAACGGCGTCCCAAGCCGCATACGTCCACCGCCACAACCCCGCGCCGAGGCCCAGATCAGGACCGCTCTCCGGCTGGAGATCCTGCGAGACGTGGCCGCGCACGAGCCACGTTCAGAGTGTCCTTCGGCTGGCGCCGAGGACGGGCTCAGACATCCAGGAGGATCCGGGCCGTGATGCGTTTGCCGACCGCTTCCCGATCGACGGTGAGTTCCTGTGCGATGGCCTCACGATCTCCAGACAGTGCCGACCCACCCGTTGCGGGTCTGCTCGCCAGGCTGCCAGCAGCAGGGGATCAGTGTCCCAGATCGTGCCCCTTACCTCCCCGCCGACCAAACACAGCTGCACAAGGACGGGGCCGGGCACGTACTTGATCGGTGACCAGCTCGCTGATCACCAGTTGAGTCAGGCCCACGATCCGCTCAGAGACCCCAGCCGGGTGGCCGCGGGTGGGGAAAGCGGCGGCTCGGTGGCGGGCTTCGGCGATGCTGGCTCCGCCATCGGCCAAGGCGATCGTCATCTCCATCGCGGTGCATTACCAGCACCACGCGCAGGCGGCTTTCCGTCCGGAAGGGCAAGGATGCCGACGTCGGTGACGGTTGTTGAGGAGAGCGTGGAAGGCATCGACGGGCCGCCAGAAGGCAACCGATTGTCGATCACGCGCGCCTGCTTCGAGGGCCTCAGCGTGGCGAGGTCTGCGGCGAAATCGACCGGGACAGTGCCCCTCAGCTTCTCGATGCCGCAGCTGCTCACGGCGCCGCCTCGTACCGGACGGTGCTGGACCTCGACGGCGTCACGATCATGGACTCCAGCGGCGTCAACGCTCTCCTCACCACCCACCGAACCGCGCTAAGCACCGGGGGCCGGCTACGACTGGCAGCACCCAGTGCCTCCGTCACACGCCTCTTCCAGATCGTCGGCATCGGGTGAGGGAGAGGCCGCCGGCGCAGGCGATCCCCTCGCCAGGGCAGAGACGACGACACACACGGAGCGCGCCATGCAGGCGAAGCCGGTGCCCTGCGAACCGGCACACCGCGTCATTCCGAAGGAATGCGAAACCGGAAGGCCCGGACACCGGCCCCTGGACGCTTCGCTGGACCAGTGCCGGGCACCCGCCTCCCCTGCTGCTGACCCCCGACGGGAACGCGCAGTATCTCGATGCCGGGCAGGGACTGATTCTCGGCACCCACCTGGGCGTCGGCAGTCATCGTCCGAGTGCCGCTCGCGCCCCGCCGCCGGGGTCCACGCTCCTGCTGTACACCGACGGCCTGATCGAGGCTCCGGGCAGCGACCTGGACAGCGGGCTCGGCCGACTGCGCCGCCATGCCTTCACCCTCGCGCACGAACCGCTGCACACCCTGTGCGACCAACTGTCCGCCCGGATGCCACCCGGCAGCACCGACGACATCGCCCTCCTCGCCCTGCGCCTGCCCGTGCGCTGACCTGGGCGGGCCGTGATCGATGACGGCGCTCCTCACGTCCCCGCAGTCAGCACCAGCACGCGGCACGAACCGGGCGGTCCGGCCGTGTGGGTTTCGTCTCCGGCGCTCCGCCACCCCCACGACCTCAACGTCTCGACGATCCCGTCGTCCCGGGCTTCCACCAACGTGACTCCGAGCGCGGCGCCGTGGTCGGCGAGCAGTCGCCGCTGCAGGCGCCGGGCGAGGTTCCAGGCACGCCCCTGGTTCTCCCGGCGCACACGGGACGGGACGACGATCCCGGAGACGACGAAGAGCCGCCTGGGGGCGACGCGGCGGACCAGGCTCTCCCGAACGTCTCCGTCGAAGCCCGCCCACCACGGGCCGGCGCCGCCCACGGGAAAGCCGTAGGCGCATCCAGTCAGGACCGTGGTCTCCGCGATCAGCAGCGAGAACCCCGGTCGTCGTGCGTCGGCCGCGAGGTGTCGCAGAAAGGTGGCACGCGCCTCGTTCCACGCCCAGGGGCCACCGCCGGAGACCTCCGCGTACAGGTCACCCAGCTCCTGCAGGCGGTCCTCGACCTGGCCGCGCGTCAACGGGCGGAGACGTTCTCCCTCGTGGGGCGAGGAACCCCGCTCCCGCATCGGTCGGCCCGGCCTGCGCGTGTGCGACCTGCCCGGTGCCGGCCGGGGCGCGGGGAGGTTCGAGGTCGTCGGGAGGAGCATGTGCGCGCTCATGGGTCGAACCCTGCCCCGGGCGCGGACCAGGGGCCCACCCGGCGTCGCCGATCACCGAGAGCGGCACCGGTGTTGGAGCCCGGTGCGCGGCATGCCCTCGGTGTCTCCACCGTACTCCCGGCCGGGCCCGCCACGGTGGCGCGGCGGCGGCCGACGACTGCGACAGCCCGTTCCGGGGGAGCACCGGTCTTCCACGAGGGGTCGGCCGTGGCACGCACGCCCCCTTGCCCGGCATACCCTTCAAAAAGGGGGTGGCCCTGGTGACGCGGCGCAGCCCGCACCGTCGACGGGCGTCGGGCAGCGACCTCAGTCGTGGTTGCACCCTCACCTGGCAGGAGGTCCGTATGAAGCACGCGCCCTTTCCCTCCGAAGGCCACGCCGAGGTCCGCATCGTGGCCGCGACGCCAGAGGTCGCCCGGCGCGTCGCCGAAGTACTCCGGCGCTGCTTCGCCTCGACCGAGCAGCGCAGCTATCCCGCGGACCGCGCAGGAGGGACCCGGCTCCACATCACCCTCGACACCGCTCAAGCGGCGGACCCCGCACAGTCCTGGCTCACGACCAGCACCTCGACAGAGCAGACACAGACACACGCCGACGAGGTGTGACCCGGATCCGAGCGGCCCGAGGATCCGCCGTCGCCTCCGTCCCCGCGCGGCCGTCAAACCGGAGAACGACAGTCATGACGAAACTCCGCGAACGCAAGAACAACCGGAAGGCGGTCCTGCGATCCCTGTACGGTGCCGTCGAGCGCAACCGCCCCGAGGTCAATGGATCGGCACTGCGCGCCGAGCTGGCCCTGCCCGACGAGGACCTCTCCGCCGCCTGCGCCTATCTGACCGACGAGGGCCTGATCAGCGTGGACTGGACATCACACCACACCCCCGCCACCGTCTCGCTGACGCACCAGGGCATCCGTCTGATGGAGGAACTGGAGGAGGAAGAGGAGGAACAGGAGGACCGGGTGAAGCCAGAGGAGGCACAGCCGACGACTGACCCGCCCTCTTCTCCTCGTCCAGAGGTAACCTGACCGCACCGAGAGCTTTTCGCGCAGCGCGACCGGCGGTGCCGTTCCCGGCGAGTGACGAAACGGGCAGTCGTCCGACGGCTCCCAAAACGGGACCGCACGATGGAACCCGGCGGAACACCGGCCGAAGGCGCGTCCTCGGCCGACGCGCACACGTACCGCATGCCCACGCCTCGCCTGGCCCTCAACCCGGACGTCAGCCACGGCCCACTGGACGGGGCCTGGTGGCCGCACTGCGATGCGCTGGAGCTCGAACTTCCCTCGCTCGTCAGCTCGTTGGAGCCGGACCCGGACACGACGGTACGGGTCACCATGGACCCCGCCGACTGGCCCGACACCCCGCGCACCGTCATGGCGCCCGGCCGGGTGATCGCCGTCGAGCCGGCCGGCCCCGGAGGCGAGACGCACGTCATCTCCCTGGACTGCGGCTCCGTGGGACGCTGGGTGCTCCTGGTCGTCCCGCCGCATGAGCCGGCCGGAACCGCCGCCCGGCTGCTGGCCGCCGCGGCCGACCCCGAGAACCCGCTGACCGCCGCGCGCATGCTGGCCCTCGCCGAGACCGATCGCCCCGGGGGCACGACAGGGGAGACGGAATGAGGCACGTCGGCCCTGGGGCGCCTACGGCCGGCACGGCCATCCCGCCTTGCCCCCATCCCTGCGCGAGCCGTTGACCACGCAAGGTGGAGCGCCCGCACTCTTCGAGGAATGCCGCATCGTCCGCGCACACGGCGAACTGAACAGGCAGACGGTAGCGCCCCTGGCCCGCGCCCTGGCCGAAGCCCGCGCGGCCCGGCCCGGACGGCTCCTCCTCATCGTGGACCTGAGCGAGGCAACCTTCACCGACTGCAGCATCCTGACGCCACTGTGCGATGCCTGGTACGACTGCCGCGGCCGGAGCGGCTGGCTGCGCATCGTCTACGGCAACCACACGACGGACCTGGTCTTCCGCTGCACCGGTCTCCTCAACCGTTTCCCCGCGTACGCCAGCGCGCAGGACGCCTGGGAGGGGCGAACGGCCGACCCCGGCGCAGCGGATCCGCCCCGACGACCCGCGTGACCGCACCGCGTTCCGCATCGTCTCCCTTGAGGACCAGCTCGACGACGCCCTGCGTCTGAACCGGGAAATACGCCGGAAGCTGGACGAGCACGGCGCAGACTACCTAGTCCCGTCACTACAGAAATACACCCCGACACGGGAGAATAATTACCGGACGCTCCCGAAAACGCATGACCGTCTCCATCCGGCCTGTGTTAACGTGAGAGCAGTTGCAGTTTTGGTTGCCAGAGATTTTTTCTTTGCAGAGCTTTCCGGGATCTTTCCGGAGGGGTGATCATCGCGGCGACTCGGCTCCGCAAAGTGCGGAGTCTGGCACTGCCCCCCAAGGGAGATTCAATATGGCATCTGGCACCGTGAAGTGGTTCAACGCGGAAAAGGGCTTCGGCTTCATCGAGCAGGACGGCGGCGGCGCTGACGTGTTCGCCCACTACTCGAACATCATCAGCAACGGAGGCTTCCGCGAGCTTCAGGAAGGCCAGAAGGTTAGCTTCGACGTCACGCAGGGCCAGAAGGGCCCGCAGGCTGAGAACATCGTTCCCGCCTGACGCAGACGCGAATCGTCGCGAGCCAGTGGTTCGCGCATCATGTGGCTGGGGCCCGTGCTCTTGGGGTACGGGCCCCAGCTCATTGATTTTCCCGTTTTCCGGATTTTCCGGACCGCCGGCCGTCCCCGCTCCAGCGCCACGAGGCCCGGCTCTTTTTTCTTCGGCTCATTCTTGCGAATCCTCGTGCGGTTATCGCCGCTGGACGGAATTCCTCGATACGCCGCATCGAGGAAGGTTCTTTCATGAACCGCACCCCCCGTCACACCGGCACCGCTTCCGGCAGCCGCTTCCGTACGCAGGGGACGGGCCGCCAGGGTCCCCGTCCAGGTACCGGACGAAATACTGGCCAGGGCGCACGCTCCGCCCCGCGCCGACAGGAGTTCGCCCTGCCGGTCACCCTCACCGAGCCGCTGCCGGCGGTCGAGACGTTCACCGAACTGGACATGCCCGCACGGCTGTTGGCCGCGCTCGGCGCCGAGGGCGTGGCCGTGCCCTTCCCGATCCAGGCGGCCACACTGCCGAACGCACTGGCCGGCCGGCACGTCCTAGGCCGGGGCCGTACGGGCTCGGGCAAGACGCTCGCCTTCGGCCTGCCGGTACTGGCCCGTCTGGACGGACAGCGGGCCCAGCCCCGGCAGCCGCTCGCCCTCGTCCTCGTCCCCACCCGGGAACTGGCCCAGCAGGTCACCGACGCGCTCACCCCCTACGCCCGCGCCCTACGGCTGCGACTCGCCACCGTGGTGGGCGGCATGTCGATAGGCCGCCAGGCAAGTGCGCTGCGCGACGGCGCCGAGGTCGTCGTCGCGACGCCCGGCCGCCTCAAGGACCTCATAGAGCGGCGGGCCTGCCGGCTGGACCAGGTCGCCGTCACCGTGCTGGACGAGGCCGACCAGATGGCCGACATGGGTTTCATGCCGCAGGTGACCGCGCTGCTCGACCAAGTCCCCGCGAGCGGCCAGCGGTTGCTGTTCTCGGCCACGCTGGACCGCAACATCGACCTCCTGGTACGCCGCTACCTCCACGACCCCGTGGTGCACTCGGTCGACCCGTCCGCGGGAGCCGTCACCACAATGGAGCACCACCTGCTGCACGTGCGCGACGCGGACAAGGACACCGCCGCGACCGAGATCGCCGCCCGCGACGGACGCGTGCTGATGTTCCTGGACACCAAGCACGCAGTGGACCGGCTCACCAAGCACCTGCTGTCCGTCGGGGTACGAGCCTCGGCCCTGCACGGCGGCAAGTCCCAGTCACAGCGCAACCGGACGCTCGCTCAGTTCAAGGACGGCCACGTCACGGTCCTGGTGGCCACCAACGTCGCTGCCCGCGGAATCCACGTCACGGGCCTCGACCTCGTCGTGAACGTAGACCCTCCCGGCGACCACAAGGACTACCTCCACCGCGGCGGCCGTACCGCACGCGCCGGCGAGTCCGGCACCGTCGTCACCCTCGTGCTGCCGCACCAGCGGCGAGCGGTGGACCGTCTGATGGGTGACGCCGGAATCGCTCCGCGCACCGCACGGATCCGCCCTGGCGAGGCCGAGCTGCACCGCATCACCGGCGCCCGGACCCCCTCCGGCGTGCCCGTCGTCCTCGCCGCACCGGTCGAAGGACGACCCGAGGGCAAGGGAGCCGTCGGCTGGCATCACAGGAGCCGGGCCGCCGGCCGTGGGAGGAGCGGCCAGGGGGCCGGCCGTGGCGGAAGCGGCCCGGCCGCCGCCCGGGGCCGTCGGCCTGCACCGAGGAACAACCCATAGCTCAAGCCCGGGGAAGCGCTCCCTGCGGTCGGGACGAGCCGTCGCCCGTCCTGCCCGCCCCAACGAAGAGGAGAAGCCCTTGACGACGTTTCCGCCCCGAACACAGCAGCTCGACAGCACCGACGGCACCGGTCTGACCGCCCGCGACGCCATGCATGCTCCCGGGCCGCAGGTCGACGACCACATGGCGGTCGACGTGGCCCTGTCCGTCCTCATCGGTGCGCGTGTCCCGCATCTGCTCCTCCGGGACGAGGACGGTCGGTGCGCGGGACTGGTCACACGGGCCCAGCTCGCCGCACACCGCGGCGGCTCGTGGTACAGCGACCGGACGCGGCTGCGGGACATCGCACTCGACCGCGGGCCGTTCACCTCGTCCACATCGATACTCGGTGAGGCGGAGGCCGCCATGCGGATCCGGACGCTGGACGTGTCCCCCGTGATCGACGAACACGGCTACGCCCTGGGCGTGCTCGCTCTCACGCCCTGACCGTCGTACCGACCCCGCCCGACCGCCGTCACCCGGTCACCGTCCCCGGCATTCTCCCCCACTTCGTGGAGGCAGCCATGCGCTGTGTCATCGCCCGGTACCCCTTCGACCTAACCAAGATCGAGGTCGAACAGTCCATGACCGGCGTCCCGCCCGAACCCGTCACCGGCGTGTCTGTCACCATCGACCGCCGCGTCTACCCCGTGATGCAGGTCGGGGAAGTGATCACCAGGCAGAACCGCCGTGACTTCACGGTGGCGGAGATGCGCCGGGCGCTGACCCGACTCGGCTTCACCTGCCACGACGCGCGCCCGGTCGCGCCAAGCTGGGATGCGCGGGCGGACGACGACGCGCTCGGCTGGTGAACGATTCCGAAATCGACGGCAGGTGAATTGTCGTCCGCGGGTTGGAACACCGAAGGATGTGGCACCCGGCTGGTGGCGGGCCGGACGCGCGAACCACGTCCCGTAGGGGCCAACGGTTCGGCAATGAGCCGCGAGGCCGCACGAGGCCGGTACGACCCGCCGGCCCGGTTGTCGTCGCGGGGCTGCCCGGCGACAACCGGTGGGTGGCCCGAGCCGTTACCCAGCAGTGCTGCACATGTGCGACCGCAACCGCACATGGACGCACGGCGCCGAACCGCCGACAACTACTCGGCGGGGCCGCGCGCACCCTGCATCACGCCCACTGATGTCGCCGTGCCTCCGCGTGTTGCGTGCCTGCGCTGCTTCAGTGGTTGCCCACAGGACATGACGTCATGTCACCGGCGAACCAGACCAATCGCAGTCACGCAAAGACCTCGAGCACGGCGAGCCGGAACACGGCAAGAGCGCGTCGGACACTACGCATCAGGCCCACCCCCGAACGCAGAAACCCCCGCCGGAGCCGACCGACGAGGGTTTCTCACCTCTCACCTGCTATCACAAGCGCCTCACCAACAGCGTCGACGTACCTGGACCACAAGGACCTGAGCCGCGGAAACGGGCCCGAGCTAGACCCCTTGGACCGCACAAGACGCTTCTTACAACCTGTGCCAGGCGGGACCATCACGACTCAGGGCCAGAGTGCCACTACTCCTCGCGTCACGGCGAGCGGAGTGCCGCCCTCCGCAGGTCTCCGGACTTCGGCGCAGACAGCGGTGTCGGCCGGCCCAAAGAGCCGCATCGATCAAGATCCGGACCATTCCCGGGCCAGCGATCCCATCAAAGTCTCGACGGCGCTATTTGCGCTGGTCAGCGGTGCGGTGCCTCTGTACCACCGTGAGACGAAGAACCTCCTGGTGTCGTACTCGCCGAAGAGGCTCGGCTTCTTCTAGAGGCCAGGAAAAGGCGCCTGCCCAGTCCTTTTGCCGGTCAGGCGCCTTGCACGCGATTCACTCGGAGCAGCCGCGGCTCTTGATGGTCGACCCCCGGAACCATCGCAGTGAGCTGCCGGCAGGAGACCGAACTCCGCGTGCCCATGGCAGTGATGTTTTCAACGGCCTCATCGTCGCGGGCCGCCGGGCGAAGCCGTATCAGGGGCCGTCCGAACGGGATCCGGAGGATCGCCGGCAGTGCTGGTCAGCCAGTCCCGGTGCAGTAGTGGCAGCGTGTGCTCCACGTCCCGGACGGTGGTGGCCGACAGTCGCACCTCGAAGCGTGTGCCCGGGCGGCGGTCGGAACGGTCCTGCACGGTGATCCGGCCTCGGTGCAGGGCGACCTGCTGGGCGACCAAGGTCAGGCCGAGACCGGAGCCGGGGCTGTCCGGGCCCCGGCGGAAGCGCTGGAAGATTTCCTCGCGGCGTTCGGGAGGGATGCCGGGTCCGTGGTCGTCCACGGTGAGCACCGCGGCCGGCTCGTGCAGATCGCTGGACGAGTGCAGGGCCACTTCGATGCGGGCGACGCCGTCCTCGGCACGGGCGTGGGTCCAGCCATTGACAAGCAGGTTGTCCACCGCCGAGCGCAGGCCCTGCTCCCAGCCGTGCACCCGCACCCCCACGGCGGCATGCACGGAAACGTCGGCGTCGGGGTGCGTGCGCCGCAGGTCGGAGACCGCCGCGTCCACGAGCTCCGCGAGATCCAGCGACGTGAAGGCGTCCGCCTCGATCAGATCACCCTGCGCGAGTGCCTTCAGCATCACCAGCAGCCCGAGCAGCCGGGCGTGCTCGCGCCCGAGGTCCCCGAGCACCTCCGCCCGATCCTCGGGGTCGAGGTCGGGATGGTCGGTGAGGATGTCGAGGTTGGTGCGCATGCTCATCAGGGGGGTACGCAGCTCGTGGGAGGCGGTCGCGGCGAACGCGCGAGCGGTGGCCAGTGCTTCCCCGGTGCGCGCGACCTGTTCGTCGTAGCGGGCGAGCACGGTCTGCACCGTGTACGCCAGGTCGTCGACCTCGGCGACACGGGACGGGGTGTGTTCCAGACGCGTGGAGTTCGTCCGGGGGTCGAGACCGCTGGTACGCCGCTGCAGCCGCCGCAGCGGAAGAACCGCCCGGGCGGCGACGGCCCAGGCGGTGACCCCGGCCAGTGGCGCCGCCAGTAGCGCCCCGGTCAGCACACGTCGGCGGACCAGTGACAGCTCGTCCTCGGCGGTGTCCGGTGACAGCAGCCACAGATTCGGCGTGGTGCCCTCCTTCGCGGCGCCGACGCGCAGCGACAGGACCATCCAGTCCTTGCCGTCAGAGGTCACGGTGACCGGGTCCGGGGCACTGCGGGGCAGCGTGGGGAACAGGTCGGGCTGCGGGCCTGGCGCAGGGGTTCTTCGTCCCGCCGAGTACGGTCAGCATCCCCCGAAGGGCCGAGGAGAGCGCCGCACCTGGTACGACTTCATTGCCGACCGCCTCGCCGAGGAGTTGGCGGAGGCGCATGCGACGACGGACAGCGGCCCGGCAACCCGGGCGGGAGCGACGCGTCGCCCATGTGATCAGCGGACTGTGCTCGCCCCTGACGACTGCGCGCTGTCCACGGCACCGGTCAGGAGCGCGACCAGTTCGTCGATGAGCGGGGAGCGGGGAGCGGGCACCGGGTCTGCTGACGGCGAGGATCTCCCGGTGGAGCGGCGCGACCCCGGATGGCAGGACCACCCTCTCGACTGCGGCGTCGTGTCCTGCTCCGAGGAGCGTGGCCGGGATCAGGCCCACCGCGAGGCCCGCCCGGATCACGGCAAGCATGCTGTGCAGGTCCTCGGTCTCCAACGTCACGTGCGGCGCGATCCCGAGCTCTCCGGCCCAGCGGTGCAGCAGACGCCGGTCGGGGTTGTGGGCGTGACCCGAGACCCATTCCCGTTCCAGGCATTCGGCCAGCTCCACCGGGCGTCGGCGCCCCGGCTCGGCACCCGTGACCAGGACGAGCGGTTCACGCCCCAGGAGGGTGATCGTCAACGCCTCGGACGGGGCCGGCGGATCCTCGGACAGGTAGCGGTAGGCGACGAGCAGGTCGATGTCCCCCGACTTCACTCTCGGCACCCCCTCGTCCGTCTCCACGACGACGAGACGGATCCGGGGACCCGGGCGGCGAGCCCTGAGCGTGGACAGGACCTGAGGGAGGAGGTAGGTCATGGCGCTGGGGTAGGTCCCGACGCGCAGCTCGGCGATCTCACGGTTCGCGATGCCGTGGGCGGCGTCCTGGAAGCGCGCGGTCGCGTCGAAGAGCGTCTCGGTCGCCCGGGCGAGGGAGCGGCCGGCCGCGGTGAGGATCAGCCGGCTGCCGGGGCGCCGGTTGATCAGTTCGACGCCCATGTCGCGTTCGAGCGCGGCGATGTGCTGGGACACCGCCGAGGGCACGTAACCGAGCTCGGTCGCGGCCTCGGCCATCGAGCCGCGGCGTACGACGGCCAGGAAGGTGGCCAGGAGCTTCAGATCCGGCTGAGACTTCATGGTTCATGAACTTTCTCTTCGGGATCCATCGCTTTACGTGTCTCGGGGTCGACGTCAGAGTAGAGGCACCGCGACGCCAGGCACTCCGCCCGACAGAAAGCAGAGACGATGGCCATCGACCTCACGGCCCTGCGGGCCAACTTCCCCTCTCTCGCCACCGGGCTCGCCTTCTTCGACGGTCCGGGCGGAACGCAGACCCCCCGCCCCGTTGCCGACGCCATCGCCGCGACGCTGACCAGCCCCCTGTCCAACCGGGGAACCGTCAGCCCGTCGGAGCTCAACGCCGAGCGCGCCGTCGCGGACTTCCGCGCCGCCTACGCCGATCTGCTGAACGTGCCCGCGAACGGCATCGTCCACGGCCGCAGCGCCACGCAGCTGACGTACGACTTCTCCCGCCACCTGGCCATGACCTGGAACGCGGGCGACGAGATCGTCCTCAGCCGCCTCGACCACGACGCCAACGTCCGCCCCTGGGTCCAGGCCGCCGCGCGCGCCGGAGTGACGGTCCGCTGGATCGAGATCGCCCCGGAGACCACGGAGCTCGACCTCGACTCGTACGAGCAGGCACTGACGCCCCGGACCCGGCTGGTCGCGGTCACGGCAGCCTCGAACGTGCTGGGCACCAAGCCGCCCGTCCGCCGGATCGCCGACCGCGCCCATGAAGTCGGCGCCTTGGTGTACGTGGACGGCGTGCACTACGCGGCGCACCACCTCGTGGACGTGCCCGCTCTCGGGGCCGACGTGTTCGTCTGCTCGCCGTACAAGTTCCTCGGACCGCACTGCGGGGTGCTCGCGGCGGCACCCGAGTTCCTCGAAACCCTGCGCCCGGACAAGCTCCTGCCGTCCCCCGACACGGTGCCCGAACGCTTCGAGTTCGGCACGCTGCCGTACGAGATCCTGGCGGGCGCCGCCGCCGCCGTCGACTTCCTCGCCGAGCTGGACCCGGGCACGGCGGCCTCGCGCAGGGAGCGCCTCACCCGCTCCTTCGAGTCCGTGCACGAGCACGAACTGACGCTGCGGGCACGGCTGCAGGAGGGTCTGGAGTCCCTGGGCGACGCCATCACCGTGCACTCGAAGGCCGCCGACCGCACCCCGACGCTCCTGATGTCCGTCGAAGGCCGCGACGCCCGCGAGGCCCAGGCACATCTGGCCGCGCGCGACGTGGTGGCACCGGCCGGGTCGTTCTACGCCTACGAACCCTTCACCGCGCTCAAGCTCGAGGGCCCCGCCCTGCGCGCGGGCCTGGCCCCCTACAACACCATCGACGACGTGACCCGCTTCCTCGACGGGCTCGCCGGCTTCCTCTGACAGCCGGGCCCAGACCTTCGGGGCGAAGGGTGAGAGGCGCCCCTGACGGGAAGAAGGGCGCCCGCCAGGGCGCCCGCCAGTCGATGCCCGGCAGGCGCCCTTGGTTCGTTACGGCACTCGCAGGAGACCGGTGCGCACCTCCCAGCCCGTCGCAGCCCGTCGCAGCCCGTCGCAGCCCGTCGCAGCCCGTCGCAGCCCGTCGCAGCCCGTCGCAGCCCGTCGCAGCCCGTCGCAGCCCGCAGGGGAACGGAGCGGGTCACGGGCACGGGTACGGCTACGGAGCGGGCGTTTTCGCAGCGGTCGGGCGATGCTGGTGAGCGAGTAGCCCTGCGAGCAGGCCAGGAGGCGGCCAGGTGACAGCCGTCAATCCGTTGAACAGCGCCTCGGTGCTGGCCGCCTTCGGTGCGATCGGCGTCCTGGTGGTGATCTTCGCGGAGTCCGGTCTCCTCGTCGTCGGCTTCTTCCTGCCCGGTGACACCCTGCTGTTCCCGGCCGGTGTGCTGTGCGCCGGCGGTGCGCACCAGGAACCCCGGCTGGAGTTGTGGCAGGTGCTCCTGTGCGCGGCGGTCGGGGCGGTGGCCGGCGGGCAGGTCGGGTATCTGGTCGGCCGGCACGGCGGACGGGCGCTGCTGGCCCGCACCTCCAGTCGGCGGGTGAAGGCGGCGGCCGTCCGCGCCGAGGAGCTGCTGGCCCGGTACGGCCACGGGAAGGCGCTGGTCATCGGCCGGTTCGTGCCGCTGCTGCGGACGGTGCTGCACCCCGTGGCCGGCGTGCTCGGGGTGCCCGTGCGGAGCTTCACGCTCTGGCAGACCGTGGGCGGGGTGCTGTGGTCGCAGCTGCTCGTCCTCGCCGGTTACAGCCTCGGTACGTCGGTCCCGCACATCGACGACTATCTGCTGCCGCTGGTCGCCGTGGTCGTCGTCCTGTCGATGCTGCCCCTCCTGTTCGAGGCCCGCCGCGCCCGCCGCGAAGGGCGTGCCCGCCGCTGACAGCTCAGCGCTGTGCCGTGTTTCGTGGGCCGCAGCGTTGTGGCTGGTCGCGCCCACGCGGCGGTAGCCGCACAGGAGATCCTGCCCCGCGCCCTCCGGGGCGCTCAGCCCCCCATCCCCCGGTGCGTGACCCGGCCCCCGACCACCGTGAGCAGCACCGGCAGTTCCGCCAGGTCGGTGTCGGCCACCTTCAGCGGATCGTCGGCCAGCACCGTCAGGTCGGCGCGGTGGCCGACGGCGATCCGACCGGCCCGGTCCTCCTCCCCGGCGGCCCAAGCAGGACTGACGGTCATGGCCTGGAGTGCCTGCAGGGCGGTCAGGGCCTGGCCGGGGCCGTGCGGTGGCAGGGAGAGGTCGGCGGGGCGGCGGTGCCGGGCGCCGGCCATCACCTGCAGCGGCGGGTACGGCGCGATGGGCCAGTCGGAGCCGAGCACGACCCGGGCACCGGCCTCCCACAGGTCACGGCACCGGAAGGCACGCCCGGCACGCTCCGCGCCGAGCCGCCGCGACCAGTTGTCGGTGTGGTCGGCGCGGGTGAACTCGCAGCAGTGCGTGGGCTGCATGGAGGCGGCGACACCGAGCGGCCCGAACCGCCGTACGGTGTCGTCCGGGACCGTCTCGATGTGTTCGACGCGATGGCGTACGACGCCCGGACTCTCCGCCTGCGCCTTCTCCACCGAGTCGAGCACATGGCGCACCGCCGCGTCGCCGATCGCGTGGGTGGCCGTGGGCACACCGGCCCGGTGGAGGACGGCGACGACGTCGGTGTAGCGCTGCGGGTCGGGCCAGTGGGCGTGCGCCGACTCGCCGTGGCAGTCGGGGGTCTCCAGCCAGGCGGTGCCGTTGTCGATGGTGCCGTCCATGAAGAGCTTCACGCCCGCCACCCGCCACAGCGCACCGCCGGTGCCCTGGAGCCGGATGAGGTCGGCCACGGCGTCGTCGTCCGTCTCGGGCCGGCACCAGGGGGCGATCCGCAGCCGCAGCGGCAGGGCGTTCTCGGTCTCCAGCGCGGTGTAGACGGCGAGGCTGTCGCCGTTCGCGTCCATGGCGTGGCCGCCGGTGAGGCCGGAGGCGGCCATGGCGCGCAGCACCTCGGCGGTCCGGGCCCGCACCTCGGCCTCGGTGGGCCGGGGGGCGACGGCCTCGACGAGTTCACAGGCGGCGTCCTCCAGGAGCAGGCCGGTGGGCCGGCCGTCGGCGTCGCAGACGATCTCGGAGCCCTGCTCGAACCGGCGCGGGCCGTCGACGCCGGCGAGGTGCAGCGCGCGCTGGCTGGCGAGCGCCGAGTGGGCGTCGAACAGGTCGATGAGGGCGGGTACGGCGTCGAGGGCGGGTCCGAGGGACGCGCCCTCGACCGGGGCGGTGCCGAAGGCGTTGGGGTCCAGGCCCCAGCCGCGCAGCCAGGCGCCGGGGCGCAGCCGCCGTACCGCCGCGGCCAGCGCGGTCCGTACGGCGTCCAGGTCTCGGCAGCCGGACAGGTCCACGCCCATGGTGCGTTCGGCGCCGGACACCGGGTGCAGATGCCCGTCGGTGAGGCCGGCGGTCACCAGCCCTCCGCGCAGGTCCACGACCGTGGTGCCGGGCCCGGCGAGGGCGCGGGCCTCCCGGTCGTCGCCGAGGAACCCGATCCGCCCGTCCTGCGCGGCGAGCGCGGTGTGCGGAAGGAGCGCGCCGGTGCCGGGGTCGAGCAGCCGGGCGGAGAGCAGGACGAGATCGGCGGGCACGGGGGCTCCTTTTCTGCGAAGGGACGGGTCAGGCGGTGTGGTCCAGGGCACCGGCCGGCAGCCCCAGTTCCCGTTCCGCGGTCGTCATGGGCATGCGCAGCACCGCCGCCGGCCGCTGGGGGGTCACGGTGTTGGCGTGGGCGCCGAGGCCGTCGAGGACGACGAGGATGTGGATCGTCGCCGCGAGCGGGTCGTCCGTGCGGAACTCGCCGGCGGCGGCCCCGTCCCGGATCAGGGCTTCGAGCCGGCCGCGCCAGGCGGCCTCCTGCTCGGCGACCCGGTCGCGCAGGACCGGCCGGTAGCGGCTGAGATGGCGGGCGTTGATCCACAGCCGGCTGACGGCGTCGTACGCCTCTCCGGAGGTGCGGGCGAGGAAGCGGGCGAGGTGCCCGGTGGGGCTGCCCGCGGGGCGCTCGGCGGGGAGCAGACGGTCGAGTTCGGCGGTCGCGGCGCTGCCGAACGCCTCGGCGACGAGGTCCTCGGCCGAGGGGAAGTAGTGGCTGATCAGTCCCGGGCGCACCGCGAGTTCCTCGCCGATGCGGCGCAGGGTGATGCATTCCAGGCCCTCGCTGAGGGCGATGGCGGCGGCCGCGTCGACGATCTCCGCCCGCCGGGCGGCCGGGTCCTTGCGAATCCGTTTGCGCTGAATGCTTGACGACATACGAGGGATGCTATTGAGTGTCCGACCAATAAGCAACTGGTCGGGCGCCCAATAAGCGCCCGCGCCGATCCCACCGCTCCCGGAGGGCCTCATGGCGTCCACGCTCCCCGACCCGATCCCCGACGCACACACGCACCACACGGCCTCGGACGGGAAGAACACCGACATGTCCGGGGCTCCCGAGCGGACCGGCGGCATCGAGGCGCACGGCATCGACCACATCCCCGACTCCGAGCGGCGCGGGCGTCCCCGCGAGCTGTTCTCGGTGTGGGCCGCCGCCAACGTGAACTACCTCAGCCTGGTCGTCGGCGGCGCGCTGGTGCTGATGGGCCTGAGCCTGTGGCAGGCGCTGGCGGTGATCGTCGTCGGCAACCTGTTCTGGCTGCTCACCGGCCTGCTCGCGATCCCCGGACCGGCGGCGGGTGCACCCAGCGAGGTCATCACCCGGGCCATGTACGGCGTCCTCGGCAATCGGGTCAACAACGCGGTCACCGGCTGGATGATCTCCGTCTGCTACTTCGCGCTGAACCTGGCCGCCGCGGCGACCGCGGCCTTCTCGCTGGTCGCCCGGACCGGTCTGCCCGTGAACGCCGCGGTGAAGGCCGTCGTCGTGGTGCTGATCGCGGCGATCACCCTCGCCATCAGCGTCTGGGGGCACGCCGCGATCATCCGGCTCTATGTGCCGATCACCCTCGCCCTGACCGCCGTCTTCGGCGTGGCCGGCTTCGTGGTGGTGCGGCACACCGACTTCGGCTACGTCCCGGACCGGCCGCTGACCGGCACCGCCCTGTGGGCGACCCTGCTGGCCGGTGTCGCCCTCATCGCCTCGGGGCCGCTGTCGTACACCACCAGCGCGGACTTCTCCCGCTATCTGCCGAGCACCGCGTCCGCCAGGGCGGTGGCCGGCTGGACGGCGTTCGGCGGCTTCCTGTCCAGCGTCCTGGTCTGCGGCATCGGCGCGTTCGCCGCGACCGCCGTCGACATGAACGACCCGGAGTCCTCGCTGCAGCGGCTGCTGCCCGGCTGGTTCCGCCCGCTGTTCCTGCTCGCGCTGGTCCTCGGCACCGTCGCGCTCAACGCGCTGACCGCCTACAGCGCCGGTCTCGCCCTCCAGGCCGTCGGCCTCCGCATCCGGCGTTCCCGCAGCGTCCTCGTCGACGGCACCGTCTCCGTCGCCCTGACCCTGTACGCGCTGCTCGTCTCGGACTTCCTCGACACCGTCGGCAACGTGCTGCAACTGACCGTGGTCCTGCTCGGCCCGAGCACGGCCGTCTACGCCACCGACATCCTGCTGCGCCGCAACCGCTACGACGGCCTCGCCCTCGGCGACGAGTCCCGCAACGGTCCCTTCTGGTACACGGGCGGGTTCAACCGGGCCGGGGCGCTGGCCCTCGGGGCGGGCGTGGCCGCCTCCGCGGTGTGCGTCGACACCGCCTACACCGGACCCGTGGCCGCCGCCCTGGGCGGTGTCGACCTGGCCCTGCCGGCGGGTCTGATCGTGTCCTCGGCGGTGTACGCGCTGCTGATGCGCCGGATCCACGTCACCGGGTGAGACACGGCCCGCGGGCTCACACCTCGCCGAGGAAGCCGGGGTCGGCCGGACCGAGCCGCCGCGCGGAGTCGGCGGCGACTCCGAGGACCTCCCGCATCGCCACCGCCCGCCGACGGGTCGCGGCGAGATCCCGGTGCGCCTCCTCGGTCCACAGGAACGGGAAGACGGTGACGCCCTGCCCGAGGTCGAGGGCCGCCGCCTCCCCACGCCAGCCCGGCCAGCGCAGACCGTCGTAGAACGTCTCCAGCCGGCCGGACAGCAGCCACCACACCCAGGCGGAGTGGCCCATGTCCAGCGCCTCCCACTCCAGGGTGTCGGGCGCGAAGTACGTCATCTGTCCGGGCGCGCCGGGGCGGCCGGCACGGGCCGGGTCGTGGCCGTTGAGGCAGAACACCCCGCCGAGCACGTCGTGGCCGACCACGAGCCCGTCCGCCGGGTACCAGCCGGGGTCGGGCTGCGCGGGGAAGGCGTTGACCGCGCCGAGGCTCGGCAGCCCGCTCGCGGCCGACCCCGCGCCGTACACCCGTACCCATCCGTCGTCCAGGACGAGCCCGCCGCAGTGCAGGGTCAGCGCCCCCAGCACCGAGCGCGCGGTGACCTGGAGCTGCAGCAGACAGCGGCGGCCCTCGTCGGGGTCGGCGGGCAGGACCCGTAGCGGTACGGCGCTCGTGGCGAACACCTGCTGGAGTTCCGGCCAGGCCGGATCGGCCACCCGTACCAGCTCGTCGATGTCTCGCATCCGAGGATGATCGCAGGCCGGGTACGGCGGCCCCGCACGGGGCACATCAGCGGGACTTGCGGCGCTTGCGGTTGGGGCGGGGGGTGCGCTGAACCGCGTCCAACTCCCCTATCGCGGCACGGATGTGAGCCGGGTCGCCCCGACGCGCGCCACCGGCGCACCACCAGGACGGCCGGCCGTCGACGTCCCGCGGGTGCATGCCGAGGTCATGGACGGTGCAGACCGGCCACGCCCGCCACAGACGCTCCGTCACCGTGTCCTGGGCGGCGTCGGCGACGGCCATCAGGGCTTCGACGGCGGACCGCACGGGTGTCAGGGAGCTGCCGTGCGCCTCGCCGTTGGACAGCGCCACGTAGACCTCGTCCAGGTCCTCGCACTCCGGGTATGCGATCAGACGCAGGGGACGCTGATCGGGCAGGGTCGCCGCCAGGTCCCGGTTGACGGCCGCCAGCGCCTCGTCCCACAGCGGATGTTCGCCCTCGAGCACGAGGCGCGGCTCGGACCGGTCGAAGAAGGCGCACATGAGCCCATCCTCTCAGGGTCACGGCCCACTGCTCTGGTCGCCGTCCACCGCAGCCCACCACCCTTCGGAGCCGCGAGATGCAGGTACGCCGTGTCGTGCCCGACGTCCGGTCGACCGCGCTGCCGCAGAGCGCCGGTCGTCCCGGAGCTGAGCATCGGGGTCGATGACGTGGACGCGGTCTACGCGGCGATGCTGGACCGCGGCGCGGAGATCGTGCATCCCCTCACGGACGAGGAGTGGGGAGTACGGCGGTTCTTCGTGCGGGATCCTGGCGGCCGGGTGGTGAACGTGCTCAGCCATCTCTGAACGCCGGCCGCGGCACTGCGAGGCCTTCTGGACGGGGCGGTGACGATCCGTGAGACTGGGCCGGGTCCGACGCCCCGCGCCCCCGGCTCTTCAGGACGGTGACCCCATGGATGAGGAAACCCCGCGCGTCGAACTCACCCCCGAGGCCGCGGACCTGGTGCGGCGGCTGCACGCCGACCACGGCCCGCTGATGTTCCACCAGTCGGGCGGCTGCTGCGACGGCAGCGCGCCCATGTGCTACCCGGACGGCGAGTTCCGCACCGGCGACTCGGACGTGCTGTTGGCGGAGCTCGCGGTGGACGGCGTGGCCGAGCCCGTCACCTTCTGGATGTCCCGGGGCCAGTACCAGACCTGGAGCCACACCCGGCTGATCGTGGACGTGGTCCCCGGACGGGGCAGCGGCTTCTCGCTGGAGGCACCCGAGGGGGTGCGTTTTCTCACTCGTTCTCGCGTAGTCGACGCCTAGTCGGCCCGACCGTCGCCGCCCTCTGCTCCACTGCCCCTTGGAACCCGTTACGACAGCACGTACGGCAGGGACAGCTGACGAGGCATCAGGGGGCACGGTGATCAGACGTCGCAGGCGTTCGGCAGCAGGCAGAGCGGTTCTCACGGTTGTCACGGCGTTGGGTGTGCTGGCCGGTGCGGCCCTGACGGGGGCGGCACCGGCCGGCGCCGTACCGGCCGACAGACGTATCGCGCCGGGTGTCACCTACCGGCAGTTCGACGTCGACGCGGCCGCGGGCCCGGCACACGCCCATCTGCTCACGGTCGACCTGGCCAATCCGCACGTCCGCGTGGACATGCTGTACCCGGGCGCGGTGGCGGCCCGTGCCACCGTCTCCCGGATGGCGGACTCGGCCGGGGCGGTCGCGGGTGTCAACGGTGACTTCTTCAACATCACCGAGACCCAGCATCCGGGCGTGGAGGCCACCGGCGCGAGCGTCGGACCGGCGATCGCGGACGGGCAGGTGCTCAAGGCGGCGGTGCCGCAGGGCCAGCGGTTCGGCCCCGCGCTGCCGCCGGGCACGAGCACCCAGGACGTCTTCGGCGTGGGCACCGACCGACGGGCCCGGCTGGACCGCCTCTCCCTCGTCGGCAACGTGAACACGCCGGAGGGTTCCTACCAGTTGCGGGGACTCAACCAGTACGCGCTCCCGGAGAACTCCGTCGGCGCCTTCACCGCACTGTGGGGCAGCGCGTCCCGGATGCGTGCCGTCTGCGGCACCGACACCCAGCGGTCGGCGCCGTGCAGTACCGACACCTACGAGGTGAGGGTGGAGGGCGGCCGGGTGGTGTCCGCCTCCGACACCCCGGGCAGTGGCTCGATTCCGGCGGGCACCACCGTCCTGGTGGGCCGGGAGGAGGGTGCGCAGCGGCTGCGCAAGCTGTCCGTCGGGGACGCGGTGACCGTGACGCACTCCCTGGTGGCGGCCTCGTCCGGGGTGCCGTACGCCTTCGCGATCGGCGGCTTCCCGGTCCTCAGGGACGGCGAGGCGCTGTCCGGCCTGGACGACTCCGCCTCGGCGGTGCGCACGGTCGTGGGCTTCAGGGGCGACGGACAGCAGCTGCTGATCCTGGCGCTGGACGGGGCCACCGAGTACCGGACCGGTATGACGGTCGCGGAGGAGGCCGACGCCATGCGCTCGCTGGGCGCGTCCGACGCGTTCAACCTCGACGGCGGCGGCTCGACGGAGCTGGTCACCCGCGACGACGGGGCGAGCGCCGTGACGGTCCGCAACCATCCGAGCGGTGGTGCCGAGCGCCCTGTCGCGAACGGCATCGGGGTGTTCTCCGCCGGCTGATCTCAGGGCCGCAGGCTGCTCACCAGGTCGGCGGTCGTCATGAGCCCGCTGTGGATGGTGGGCGCCATGCTCGTGCCGGCCAGGAAGAAGCCGAGCAGCAAGCAGACCACGGCGTGGGAGATCTTCAGCGAGCAGTTGCGAATGAAGATCACGGCCAGGATCAGGAGCAGCAGGACCGCAGAGACGGGAATGACCACCAGGAACCTCCTCCGCCACGCCCCTTGAGTGGCGTTCCGGCCGCAAGTGTGGCGTAGCGGAGGGTTCGTCCGGGCGGCTGACGTGTCCCCCAAACGTGTGGTGTTACGCGGTGGGGTGGGTGTCGAGGAAGTTCTCCAGGCCGGCCAGGTCGTCGGTGTTCAGGTAGTCGACACCGGCGGCGAGCAGTTCCGTCCACAGGGCGTCGCGGGCCGGGCCCGCGGCGTCCGGGGTGGCCCAGAACCGCACCTGCTGCCCGCGCGCGTGCGCGGCGGCGGTGATGCTGCGCAGCTTCTGTCGCTCGGCGTCGGGGAACGCACCCTCGCCCGACCAGGTGAAGTTCTGTGTCCAGTTGTCGCTGATCAGCGAGATGAAGGTGGCGGGGGCGGCGGTGCCGAGGTCGGTGAGCCGGCCGTCGTAGAAGGCGCGCCGCTCTTCCTGTGCCTCCATGGGGATGCGGGCGGCGCGGTCGCCGGAGATGACGGCGGTGACCGGTCCGGGGTGCACGCGGCCGTGGGCGTACCGGGTGAACAGGTGCGGGTAGCGGCGCAGATGGCGGTCGAGTTCGAGGTACGTCGAGGAGCCCTCGGTCTTGATGTCGATCAGGAGCTGCAGCGGCCTGTGCCAACCTCGGTACACCGAGCCGTGGTCGGCCCGGACCCGGGCGGCGAGCGGGTCGAGGTAGAGGGATTCCAGGGTGCGGGACGGGTCCAGCTCGGAGCTGTCGTGCCCGATGAGGAGCTGGTCGCCGACGAGGAAGATGTCGGCCTCGACGCTGTTGAAGCGGTGGTCGAGCGCGTCGAACAGCGGCCGGGGGTGCTCGTAGTCGTTGTGGGCGTGCGCGTTCCACAGCGGATGCGGACCGCGCCGTGCGGTGCCCGCCCTGGCCTGCGACGCGGGCAGCGCGACCGCGCCGGCGAGGGCCGCGCCGAGGGTGGTGAGGGCTCTGCGACGGGTGGTGAGGGCCATGCTCTGCCTCCCTTGAGGTGCCGGATGGGACCGAAGGGAGTATGCGTGGCCTCACCACCGAAGAGGCCTTGTCTGGCGGGGAGTTGGCGCGTTGTTCACTTCTGCGGAGCAACGCACACGGAAAAGCCCGCCCCAGGCGGGGCGGGCTTCACACGGGTCGCGTCAGGGTGCCTGGAGGTCGACCAGTTCGGCCAGAGCCTCCCGGTGGGCGCCGGCCGTGCCGTAGGCGATCGAGTCCGCCTTGGCCCGCTTCAGATACAGGTGGATCGGGTGTTCCCAGGTCATCCCGATGCCGCCGTGCAGCTGCAGGGCCTCCTCCGTGGCGTGGACGGCGACCGGCGCCGCGTACGCCTGGGCGACGGCGACCGAGACGTCCGCGTCCTCGCCGGAGGCCAGCGCGTCGGCCGCGGCCCGGGCGGCCGCCCGCAGGTTGACGACCTCCAGCCACAGCTGGGCGAGCCGGTGCTTGAGCGCCTGGAATCCGCCGACCGGCCGGTTGAACTGCTTGCGCTCCTTCAGATAGCCAACCGTCTCGGTCAACGTCCAGTCGGCGATACCGAGTTGCTCGGAGGCGAGCAGTCCGGCGGCGGCGCGCAGGGCACGTCGTACGGCGGGTTCGGCCTCGCCGACGCGGCGGCCGGGAGCGCCGTCCAGCCGTACCGTCGCCAGCGGCCGGGTCAGGTCGAGGGCGGTCTGCGGGGTGACGGTCGCGGCGTCCGCGGTCACGGCGTACAGGCCGCCGTCGTCGGCCGGGACGAGCAGGACGTCGGCCACGGTCGCGTCGGCAACCCCGGTCAGCTCCCCGTGCAGGACGCCGTTGTCGAGTCGTACGGCCTTGAACGCGGCGCCCGGAGCCGCGTGCAGGCCGACCGCGAGGGCGCCGATGGTGCGCCCCGAGGCCAGTTGCTCCAGTAGTTCCTCGTCACCGCACGCCAGCAGGGCCTCGGTGGCCACCACCGCGCTGGTGAGATACGGCACCGGTGCGACCGCCCGCCCCAACTCCTCCAGGACGACGGCGACTTCGCGGGCGGAGGCGCCCTGGCCGCCCTGCTCCTCGGGCACCAGGAGCCCGGCCAGGCCCATGCCCTCGGCGAGGGACTTCCACAGGGCGAGGTCGTGCGGGGTGTCCGACTCGACGCGGGCGATGACGTGCGCCGGTGCGCAGTGGTCCGTCAGGAGGTCGCGGACGGCGGCGCGCAGCGCCTCTTCCTCCTCCGAGTACAGCAGGTCCGGCGCTTTTGTCATCGGGCCAGGTCCTTCCATGCGACGTCCTTGTCGGTGCGCGGCTCGGCGGGCAGGCCGAGGATCCGCTCGGCGACGATGTTCAGCAGGACCTCGCTGGTCCCGCCCTCGATGCTGTTGCCCTTGGAGCGCAGATAGCGGTAGCCGGCGTCACGGCCGGTGAAGTCGACCAGCTCGGGGCGGCGCATGGTCCAGTCGTCGTACAACAGGCCCTCGTCGCCCCGGAGTTCGACCTCCAGGCCGCTGATCTCCTGGTTGAGGCGGGCGAAGGCGAGCTTCATGCCGGAGCCCTCGTAGCCGGGCTGGCCGGCGACGAGCTGCTGGCGCAGGCGTTCGGCGGTGAGGCGCGAGACCTCGGCCTCGACCCACAGCTTCAGCAGGCGCTGGTGCAGTTCGTGGGTGCGCAGCCCGGGACGTTCGCGCCAGGTCTTGGCGACCGGGCCGATCATGCCGCCCTCGCGGGGCAGCCGCATGCCGCCGATGGCCACGCGTTCGTTGTTGAGCGTGGTCTGGGCGACCCGCCAGCCGTTACCGACCTCGCCGAGGCGGCAGGAGTCGGGGAGGCGGACGTCGGTGAGGAAGACCTCGTTGAACTCCGCCTCGCCGGTGATCTGGCGCAATGGCCGGACCTCGACACCGGGGTCGGTCATGTCGCAGAGGAAGTAGGTGATGCCGGCGTGCTTGGGCACGCTGGGGTCCGTGCGGGCGATGAGGATGGCCCAGCGGGCGTTGTGCGCGCCGGACGTCCACACCTTCTGGCCGTTGACGACCCAGGTGTCGCCTTCCCGCACGGCCCGGGTGCCGAGCGCGGCCAGGTCGGATCCGGCGCCGGGCTCGCTGAACAGCTGGCACCAGACCTCCTCCCCCGTCCACAGCGGCCGCAGATAGCGCTGCTTCTGCTCCTCCGTGCCGTACTTCAGGATGGTCGGCGCGGCCATGCCGAGCCCGATGCCGTTGCGGCGCGCGTCGTTGTCGGGGGCGCCGGCGGCCTCCAGCTCGGCGTCCACGACGGCCTGGAGGTGGCGGGGTGCGCCCAGTCCGCCGAGGCCCTCGGGGTAGTGCACCCAGGCGAGGCCGGCGTCGAAGCGGGCGCGCAGGAACTCGAGGCGGTCGGTGTCCGCGGGGGGATGCGCGGCCAGCAACTCCCGTGTGCGGCGGCGCAGTTCTTCGGCTTCGGTCATGCTGATTCCTCCATCACCACGGCGATCCGGCCGGTGGACCGGCCGTCCGCCACCTTCTGCACGGCCGCGGCGGCCTCGCCCAGCGGCACCCGCTCGCTGACCAGCGGCCTGATCGCGCCCCGGGCGGCCAGTTCGGTCAGTTCCTCGTGGCAGCGCAGGATGAGCTTGGGGTTCTTGGTCGCGTACAGGCCCCAGTGCAGGCCGAGGATCGCGTAGTTCTTCACCAGCGCGTGGTTGAGGGCCGGGCTGGGGATGGTGCCGCTCGCGAAGCCGACCACGACGATCCGGCCCTCGAAGGCGACGAGCTTGGCGGACTGGGCGTAGGCCTCGCCGCCCACGGGGTCGTAGATCACGTCCGCGCCCCGGCCGCCGGTGGCCTCCTTCACGGCCGTGATCACGTCCTCGGAGCGGCGGTCGACCACCACGTCACAGCCCAGCTCGCGGGCCACGGCGGCCTTGTCCGCGCCGCCGACGACACCGATCACCTTGGCCCCGGCCGCCTTGCCGAGCTGGACGGCGGCGCTGCCGACACCGCCGGCGGCGGCGTGCACGAGCAGGGTCTCCCCCGCCTCCAGGTGGGCCCGGCGGTGCAGGCCGAACCAGCCGGTCTGGTAGCCGATGTGCAGGGCGGCGGCCTCGGCGTCGTCCAGCGCCTCGGGCGCCGGCAGCAGGGTGCGGGCGTCGGCGAGGGCGTACTCGGCGAAACCGCCGTACGGCAGCGCGGGGTTGGCGATCACCCGGCGGCCGTCCTCGGTCTCGCCGCAGATCTCCACACCGGGCGTGAACGGCAGCGGCGGGCGCACCTGGTACTGGCCCCGGCACAGCAGCGCGTCCGGGAAGTTGATGTTGGCGGCGCGCACGCGCAGCAGCACCTGGCCCTCTCCGGGCACGGGCCGCTCCACCTCCGCCAGGCGCATCACCTCGCTCGGCTCGCCGTTCTCGTGCACTTGCCATGCCTGCATGCGGGGCCTCCACGGGACTGCTTCGTCTGACCGGGTCCGATCGCATACTAAGCGGTCGCTTGCCGATCAGGGAACAGTCGGCCGCACCCCGGTGCGCGTCGTGTCGGTCACTTCCGGGACGTCGGACGCGCCCGCACGTGCATCCGCTCCCCCTGCGGCCCGAACAGGCTGAGGAACTCCACCGGCCCCTCCCCCGTCGAACCGAACCAGTGCGGCACGCGGGTGTCGAACTCGGCGGCCTCCCCCGCCGTCAGCACCACGTCGTGCTCGCCGAGGACCAGCCGCAGTCGTCCGGACAGCACATACAGCCACTCGTAGCCCTCGTGGGTGCGCGGCTCCGGTTCGAGCTCGCGCTTCGGTTCCAGCACCTTGAAGGCCTGCAGGCCGCCGGGCTGGCGGGTCAGCGGCCAGTGGGTGCGCCCGTGCCGCACGATCGGCTCGGACCGCACCCGGGGGTCCCCCACCGGCGGCGCCCCGACCAGCTCGTCCAGCGGCACCTGATGGGCCTGGGCGATCGGCAGCAGCAGTTCCAGGCTGGGCTTGCGCAGACCGGACTCCAGCCGGGAGAGCGTGCTGACGGAGATGCCGGTGGCCTCGGACAGCGCCGCAAGGGTCACCTCCCGGTCCTTGCGGATGCGGCGCAGCCGGGGGCCCACTTCGGCCAGTACGTCGTCCGTGCTCATGCCCTCTATTGCAGGAACGGCAAATATGTTTGTCAATCCCGCAGGCCTCGGGCGACCGTCGCGTCATGACCCAGAACACCGAGAACGGCAGGTACGAAGTAGTGGTCGTGGGGGGCGGAGCCGCCGGGCTCTCCGCCGCGCTGGTCCTCGGCCGCGCCCGGCGCCGCACCCTGGTCGTCGACGCGGGCGAGCCGCGCAACGCGCCGTCCGCGCACATGCAGGGCTATCTGTCCCGCGACGGCATGTCCCCGGCCGAGTTCCTGGCCGTCGGGCGCGAGGAGATCGCCCGGTACGGAGTGGAGCTGGTCCGGGACCGGGTCGTGGACGCGGACAAGGACGAGGACGAGGAGTTCACCGTGGTACTCGCGGGCGGAGGGACCGTCCAGGCCCGGCAGCTGGTGATCGCCACGGGCCTGAAGGACGAGCTCCCGGATGTCCCCGGCCTGGCCGAGCGGTTCGGCCGGGATGTGATCCACTGCCCGTACTGCCACGGCTGGGAGGCCCGCGACCTGCCGACCGGGGTGCTCGCGACCTCCGCGCTGAGCGTGCACCAGGCACTCATGGTCACCCAGTGGTCGAAGGACGTGCGGTTCTTCCTGCACGAGGTGAGCGAGTCGGAACTGACGGACGCCGACCTGCGCCGGCTGTCCGCCGCCGGGGTCACGGTCGTGCCCGGGAAGGTCGCGGAACTCGTCGTCGCCGACGACCGGCTCACCGGGGTCCGGCTCGCCGGGGGTACCCCCTCCGGGAGAGGCACGGTCCACGACCGCGCCGTGCTGTACGCCGCCCCGCGCGCCGTACCGAACAACGAGCTGTTGCTGAAGCTGGGAGCCGAGCTGCAGCAGACCCCGTTCGGCGCCTACCCGGTGGTCGACGAGCGGGGCCTGACGACCGTGCCCGGGCTGTGGGCGGCGGGCAACGCCGGCGGCTTCGCCGAGCAGGTGATCAACGCGGCCAGCCGCGGCTACCGGGCGGGTGCGGCGATCAACGGGGACCTGCTGTTCGCCGATCTCGACGCTGCCGTCCGGGTGTAGGCCCGGGGCCCCGGGTGCACTCTGATGCCATGCTGCTGACCCGGCTGGCCCAGGTGTCCCGGGAGGTCGCCGCAACGGCGGCCCGGTCCCGCAAGACGGCGCTGCTCGCGGAGCTGTTCCGGGAGGCGGAGGCGGACGACGTGCCGATCGTCATCCCGTACCTGGCCGGGCGGCTGCCGCAGGGCCGGCTGGGCGTCGGCTGGAAGGTGCTGAGCCGCCCGGTACCCCCGGCCGACGAGCCCACGCTCACGGTCCGGGAGGTCGACGCCCTGCTCGGCGACCTGGGCAAAGTGTCCGGGCCGGGCTCGCAGGCGGAGCGGGTCCGGCTGGTGGGCGAGCTGATGGGCTCGGCCACCGGGGAGGAACAGCTCTTTCTGCGCGCTCTGCTCACCGGCGAGGTACGGCAGGGCGCGCTGGACGCGGTCGCGGTGGAGGGGCTCGCCCGGGCGACCGGCGCCGACCCGGCCGCCGTACGCCGGGCGGTGATGCTCGCCGGGTCGCTGCAGACGGTCGCCCAGGCCCTGCTCGGCGAGGGACCCGGGGCGCTCGAGAGGTTCCGGCTCACCGTGGGCCGCCCGGTGCTGCCGATGCTGGCGCACAGCGCGTCCTCGGTCGCCGAGGCGGTGGAGAAGCTGGGCGCCTGCGCGGTGGAGGAGAAGCTGGACGGCATCCGGGTGCAGGTCCACCGGGACGGCGACACCGTCCGGGTGCACACCCGCACCCTGGACGACATCACCGGACGGCTGCCCGAAGTGACCGCCGCGGCACGTCAGTTGCGGGGCGAGCGGTTCATCCTGGACGGCGAGGTGATCTCCTTCGACGCGGCCGGCCGGCCCCGGTCCTTCCAGGAGACCTCGGGCCGGGTCGGCTCCCGTACGGACGTCGCGAAGGCCGCCGGGGAGACCCCGGTCTCCCCCGTCTTCTTCGACGTCCTGTCGGTCGACGGCACCGATCTGCTGGACCTGCCCTTCGCCGAGCGGCACGCGCGGCTGGCGCGGCTGGTGCCGGAGCCGATGCGGGTGCGCCGGAAGGTCGCCTCCGGACCGGGGGACATCGCGGAGGCGGAACGGTTCCTCGCCGAGACCCTGGCCCGTGGCCACGAGGGCGTGGTGGTCAAGGCGCTGGACGCGCCGTACAGCGCGGGCCGGCGCGGCGCCGCGTGGCTGAAGGTCAAGCCCGTCCACACCCTCGACCTGGTCGTGCTGGCCGCCGAGTGGGGTCACGGCCGCCGTACGGGCAGGCTCTCCAACCTCCACCTCGGCGCCCGCACCCCGGACGGCGGCTTCGCCATGCTCGGCAAGACCTTCAAGGGCATGACCGACGCGATGCTCGCCTGGCAGACCGAGCGGCTGCAGGAGCTGGCCGTGGAGGACGACGGCTGGGTGGTCCGGGTCCGCCCCGAACTCGTCGTGGAGATCGCCTACGACGGCCTCCAGCGCTCCACCCGCTACCAGGCCGGCGTCACCCTGCGCTTCGCCCGCGTGGTCCGCTACCGCGAGGACAAACACCCCGGGGATGCCGATACCGTGGAGGCCCTGCTGGCGGCCCACCCGGAGGTCAGGCCATGACGGTGCGTGCGACGAAGCGCAGCGCGGGACTGCTGTTGTTCCGGCACACCGATGAGGGCCTGGAGGTATTGCTCGGCCATATGGGAGGTCCGCTCTGGGCGAAGAAGGACGCCGGGGCGTGGACCGTCCCCAAGGGCGAGTACGACCCCGAAGAGCCCGCCTGGGAGGCCGCCCGGCGCGAGTTCCAGGAGGAACTGGGGCTGGCGCCGCCCGACGGGAAGGCCGTACCGCTGGGTGAGGTGGCGCAGAAGAACGGCAAGATCGTCACGGCGTGGGCCGTCGAGGCGGACCCTGACCTGAGCGGATTCAGCCCCGGCACCTTCTCCATGGAGTGGCCGCCGCGGTCCGGCCGTATGCGGGAGTTCCCGGAGCTGGACCGCGTGGAGTGGCTCGGCCTGGACCGGGCCCGTGCGCTGATCATCGCGGCGCAGACCGAGTTTCTCGACCGGCTGGCGGAGCACTCGGGCTGAAGGGGGTAGCACGCGTTGCGCACGGCCGTACCGCGCGCGAAGGTCTAAACAAGCCCGCTCCCAGGGAGGTCAGCCATGCCCATCGCGACGGTGAACCCGGCGAACGGCGAGACGCTCAAGACGTACGAGCCCATGGGCGAGGAGGAGCTGGAACGCCGGCTCCAGCTCGCCGAGGCCACGTTCCGCACCTACCGGACGACCACGTTCGCCGACCGCGCCCGCTTGCTGAACAAGGCCGCCGCCCTGCTGGACGAGGATCAGCAGGAGGCCGCCAGGATGATGACCACGGAAATGGGCAAGCCGATCAAGCAGGCCCGCGCGGAGGTCGCGAAGTGCGCCAAGGCGATGCGCTGGTACGCCGAACGCGCCGAGGGGCTGCTGGCCGACGAGGAGCCCGCCGAGCCGGACGTGAAGGACTCCGGCGCGTCCCGGGTCCGGGTGCGGTACCGGCCGCTGGGGCCCGTGCTCGCGGTGATGCCGTGGAACTTCCCGCTGTGGCAGGTGATCCGGTTCGCCGCGCCCGCGCTGATGGCCGGCAACGTGGGCCTGCTCAAGCACGCCTCCAACGTCCCCCAGACGGCCCTGTACCTGGAGGACCTCTTCCACCGGGCGGGCTTCACGGAGGGCTGCTTCCAGACGCTGCTGATCGGCTCGGCGGCGGTGGACGACATCCTGCGCGACGAACGGATCAAGGCGGCCACCCTGACCGGCAGCGAGCCGGCGGGCCGGGCGGTCGCCTCCACCGCCGGCGAGATGATCAAGAAGACGGTGCTGGAGCTGGGCGGCAGCGACCCGTACATCGTGATGCCCTCCGCCGACCTGGACCGGGCGGCCGCGATCGCGGTCACCGCGCGGGCGCAGAACACCGGGCAGTCGTGCATCGCCGCCAAGCGGTTCATCGTGCACACCGACGTCTACGACGCCTTCGCCGGGAAGTTCGTCGCGGGTATGAAGGCGCTCAGGACCGGCGACCCCCTGGAGGAGGAGACGGACATCGGGCCGCTCGCCAGCGAGCGCGGCCGGGCCGATCTGGAGGAACTCGTCGACGACGCCAGGCGCACCGGGGCCGAGGTGCTGTGCGGCGGCGAGCGCCCCGACGGTCCGGGCTGGTTCTACCCGCCCACCGTGCTCGCCGGCGTCACCCGCGAGATGCGCATCCACCGGGAGGAGGCGTTCGGGCCGGTGGCCACGCTGTACCGGGCCGGCGACCTGGACGAGGCGATCCTGATCGCCAACGACTCGCTGTTCGGGCTCAGTTCGAACGTCTGGACGCGCGAGGAGGGCGAGATCGAGCGGTTCGCCCGCGACCTGGAGGCCGGATCCGTGTACGTCAACGGCATGACCGCCTCCCATCCGGCGTTCCCGTTCGGCGGGGTCAAGCGGTCCGGATACGGGCGTGAGCTGTCCGGGCACGGAATCCGGGAGTTCTGCAACATCACCACGGTTTGGCAGGGTGCGTGAGCGGTGCGCGGCTACCATCCCCTTTTGTGAACCGCGAAGTGACCCTGCCTCTGATCGTCGACGACTGCGGTACCTTGCAGGTGGCTGCGGCCGACGTGAGTAAGTTGCTGCGGACCGTGGGCGGGCGATGGCTGCGGCTTGTCGAGGCCGGGGAACAGGGGCTGGACGAGGATACGGTCGCTGCTTTGACCATTGAGCTGGCCAAGCTCGCGGATCGCATCGATGTGGCCTGCATCGCACACAGCAGCGGGGCCCCCTAGGTCAGGTCGCCTGCCCCACCGTCAGCCAGAACATCCCCTCGTACATCTGAAGCAGGCTCCCGTAGGTGTGTGCGCGGTCCGCGGTCAAGGCGCCCGTGTCCAGGGCCGCCTGTACCGCTGCCGTCGCCTGTTCGTCCAGGTCCGGGGCCGGTTGGGCGAAGAAGTCGAAGAAGGCGCAGGCGGCGTCCCCGAAGCCGTAGTGCGTGCGCAGGCCCCGCGCGATGCGGGCGCAGTAGTCGCCCCAGGCGGAGAAGTTCGCGGTGAGGGCGACGACGACGTCGGCCGGGGAGGCGTTGAGGGCCAGCCAGGAGACGTAGGCGGGGTAGGCCTGGCAACCCGCCAGGGGGACGTAGGTGCGGGCGCGCTCCTCGGTCACCCCGCAGGCCCGGGCGAAGCCCTCCAGATGGGCTGCCGCCAGCTCCTCGCCGGTCGCGAGCGTGGTGAAGTAGGCCGCCGAGGCGGGGTCGGCGTGCCCGGCCAGGTGTTCGAAGGAGCGGCGGTCGGCGGGGATCACCCACTGCTGTTCCAGGGCCAGACGGGCGAGGGCCCCAGGAGGTGCCTCACCGCGTTCCACCCGGGGGACGAAGGGGTTGGCGACCGGGTCGGGGGCGAGTGCCCTGGTGGTCGTCTCCAGCAGATCCCTGGCCGTTGCGGTCATGGTGTTCTCCCTCCCGTGGACACGCGGATTCCTACCCGGCCCTGACGCCGGTGTCCCCGGTCTGGAGTAGTCCGGCGCGAGATCGTCGCCGGGTCGAGTGATCGTGGGTGAACCACCTCCTGAGGTGAACGACCCTCTGACCGGCGGGGCGCAAGCCCTCCGGAAGGCGAAAGCAGGCACGGCTCATGGCGACTTTGTGCAGACCCTCGGTGTCGGTTCCCGAACACGTGATCACAATGGAGGAGACGCTGGAGCTGGCGCGCTCCCGCCACGAGGACCACCCCCAACTGCCGCTCGCGCTGCGGCTGATAGAGAACACGGGCGTCAGGACACGGCACATCGTGCAGCCCATCGAGGAGACCCTGAAGCACCCCGGCTTCGAGGAGCGCAACAAGCTCTACGAGGCCGAGGCCAAGTCCCGGGTCCCCGCGGTGATCCAGCGGGCGCTCGACGACGCGGAACTCCTCACCAGCGACATCGACGTGATCGTCTACGTCTCGTGCACGGGCTTCATGATGCCCTCGCTCACGGCGTGGCTGATCAACGAGATGGACTTCGACCCGACCACCCGACAGCTTCCCATCGCCCAGTTGGGCTGCGCGGCCGGCGGCGCGGCGATCAACCGCGCGCACGACTTCTGCACGGCCTACCCCGACGCCAACGCACTCATCGTGGCCTGCGAGTTCTGCTCGCTGTGCTACCAGCCCACCGACCTGGGCGTGGGCTCGCTGCTCTCCAACGGCCTGTTCGGTGACGGCATAGCCGCCGCCGTGGTCCGCGGCAAGGGCGGCACCGGCGTCGAGCTGGAACGCAACGGCTCGTACCTGATCCCGAAGACCGAGGAGTGGATCATGTACGACGTCCGGGCGACGGGGTTCCACTTCCTGCTCGACAAGCGGGTGCCGGCCACCATGGAGCCGCTGGCCCCGGCGCTGCAGGACCTCGCGGGCATGCACGGCTGGGACGCGTCCGACCTGGACTTCTACATCGTCCACGCCGGCGGGCCGCGCATCCTCGACGACCTCAGCAAGTTCCTCCAGGTCGACCCGCACGCCTTCCGGTTCAGCCGGGCCACCCTCACCGAGTACGGCAACATCGCCTCCGGCGTCGTGCTGGACGCGCTGCGCCGGCTGTTCGACGAGGGCGGCGCCCAGCACCGGGCGCGCGGACTCCTCGCCGGGTTCGGCCCCGGCATCACCGCGGAAATGGCGCTGGGCCGCTGGCACAGCTGAACACCGAGAGACGGTTCGAGTACGGCATGACCGAAGAGACGCTCACCGAGACCCTGCCCCCGATCCGGCACTGGCCGGCGCTCGACCTGACCGGGACGGACTTCGACCCGGTGCTGAGAGAACTCATGCGCGAAGGACCGGTCACCCGCATCCAACTGCCCAACGGCGAGGGCTGGGCCTGGCTGGTCACCCGGATGGACGACGTGCGCATGGTGACCAACGACCCCCGCTTCAGCCGCGAGGAGGTCATGAAGAAGCCGGTCACCCGGCTGGCCCCGCACTTCATCCCGGACCCCGGCGCGGTCGGCTTCCTCGACCCGCCCGACCACACCCGGCTGCGCCGCTCGGTGGCGGCCGCGTTCACCGCCAAGGGCGTGGAGCGGGTGCGGGAGAAGGCGCGCGCCATGCTGGAGGAGCTGGTCGACGAACTCCTCCAGGACGGCCCGCCCGCCGATCTCACCGCGGCGATCCTCAGCCCGTTCCCGATCGCGGTGATCTGCGAGCTGATGGGCGTCCCGGCCGCCGACCGGCACACCATGCACACCTGGACCCAGCTCATCCTGTCCTCCTCCAACGGCAAGGAGATCAGCGAGAAGGCCAAACGTGAGATGGCCGCCTACTTCTCCGACCTGATCGGGCTGCGCGAGAACAGCACGGCCGAGGACGTCACCTCGCTGCTCGGCGCCGCGGTGGGCCGGGGCGAGGTCACCCTGGAGGAGGCCGTCGGACTGGCCGGTCTCCTCCAGATCGGCGGCGAGGCGGTCACCAACAACAGCGGGCAGATGTTCTATCTGCTGCTGACCCGCCCCGACCTGGTGGAGCGGCTGCGCGCGGAACCGGAGATCCGCCCCAGGGCGATCGACGAGCTCCTGCGCTGGATCCCGCACCGCAACGCGGTCGGCCTGTCCCGGATCGCCTTGGAGGACGTGGAGATCCGGGGGGTGCGGATCCGCGCGGGCGACGCGGTGTACAACTCCTACCTGGCCGCCAACCGCGACCCGGAGGTCTTCCCCGACCCGGAGACCATCGACTTCTCCCGCAGCCCGAACCCGCACGTCTCGTTCGGCTTCGGCCCGCACTTCTGCCCCGGCAACATGCTGGCCCGGCTGGAGGAGGAACTCATGGTGGACGCCCTGCTGGACCGGATTCCGGGCCTGCGGCTGGCCGTGGCACCGGAGAAGGTGCCCTTCAAGAAGGGTGCGCTGATCCGGGGCCCCGAGGCCCTTCCGGTGACCTGGTGAGTGACCGATGACGGAGACCGAGGGACTGTACGTACCGCCGGGTCACGGCCGCGTCGTCGACACACCGGCCCAGCGGGTGACGTTCAAGGTCACCGGCATGCACTCGCGGATGGCCTCCACCTTCGAGGTGGAGGTCCCGCCGGGCTTCGACGTGGGCGCCCATGTGCACACGCGCAGCGAGGAGTTGTTCTACGTCCTGGAGGGCGAACTGGACGTCCTCGCCTTCGAGCCGCGCATCCGCACTTCCGACAACTGGCAGAGATGGGAGTCCAGTTCGGGCAGCCGGGTGGTGCGGGCGACGCCGGGCACGGTGATCGTCGTACCACCGGGGTGCCCGCACGCGTTCGCCAATCCGACGGACACCCCGGTGAAGATGTTCTTCCAGGCCGCTCCGCCCCCGGATCACGAGCGCTACTTCGAGGAGTTGCTGGAGATCCTGGGGAACGGGGGCCCGCCGGACCAGGAGGCGATCGAGGCGCTGCGGGCCAAGTACGACATCGAGCAGCTGACGCCGCTCAGGCATCGTTAGCGGATGGGCATGCCCGAGAGGGCGCGGGCGATCACCAGCCGCTGGATCTCGCTCGTGCCCTCGAAGATCGTGTAGATCGCGCTGTCCCGGTGCATGCGCTCCACCGGGTACTCCCTGGTGTAGCCGTTGCCGCCGAGGATCTGGATGGCCTGGGCGGTGACCTTCTTCGCCGTCTCGCTGGCGAACAGCTTGGACATGGAGCCCTCGGCGGCGGTGAACGGCCTGCCGTTGACCGCCATCCAGGACGCACGCCAGACCAGCAGGCGGGCGGCGTCGACCTGCGTCCGCATGTCCGCCAGCTGGAAGGCCACGCCCTGGTTGTCGATGATCGGCCGGCCGAACTGCTCGCGGGTCATGGCGTAGTCGAGGGCGACCTCGTACGCGGCCCGGGCGGTGCCGACCGCCATGGCGCCGACCGCCGGGCGGGACGCCTCGAACGTGGCCATCGCCGCGTTCTTGACGCTTCCCCAGCCTCCGGCCGGGGGGACCCCCACGCCGCCCTTCGCGGCCTTCTCCCGCGCCCGGGCCAGCCGCTCGTCCAGCTTCTCCTTGCCGCCGAGGAGGCAGGACCCGGGGACGCGGACGTTGTCGAGGACGACCTCGGCGGTGTGCGAGGCGCGGATGCCGTGCTTCTTGAACTTCTGGCCCTGGGCCAGGCCCGGCGTCCCCGGCGGGACGATGAAGGAGGCGTGCCCCTTCGAGCCCAGCTCCGGGTCGACGCTGGCGACGACGACGTGGACGTTGGCGATGCCGCCGTTGGTCGCCCAGGTCTTCGTGCCGTTGATCACCCACTCGTCCTTGGCCTCGTCGTACACGGCACGCGTGCGCATGGAGGCGACGTCGGAGCCGGCGTCGGGCTCGGAGGAGCAGAACGCGGCCACCTTGACGTCATGGACGTCGCCGTACATCTGCGGGATCCAGGTTCCGATCTGTTCCTCGGTTCCGTTGGCGAGAACGCCCACGGCGGCGAGTCCGGTGCCCACAATGGACAGGGCGATGCCCGCGTCGCCCCAGAACAGCTCCTCCATGGCCATCGGGATGCCGAGGCCGGTGGGGTCGAAGTACTGCTGCGCATAGAAGTCGAGGGAGTAGATGCCGACCTTCGCGGCCTCCTGGATGACCGGCCAGGGAGTCTCCTCGCGCTCGTCCCACTCGGCGGCCGCGGGGCGGATCACGTCGGCGGCGAAGCCATGGAGCCAGTCCCGGACTTCCTTCTGTTCGTCGTTCAGCTCCATGGTGAACTCGGCCATGTCCCCTCCAGCGGCGGCGATGCGATGTTACTAGCGGTAACCCGAGTGTGTTACCGACGGGTAGGAAAAGTCAACCGCTGATGACGTCTCGGCATCCCGTTCGATGTCAGGGGCGCGGTCAGTGTTAGTTTGCGCAGGCGTCACCGAATCAGCACGGGTGGGGAGAGCACATGGACACCACACAGCGGACCGATCAGCAGCGGTCCGCCGACCGCCGACGGCGCGAGCTGCTGGAGGCCGCCGACCGGGTGGTGCTGCGCGACGGCCCGCAGGCGTCGATGAACGCGATCGCGGCCGAGGCGGGCATCACCAAACCGATCCTCTACCGCCACTTCGGCGACAAGGGGGGCCTGTACGCGGCTCTGGCCAAGCGGCACACGGACGCGCTGCTCGATTCGCTGCGGGCCGCGCTGGACGCTCCCGCGGACCGGCGGGAGCGGGTCGAGTCGACGCTGGACACGTATCTCGCCGCGATCGAGGCGCGGCCCCAGGTGTACCGCTTCCTGATGCACCCGGCGGAGGGGAGCGCGGGTGCGGAGCAGGGCTTCGACGTCGGCAAGCATTCGGCGCCGTTGCTCCGCAGGATGGGCGAGGAGTTGGCCCAGGTCATCGAGGAGCGGGTGGATCTCGGTCCGGAGAGCCAGCAGCTGGCCCGGGTGTGGGGGCACGGGATCGTCGGGATGATGCATGCGGCGGGTGACTGGTGGCTGGGGGAACGGCCTTGTTCCCGGGCCGAGTTGGTGCGGTCCCTGGCTGATCTGCTCTGGGGACGGCTTGCTGCCGCGGGGGACAAAATGGGCGGTCCGGGGTTCTGAGGGTCGCTTGTCGGGTGCGGGCCGGTGGGGGCTTGTCGCGGCCACGCGGCAAAGCCGCATATCGGTACAGCCCCGCACCCCTTCAAGCCGGACCGGCCCCCCGGTTCCATGAGGCTCGCTTGATCCGCCTCGCCAGTCTGCGCTTGCGCCAACCCGTCAGGTGATCCGCATAGACCCGGCCCTCCACGTGGTCGTACTCATGCTGCAAGCACCGTGCGAAGAACCCCGTGCCGTGCACGGTCACCGGCTCCCCCGTCACCGTGCAGCCCTCGATCACCGCATGGTCGTAGCGCTCGGTGCCCGCCTCCAGGCCCGGCAGGGACAGGCAACCCTCCGGGCCCCGGATCACCACCCCGTCCGCCTCCACCAGACGCGGGTTCACCACATGTCCAAGATGCCGGACATCGTCGTCGTCCGGGCAGTCGTACACGAACACCCGCAGCGGCACCCCCACCTGATTCGCCGCCAGGCCGACCCCCTGCGCCGCGTACATCGTGGCGAACAGGTCCTCCACGAGGGCCGCCAGTTCGGGGCCGAATTCGGTTACTTCCCGGCATTGTTCGCGCAAAGCCACGTCGCCGAGCAGGGTGAGAGGCCGGACTCGCCCGTGGGCGCCCGGAATGGAACCGTGTCGCATGGCGGCAAGGGTACGGTTCGTTCAGCCCATGCCCGCCGCTCAAGGCGTGGGCCGGGATTCGGGTGTGCGAACGGATCTCGATAGGCTGAGGTCACACCACGCTGCCGGAGGGCCCCAGGCGCGGCGCGTACGCAAGGAGGATCGAGAACTGATGGCAGGCAACTCGGACCCGCTCACGCCGCGGGCCAAGCTGGCCGTGACCGCGGGCAAGGCGGTCGCTGCGGCATCGCGCGCCGCGGGGCGCGGCAGCGGGTCGGTGATCGGTGGCCGGGTCGCGCTGAAACTCGACCCCGACCTGCTCGCACGGCTCGCGCAGAACCTGGACGTCGTCCTGGTGTCCGCCACCAACGGCAAGACGACGACCACCCGGCTGATCGCCGAGGCGCTGCGCGCCGCGGGCCCGGTCGTGTCGAACGCGCTGGGCGCCAACATGCCGGCCGGTATCACCTCCGCGCTGGCGGGCGGCTCGGACGCGAAGTTCGGTGTCATCGAGGTCGACGAGAAGTACCTGGCCGGTGTGGCCCGGGACACCGACCCGAAGTGCATCGCCCTGCTCAACCTCTCCCGGGACCAGCTCGACCGTGCCGCCGAGACCCGGATGCTCGCCGAGAACTGGCGCGAGGGCCTGGCCGGCTCCAAGGCCGTCGTCGTCGCCAACTGCGACGACCCGCTGGTGGTGTGGGCCGCCTCCTCGTCCCCGAACGTGATCTGGGTCGCGGCCGGACAGATGTGGAAGGACGACGCCTGGTCCTGCCCGTCCTGCGGTGGCGTGATGCAGCGCCCCGGCGAGGACTGGTTCTGCGGTGAGTGCGGGTTCCGCCGGCCCACGCCGACCTGGGCGCTGTCCGGGGATCACGTGCTGGATCCGCACGGGTCCGCCTGGCCCATTCATCTGCAGCTTCCCGGCCGCGCCAACAAGGCGAACGCCGCCTCCTCCGCGGCGGTCGCCGCCGTCTTCGGGGTGCCGCCGCAGGTTGCCCTGGAGCGGATGTACCAGGTGCAGGCCGTCGCAGGACGTTATGACGTCGTGCAGTTCCAGAACCGCGATCTGCGGCTGCTGCTGGCCAAGAACCCGGCCGGCTGGCTGGAGACGTTCTCCCTGATCGACCCGCCGCCCGCCCCGGTGATCCTGTCCGTGAACGCCCGCGGCGCCGACGGCACCGACACCTCCTGGCTCTGGGACGTGGACTACACCCGGCTGACCGGCCACCCGATCTTCGTGATCGGCGACCGGAAGCTGGACCTCGCCGTGCGTCTGGAGGTCGCGAACCAGCACTTCCAGGTCTGCGACGACCTCGACCAGGCCGTGCAGATGTGCCCGCCGGGCCGGATCGAGGTCATCGCGAACTACACCGCGTTCCAGGACCTGCGCCGCCGCGTCGGCAACTGATCTTCTGATCCTCGAAGGGCGATCACCTCATGAGCGACAACCAACTGCGGCTGGTGTGGATCTACCCGGACCTGCTGAGCACGTACGGCGACCAGGGCAACGCGCTCGTCGTGGAGCGGCGGGCGCGGCAGCGCGGCCTGGACGTGGCCCGGCTGGACGTGCGCAGCGACCAGCCGATCCCGACCTCCGGCGACATCTACCTGATCGGCGGCGGCGAGGACCGTCCGCAGCGGCTGGCGGCCGAGCGGCTGCGCCGTGACGGGCACCTGTCCCGTGCGGTGCAGAACGGCGCGATCGTGTTCTCCGTCTGCGCCGGCTACCAGATCCTCGGCCACGAGTTCATCAACGACCTCGGCCAGCGCGAGCCCGGCCTCGGCCTGCTCGACGTGGTGTCGGTGCGCGGCGAGGGCGAGCGGTGCGTCGGTGACGTGCTCGGCGACATCGACCCGCAGCTGGGCCTGCCGCAGCTGACCGGCTTCGAGAACCACCAGGGTGTCACCCACCTCGGCCCCACCGCCCGCCCCTTCGCGCAGGTGAAGATCGGCAAGGGCAACGGCACCGGGGACGGCACGGAGGGTGCGTACAACGGGACCGTCTTCGGCACGTACATGCACGGCCCGGTCCTCGCCCGCAACCCGCAGATCGCCGACCTGCTGCTGAAGCTGGCCCTCGACGTCAACGCACTGCCGCCGATCGACGACCGCTGGTACGAGGCACTCCGCAACGAGCGCATCGCGGCTGCGCAGCAGCCTGCGTAGGTACCGCTGCGCAGCAGCCCGCCCGGGCGCGACTTCGGCGACGTTCCGGCGTGGTGCGGGCAGCCTCGTGGCGGGCCCGCCTGACGGGCCGTCCGCTCACATGTGCGGGCCCGTCCAGCAGGCGGACGCCCGCTACGGAGCCACCCCCTCACGCCGGTAGGGTGGCCGTGAATCCGCCGGACAACGTGGTCCGGTTTCCCGGCCCACGTTGAGAAGGTATTTCGGGCTATGCGCATTGGTGTCCTCACGTCCGGCGGCGACTGCCCCGGCCTGAACGCCGTCATCCGGTCCGTCGTGCACCGTGCCGTCGCCGACCACGGCGACGAGGTCATCGGTTTCCGGGACGGCTGGAAGGGCCTCCTGGAGTGCGACTATCTCAAGCTCGACCTCGACGCCGTGGGCGGCATCCTGGCGCGCGGCGGCACCATCCTCGGCTCCTCCCGGGTCCGCCCGGAGCATCTGCGGGACGGTGTCGAGCGGGCCAAGGGCCATGTCGCGGAACTCGGCCTGGACGCGATCATCCCGATCGGCGGTGAGGGCACGCTGAAGGCGGCCCGGCTGCTGTCGGACAACGGGCTGCCGATCGTGGGCGTGCCCAAGACCATCGACAACGACATCGCTGTCACGGACGTCACCTTCGGTTTCGACACGGCCGTCACCGTCGCGACGGAGGCCCTGGACCGGCTGAAGACCACCGCCGAGTCCCACCAGCGGGTGCTGATCGTGGAGGTCATGGGCCGGCACACCGGCTGGATCGCGCTGCACTCCGGCATGGCGGCCGGCGCCCACGCCATCGTCGTCCCGGAACGGCCCTTCGACATCGAGGAGTTGACGCAGCGGGTCGGTGAGCGGTTCGAGGCGGGCAAGCGGTTCGCCATCGTGGTCGCGGCCGAGGGCGCCAAGCCGAAGGCCGACACCATGGACTTCGACGAGGGCGGCAAGGACATCTACGGCCACGAGCGCTTCGCCGGGATCGCCCGGCAGCTGTCGGTCGAACTGGAGCAGCGGCTCGGCAAGGAGGCGCGTCCGGTGATCCTGGGTCATGTGCAGCGGGGCGGCACGCCGACGGCGTACGACCGGGTGCTGGCGACCCGTTTCGGCTGGCACGCGGTGGAGGCCGTGCACCGGGGTGAGTTCGGGCGGATGACGGCTCTGCGCGGGACCGACATCGTGATGGTGTCGCTGGCGGAGGCGGTCGAGACCCTCAAGACCGTCCCGGTGGAGCGGTACGACGAGGCGGAGTGCGTCCTGTAGTTCGCCCGAGAACAACCCGCCCCCGGTCACGGCAGTGACCGGGGGCGGTTCTACTCTTGGGGCGGACAACTCGCACAACCCCCACGAATCAGGAGCCGCCGGATGGATCACAGCGGACACGGCATGATGATGGATCTGCCGCCGTTCACGCTGGGGCGGGGGCTCCAGTGGTCGGCGGATCCGTTCTTCCTCGTGGCCTGCCTGGCCGGGCTCGCCCTGTACGGCTGGGGTGTCGTACGGCTGCGGCGGCGGGGGGACGCCTGGTCCGCGGGCCGCACGGTGTCGTACGTCGTCGGTGTGCTGACCGTCGCCCTGGTGATGTGCACCAAGCTGAACGACTACGGCATGGTGATGTTCAGCGTGCACATGGTGCAGCACATGGTGATCAGCATGCTGTCGCCGATCCTGATCCTGCTCGGCGCCCCGGTCACGCTGGCGCTGCGGGCGCTGCCGACCGCCGGCCGGGGCCGCAAGGGCCCGCGCGAGCTGCTGCTGGCGCTGCTGCACAGCCGCTACATGCGGATCGTCACGCACCCGGCGTTCACGATCCCGATGTTCATCGCGAGCCTGTATGTCCTGTACTTCACCCCGTTGTTCGACTTCCTGATGGGGTCGAGGGCCGGGCACATCGCGATGATGGTGCACTTCTTCGCCGTGGGCATGGTGTTCTTCTGGCCGATCATGGGCGTCGACCCGGGTCCGTACCGCCCGGGGTACGTGATGCGGATGCTGGAGCTGTTCGCGGGCATGCCGTTCCACGCGTTCTTCGGTATCGCGCTGATGATGGCCACGGAGCCGATGGTGGACACCTTCAAGCACCCTTCGGCCTCCCTCGGCATCGACGCGCTGTCCGACCAGAACGCGGCCGGCGGGATCGCCTGGGCGTTCAGCGAGATCCCGTCCGTGCTGGTGCTGATCGCGCTGCTGTTCCAGTGGTACGGCTCCGAGCAGCGACAGGCCAGGCGCAAGGACCGGGCCGCGGACCGGGACGGCGACAAGGAGCTGGAGGCGTACAACGCCTATCTGGCCTCGCTCAACGCACGCGAGAGCTGAGCCGCACGCGAGAGCTGGTGCGGAGCCGTCCCGTCCGGCCGAGAACCGGGGCACCATGGTCATGGACGGACCAAGAGGAGGGTGTCGCGATGCCCGGTTCCACGAACGGTTCCACCAAGGCGATGGGGGCTCTCACGGTCGGCGGGCTGGTCGTCGTGACCGCCTACACGGTCGCGCTCGGCAGCAACGGCTGGCTGTGGTTCGGATGGGTGGTGCTGGGGCTGCTGACGCTCGCCATGGTCGTCACCCAGTCGTGAGGCCGGCCGCCCCGGGGCTGACTACAGTTCCCGCATGAACAGCAGGACCACCTCGTTCGACGACCTCGACCGCAAGATCATCACCGCCCTGATGGCGAACGCCCGGACCAGCTTCGCCGAGATCGGCGCGGACATCGGGTTGTCCGCGACCGCGGTCAAGCGGCGCGTGGACCGGCTCCGGGAGACCGGGGTGATCACCGGGTTCACGGCGACGGTCAAGCCCGCCGCGCTCGGCTGGCGCACCGAGGCCTACGTCGAGGTCTACTGCGAGGGGGCGGCTCCGCCCCGACGGCTGGCGGAGGTGGTGCGCAACCATCCGGAGATCACGGCGGCCATGACGGTCACCGGCGGCGCCGACGCACTGCTGCACGTGCGGGCGCGGGACGTCGAGCACTTCGAGGAGGTGCTCGAGCGGATCCGGGTCGAGCCGTTCATCCGGAAGACGATCAGCGTGATGGTGCTGTCCCACCTCCTCCCGGAAAGCCCGGAAGCCGGCGCGACCCACGCCGCACCGGAATGAGTCGAGCCATGCGCAGGAGTCCTGCGTGTACGCCCTGAAGAACGCAGCGATGCTGCGCATCCACGCAGCTCTTGTTTCTTGTCGGCCGTCTGCCTCCCTTTCTACCGTGGTGTGCATCCCCAAGTGACACATAGCAAAGCGGAGGAAACCCTCTGTGTCCGAAAGCCGTGCCCAGCGTCCTCGGCGCTTCCTCGTCTGCGAACCCAGACACTTCGCCGTGCAGTACGCGATCAATCCCTGGATGCAGCCCGACAAGCCGGTCGACGTGGACCTCGCCCGGGAGCAGTGGCAGACGCTGATCCGCGCCTACCGCGACCACGGGCACACCGTCGAGTCGGTCGAGCCGGTCCCCGGCCTGCCCGACATGGTCTTCGCCGCCAACGCGGCGGTCGTGGTCGGCGGCCGGGTCTTCGGTTCCCTGTTCCACGCGCCGGAGCGGCGCCCGGAGTCGCTGCACTACGACACCTGGTTCAAGACGGCCGGCTACGACGTCCACCGCCCCGAGTCGGTGACCGAGGGCGAGGGCGACCTGGTGTGGACGGGCCGGTACGTGCTCGCCGGCACCGGGTTCCGCACCACCCGTGAGGCGCACCGGGAGGCACAGGAGTTCCTCGGTCATCCGGTGATCGGCCTGACCCTGGTGGATCCGTACTTCTACCACCTGGACACGGCGCTGTTCGTCCTCGACGACGACAACATCTGCTACTACCCCGAGGCGTTCTCGGCCGGCAGCCGCGAGGTGCTGCGCCGGCTGTACCCGGACGCGGTGCTGGCCACCCGCGACGACGCGATGGCGTTCGGCCTGAACTCCGTCTCCGACGGACAGAACGTCTTCATCGCCCCCCAGGCCGAGGCGCTCGCCGAGCGGCTCGCCGACCACGGATACGCCCCCGTCCCCGTCGACCTGTCCGAGTTCCACAAGGCCGGCGGCGGCATCAAGTGCTGCACCCAGGAGATCCGCTCATGACCGCACCCCCGCGCACCCGTACGTCCGACGACCTGATCCGTGCGGAGGAGCCGGTCCTGGCGCACAACTACCACCCGCTGCCGGTGGTGGTCGCCCGCGCCGAGGGCACCTGGGTGGAGGACGTCGAGGGCCGCCGCTACCTGGACATGCTCGCCGGCTACTCGGCCCTGAACTTCGGCCATCGCCACCCCGCGCTGATCGAGGCCGCGCACCGCCAGCTCGACCAGCTGACGCTGACCTCCCGCGCCTTCCACAACGACCGGCTCGCCGGGTTCGCCGAGCGGCTCGCGGAGCTGACCGGCCTGGACATGGTGCTGCCGATGAACACCGGCGCGGAGGCGGTGGAGAGCGGCATCAAGGTGGCCCGCAAGTGGGCGTACGACGTGAAGGGCGTGCCCGCCGACCGGGCGACGATCGTGGTCGCGGCGGAGAACTTCCACGGCCGTACGACGACCATCGTCAGCTTCTCCACGGACGACACGGCCCGGGCGGGCTTCGGCCCCTTCACGCCCGGCTTCCGGATCGTGCCGTACAACGACCTGGCCGCACTGGAGGAGGCCGTCGACGAGACCACGGCGGCCGTGCTGATCGAGCCCATCCAGGGCGAGGCGGGTGTCGTCATCCCGGACCACGGCTATCTCGCCGGGGTGCGCGAGCTGACCCGCCGCAAGGGCTGTCTGTTCATCGCCGACGAGATCCAGTCGGGCCTCGGCCGCACCGGCCGCACCTTCGCCGTCGAGCACGAGGACGTCGTACCGGACGTGCTCCTGCTCGGCAAGGCGCTGGGGGGCGGGATCGTGCCGGTGTCGGCGGTGGTGGCCCGGCGCGAGGTGCTGGGGGTGCTGCACCCGGGCGAGCACGGCTCCACGTTCGGCGGCAACCCGCTCGCGGCGGCGGTCGGCACGGCCGTGATCGAGCTGCTGCAGACCGGTGAGTTCCAGCGCCGGGCCGCCGAGCTGGGCGTGCTCCTGCGGGACGGGCTGACGGAGCTGGCCGGCCGGGGCGTGGTGGGCTTTCGCTCCCGTGGCCTGTGGGCGGGCATCGACATCGACCCGGCGATCGGCACCGGCCGCGAGATCAGCGAGCGGCTGATGCGGGAGGGGATCCTGGTGAAGGACACCCACGGTTCCACCATCCGGCTGGCACCGCCGCTGACGATCACGGCGGAGGAGCTGCGCTCCGCGTTGGCGGCACTGGAGAAGGTGCTGGGTTCTTGACGTGGGTCGGGGGGTGGCCGCGGGCCGCCCCCCGACCACCGCTCGTCTGCCCGAAGGGTGAAGATTGAGCCAAGAGGGGGTAGACCACTCTCAGCTACAGAGAGGTCGGCCGTGGGCACTCACGAGGAGCAGGACGTCACCCGGCAGCGGTTCGACGTGGCCGACGCCGCACCCCTGCTGCTCGACGCACAGGGCGTGGTGACGAGCTGGACGCGGGGCGCCCAGCGCCTGCTGGCCTACTCGGCTGCCGAGGTGGTGGGCACCAGGGTGACCGGCCTGCTGTCCGCCGCGGACGCCGCGCGAGTGCCCGAACTGGCCGAGCGCTGCCGCAGGGACGGCGGCTGGGCGGGGCTGCTGACCGCACGGTGCAAGGGCGGGCAGCCGAAGCGGGTGATGGTGCGGATCACTCCGGCGGTGGAACCCGGCGGGGCCCCGCACTGGCTGGTTCTCGTCTCCGACGTGGCGGGGGCACGCGGCTGGGACATGAGCCGTGGGGTGCTGGAGCAGATGGTGACCTATGCCGCCGTCGGGATGGCCATCGTGGACACCGATCTGCGGTGCGTGTGGTCGAACGAGGCCCTGGAGCGGTACGGCGGCGGCTCCCCGGGCGAGCGGCTGGGCCGGCGGCTCGCGGAGATCCAGCCGGGCATCGACTCCGCCGACATCGAGGCGCAGATGCGGCACGTGCTGGAGACCGGCCGGCCGGTGGTCGGTTACGAGCATGTGGGCCAGGTGCGGTCCGCGCCGCACCGGGAGACGGCGCACATGATGTCGTTCACCCGCCTCGACGACGACCGGGGCCACCCGATGGGCGTGTACTACACGGTCGTCGACATCACCGACCGGCACCGAGCCCGGCAGCGACTGGCCCTGCTCGACCGGGCCGGCGAACAGATCGGCCGCACCCTGGACATCGTGCGGACGGCGCAGGAACTGGCCGACGTGGCCGTGCAGGACTTCGCCGACTTCGTCAGCGTCGACCTGCTGGATTCCGTGCTGCGGGGTGCGGAGCCCGAGCCGCCGAGCGACACGGACCAGGTGCCGCTGCGGCGGGCCGGGCACCAGTCGGTGAACCCCGGGGTCCCGGAGGCCGTCGTCGAGATCGGAGCGGTGGCCACCTACCTCGCCGGATCGCCCCCGATCCGCAGTCTGACCACGGGCCGGTCCTGGCGTGAGGAACGGCTGGACCCGCTGGCCAAGGAGTGGGCGACCGACATCCCGGGCGGCCGGGTCGCGACCTTCCTGGAACTCGGTGTGCACAGCGTGATGATCGTGCCCATCCGCGCCCGGGGCATCACGCTGGGCGTCACCACGTTCTTCCGGCGCCGCCGACCGGAGCCGTTCGACGAGGACGACATGAGTCTCGCCGAGGACCTGGTGTCACGGGCGGCGGTCTGCGTGGACAACGCCCGCCGCTACACCCGGGAGCGGAACGCGGCCCTGGTCCTGCAGCGCAACCTGCTGCCGCACCGGCTGCCCGAGCAGGACGCGGTGGAGGTGGCCGCCTGCTACCGGCCAGCCGACGAGCTGACCGGCCTCGGCGGCGACTGGTACGACGTCATCCCGCTGTCCGGTGCGCGCGTGGCCCTGGTCGTGGGCGAGGTGCCGGGGCACGGGATCGACGCCGCGGCGGCCATGGGGCGGCTGCGCACCGCCGTGCGCACCCTCGCGGCGCTCGACCTGCCGCCCGAGGAGGTCCTCGCGCACCTCGACGACCTGGTGGGGCGGATGGCCCGGGAAGAAGGCGTCCGGTCCGAGGACCCGGAGGCCGCCGGTATCCAGGCGGTGGGGGCGGGCTGCGTGTACGTGATCTACGACCCCGTCAACGGGTTGTGCACGATGGCCGCCGCCGGCCATCCCGCGCCCGCCGTCGTCCTGCCCGACGGCGCCGTCAGCTTCGTCGACCTGCCGCAGGGGCCGCCGCTCGGCGCGGGCGGTCCGCCCTTCGAGGCGGTCGAACTGACGCTGGCCGAGGGCAGCACGCTGGCCCTGCACACCGACGGGCTGCTGGTCCACGGTGACGACGGAGACGGTGCCGGGGCCGTCGCCGTGAACCGCGACCGGCTGCGCCGCGCCCTGGAACAGCGCGCCCCCACCCTCGACGCCCGCTGCCGGACCCTGGTCGACACGCTGGTTCCCGCCCGGCCGCACGACGACGTGGCCCTGCTGATGGCCCGCACCAGGCTGCTCGGCGCCGGCCGGGTCGCCGACTGGGATCTGCCCGCCGACCCGGCCGTGGTCGCCGACGCCCGCAAGGAGGCCACCCGGCAGCTGAGCGAGTGGGGGCTGGAGGAGTTGGCGTTCACCACGGAACTGGTCGTGAGCGAGCTGGTCACGAACGCCATCCGGCACGCGGACGGCCCCTTCCGGCTCCGGCTGATCAGGGAGCGGGCCGCAGTGATCTGCGAGGTCTCCGACGGCAGCGCCACCGCGCCCCATCTGCGCCATCCGCGCGCCACGGACGAGGGCGGCCGCGGACTGCTGCTGGTCTCCCAGTTCAGCCAGCGGTGGGGAACCCGCTTCGCCCCCGGCGGGAAGATCATCTGGGCCGAGCAGTCCACGACGGACCAGCCGGCCTGACCCACACGGCACGTGCACACCCCCCCATCGGGTGGGCCGCTGCTGTCTCCCGGGGAAGCGCTCCCTCTTCCTGGACGCCGGCTTGGCCGACGCGCTCGGCCGCAACCCTGCCCGGCCGGCCTGGTGGAGGGCACCGAGGCGTCGGGGAGAGCCCGGTGACCCCGGACCGCGCGCAGTCACGGCTCGCCGGACAACGCACCCGTGCCGCCTCCGACCGGCTCTTCGTGGCCCTGCCGTTGTGCGTGGGCTCGGCCACGGCGCCGGACCGTCCCTGATGCCCCCGCCGCACCGTGGGGCACAGCCGCACGATGACCAGCGCCGTGTCGTCGGCGGCGTAGTGGCGTGCGGACCGGGGCGCGGTGCCCCGGCCGGCGCGGGCCTGGACAAGGGTCCGGGTCAGCTCGGGGTCGTCGGAGTCGATGACGACGGTGTCCCAGTCCTGGCCGAGGAGCACGATCCGGCCGCGCGGAGCACCCGCCGTGCCTCCCCCAACGCCCGGGCCGGCTCGGCCAGTTCGTGGAACACCTTGCCCGCCCGCCGGGCGAGCATCGAACCGTCGGCCGGCGGCAGCGCGTAGGCGTCCGCCTGCCGCAGATCCGCATCCGGCCCCGTCGGCGGGCGCTCGTGGGCATCGGCTCGGCGGGGTCGATCCCGACCGCCCGAGCGCCCCGCCCGAGCGCCCCGCTCGGCCGGCTCCGCCACGGCCCCTCCGGTGCCGCAGCCGACGTCCACGACCGGCGCGCCGGGGCGCGGACGCAGCAAGGCGTACGAGTGGCGGCGCAGCCGCTCGGCGGCGGGGTGCCCCGCCATGGCGTCGGGTACGGCGGCGAATTCCGCGCCGGAGCACGGCTGTTGCTCTTCCGGCCTGGTCATGCCGGCCGGCGTGCGACTTAATGTCGGCATGAGGTCAACCGGCGGTTCGCCGCCCCTGAGCATCGGCGCACTGGCGGAGCGATTCGGCCCGGCCCCGCAAGCGGTGCGGCACTGGGAGGCCACGGGCCTCCTCACCCCCGCCCACGACGCGGCGGAACGGCGGCGGTACGGCCCCGCGGACGTCACCCGCGTCGCCGTGATCCTGCAGGCCAAGGAGGCCGACTGGCCGCTGGACGTCATCCGCTCGCTCACCGCGGCGGCGGATCCGGCGGCCGGACGGGCCGTACTGGAGGGCGAGGGGGAGGCGTTGTGCCGGCGGATCGCAGCGGCCCAGGCCTCGCTCGATCTGCTCGAGTGCGCGCTCGGCTGCGCCTACGAGGACATCGCCGCCTGCCCGCACTACCGTCAGGCTGTGCCCGCCCGCATCACCGGCGACTGGCTCGACGAACGGCATGGGCATGGCCGGTTGCGGTTACAGATGACGACAGGCGCACGCGGCGTGGGCTGGACGAGGTAAGGGGCGAGCCGTTGTTCTACTACCTGCTCAAGTACGTGCTGCTGGGTCCCCTGCTGAGACTGTTCTTCCGGCCCCGGATCGAGGGGCTGGAGAACGTGCCGGACTCCGGCCCCGCGATCGTCGCCGGGAACCATCTGTCCTTCTCCGACCACTTCCTGATGCCGGCGATGCTCAGGCGCCGGATCACCTTCCTCGCCAAGGCGGAGTACTTCACCGGCCCGGGGCTCAAGGGCCGGCTCACCGCGTTCTTCTTCCGCAGCGCCGGGCAGATCCCGGTGGACCGCTCGGGCAAGGATGCGGGGCAGGCTGCGATCCGCGAGGGTCTGAAGGTGCTGCGCCGCGGCGAGCTTTTGGGGATCTATCCGGAGGGCACCCGTTCGCACGACGGCAGGCTGTACAAGGGCAAGGTCGGCGTCGCGGTGATGGCGCTGAAGGCCGGGGTGCCGGTCGTGCCGTGCGCGATGATCGGCACGTTCGAGGCCCAGCCGCCGGGGAAGGTCATCCCGAACATCCGCCCGGTGACCATCCGCTTCGGCAAGCCGCTCGACTTCTCCCGCTATGCCGGTATGGAGCAGGAGAAGGCGATCCTGCGGGCCGTCACGGACGAGATCATGTACTCCATCCTGACGCTGTCCGAGCAGGAGTACGTCGACGAGTACGCGGCCGTCGTCAAGGAGCGGCAGGCCGCCGAGACGGGCACCAGGGAGCGCAGGTTCCCGCGGGCGCCGCTCGGCTGAGCCGCCTCTGCCGACGGCAGAAGGGCCGCCGCCCGGGCCGCCGGCGTGCCTAGGCTCGCCGTATGAAGAGGGCTGTGGTGATCGGGGCGAGCGGGCAGATCGGCCGTCCGGCGGTGGCGGCGCTGGTACGGGACGGCTGGGAGGTGACGGCGGCCTCGCGGGGCGGCGGCCGGGACCGGGCGTGGGGCGAGGAGGTATGCACGGTCCGGCTGGACCGCTCCGACGACGCGGCCCTGGCCGCGGTGGTCGGCGACGGCTGCGATCTGGTGGTCGACATGGTCGCGTACGATGCCGCGCACGCACGGCAGTTGACGGCCCTCGCGGGCCGTGTCGGCTCGGCGGTGGTGATCTCCAGCGTGTCCGTGTACGACGACGGCGAGGGCCGGAACTTCGACACGCAGCACGAGCCGGAGGGCTTTCCGGCCTATCCGGTGCCGGTCCCCGAGACCCAGCCGACGGTGGCCCCGGGCGAGGCGTCGTACGGCACCCGCAAGGCCGCGCTGGAACACGAACTCCTCGCGGCCGCCGACCGGTTGCCGGTGACCGTGCTGCGGCCGGGCGCGGTGCACGGGCCGTACAGTCCGCTGGCCCGTGAGCTGTACTTCGTCAAGCGGAATCTCGACGGCAGACGCAGGCGCGTGCTGTCGTACCGGGGCGAGAGCCGGTTCCATCCGTCGAGCGCCCGGAACATCGCCGAGCTCGTCCGGCTGGCGGCGGCCCGGCCCGGTGCCCGGGTACTCAACGCCTGTGACGGCGAGGCGCCGACGGTGGCCGGGATCGGGACGGCGATCGACGCGGTGATGGGCGTGGAGACGAAGACGGCGCTGTTGGACGGTCCTCCCGACGGTTCCGTGGGGAGGACGCCTTGGTCGGTTGCACTGCCGGTCGTCTTCGACATGTCCGCCGCCCAGCGGGAGTTGGACTACCGTCCGGTGGTCTCCTACGCCGAGAGCCTGCCGGAGACGGTGGAGTGGCTGACGGACGCGCTCGCCGGGCGGGACTGGCGGGAGGGCTTCCCGCTCCTCGCCCGGGCGTATCCGGACCTGTTCGACTACCCGGCCGAGGACGCCCGGTTCGCGGTATGAGCGAAGGCGCGGATCGAGTCCCGACGGACGAGCAGGCCGGCGCGCAGGCGGCGTTTCGCGGAGCACCGTCCCGCACGGAGCGCCTCAGCTGGTCGTCGTCGATGTCGTTGACGCGGGTCGGCCTCCGCCCCGCACCGGTCCCTGCTCGTGGACACCGAAAGGTGGTTCCGGATCAGTCGAGACAGAACTCGTTGCCCTCGACGTCCTGCATGGCGAACGCCGAGCGACGCGCTGAGGGTCTGCGCAGTCGAAGGTGACCTGGAACTGCTTGATCGACGTCATCGGTCCATCGCAGAGGCGGGGTCTTTCACCGTCTCCACGGATCCGCCCCCGCGGCCATGAGCGAGGGGCGGCCGGAGAGCCCGGCCGCCCCTCGTCACCGTACGATCCCGGTCACGGCTTGGGCGTGGCGTGCGGGCCGCAGGTCACGTCCGCGCCGTCCAGCTTGCCGTCGAGCAGGTAGGCGTCGACGCGCTGGTTGATGCAGGGGTTGACCAGGCCGGTCACACCGTGCGAGCCCGCGTCCTTCTCGGTAATCAGCCGGGAGCCCTGGAACCGCGAGTGCAGTTCGACGGCGCCCTCGTACGGGGTGGCCGCGTCCCGGGTCGACTGCACGATCAGCACCTGCGGCAGGCCCTTGTGGGTCATCACGTCGACCGGGGTCCGCTGCTTGACCGGCCAGGTGGCGCAGGGCAGGTTCATCCAGGCGTTGGCCCAGGTCATGAACGGGTAGTCCGCGTTGAGCCGGGTGTTGTCCCGGTCCCACTTCTTCCAGCTGGTGGGCCACTTGGCGTCGGTGCACTCGACGGCCGTGTAGACGGCGTTGCCGTTCTCGGCGGAGATGTTGCCGGCCGTGTTCGACAGGTCGGGCGCGGCGGCGTCGACCAGCGCCTTGGTGTCACCGGCGAAGTACTTGCCGAACACCGTGGCGACCGGCACCCACGAGGAGTCGTAGTACGGCGCGCTCTGGAAGAAGGAGATCAGCTCGGCCGGGCCGACGACCCCGCCGATGGGGTTCTTCTTGGCGGTGGCGCGCAGTTCGAGCCACTTGGCCTGGACGGCGGCGCGGGTGGTGCCGAGGTGGAAGGCGGCGTCGTTCGCGGCGACCCAGTCCTCCCAGTCCTTCCAGCGGCCCTCGAAGGCGATGTCCTGGCCCAGGTTCGCCTGGTACCAGATGTTCTCGCGGGCGGGGTTGACCACGCTGTCCACGATCATGCGGCGCAGGTGGCCCGGGAAGAGAGTGCCGTAGACGGCGCCGAGGTAGGTGCCGTAGGAGACACCGAGGTAGTTGAGCTTCTTCTCACCCAGGGCGGCGCGGATGACGTCCAGGTCGCGGGCGGTGTTCGGCGTGGTCATCTGCTGGAGCATGGCCTGGCCGGTACGCTCCAGGCAGCCGTCCGCGTATTCACGGGCCAGCTTGCGCTGGGCCGTCTTGTCCGCCTCGGTGTCCGGCACCGGGTCCATCTTCGGCGCCTTCACGAACTCCTGCGGGTCCTCGCAGGAGATGGGCGCGGAGTGGCCGACGCCGCGCGGGTCGAAGCCGACGAAGTCGTAGGCCTTGGCGACGTTCGCCCAGATGGCGTTCTTGGTGGTGACCCGGCGCGGGAAGCGCAGGCCGGAGCCGCCGGGGCCGCCCGGGTTGTAGACGAGGGCGCCCTGGCGCTCCTCCTTGGTGCCCGTGTTGCCGATACGGTCCACGGCGAGCTTGATCTGCTTGCCGTACGGGTGGGCGTAGTTCAGCGGCACGCTGACCCAGCCGCACTGGATGGGCTTCTCCAGCCCCCAGTCGGCCGGGCAGTCCTGCCAGTCGATGCCGGCCTTGGCGGCGCGGGCGGCGGCGATGGCGGCGCCCTGGGCCTCCCGGTCCTGGCCGGTCCGGCCGGCGGCGCTGGCCGCGGGCGCCGTGACGGCACCGGCGATCAGGGTGGCGGTGACGAGTGCTCCGGCCGAACCGAGCGCCAGCAGGCGGCTCTTCGGACTGTTGTCCCTCAAGTGGGCCCCTCCCCCTACATCAGGATCACTGCGAGTGGTCAGTTCGGGGATCCTCTCGGCTGTGAGCCGTCTGAGAACAGGGGGTGCCTGTCATCTTTACCAATCCGATAAACGGATGGTCACGTTCGCCCGTCGAGCCTTGCCAGTGACTCGTCCAGGAGTCTTCGCAGCCGTAGTGCGTCCGGTGCCACGGCGCTGACCAGTGCCGCCGGACCGGCCAGCGGCATCAGGGCGGCGCACTCGTCCAGCAGCTGGGGCTCGACCGGATGCTGGGCGAACTCGGGTCGTACGACGACCAGTTGACCTACCGCACGGTGCCCCGCCAGCCCCGCCGGTCCGTCCCAGCCCCCCGGCGCCCCGGGCCCGCAGGTCAGTTCCTGGTCCAGCACCGCACGGCCCGCCATCCGCACGGTCAGGCGGCTGGTGAGCCGCCCGGGCTCCTCCCCCGCCCGCCCGAGCACCTGCTCCTCGCGCAGCACGAGCCGGGCTCCGGCGGCGAGTTCGGCGCGGGTCGTGACATGCAGGTCGCTGCCGCGGGCCGAGATCAACTGCTCGGGGAGCCAGTGCAGTTCGGCGTCGTCGGCCACGTCGAGCCGTACGTCGTAACGGGCTTCGTCCTTGGCCTGCCCGGGCAGGGCGAGGGTGGCGGCGGCGGAGCCGACGTGCAGCCGGGCGCCCTCCGTCACGCTCGCCGTGAGCGAGAACCGGTCGCCGCCGAGCGGGCCGCTCATCGCGCCGACGACCATGACCCTCGCCTCGCAGCCGGCGGCCCGGGTGCGGCGCAGGGCCAGCGGGCCGTCGCTGTCCAGTACGGGCAGCGCGGTGCCGCCGCGGCCGTCGGCGCGGGCCACGATCCGCGCGTCTGCCCGGACCCCGGTGGCCGTCATGCCGTCCACGCGGCGAGCCGCTCGCGCACCCAGGCCGCCACGTCGGCGACCCCCCGCTCGCCGCGCAACGACTGGAAGACCACGGGGAGTTCGGCCCGCTGGGCCTTGGCGTCGGCGGCCATCCGGGCGAGATCGGAGCCGACGTACGGGGCGAGATCGGTCTTGTTGACGACGAGCAGGTCGGCGGTGGTGACACCGGGGCCGCCCTTGCGCGGGATGTCGTCGCCGCCGGCCACGTCGATCACGAAGATCTGCGCGTCCACGAGCCCCTTGGAGAAGGTCGCGGTGAGGTTGTCGCCGCCGGACTCGACGAGGATCAGGTCCAGCGGGCCGACCGCCTCCTCCAGGTCCTCCACGGCTTCGAGGTTGGCGGAGATGTCGTCGCGGATGGCGGTGTGCGGGCAGGCGCCCGTCTCCACGGCCGTGATCCGCTCGGGCGGCAGCACGGCCTCCCGGAGCAGGAACTCGGCGTCCTCACGGGTGTAGATGTCGTTGGTGACGACGGCCAGCGACAGCTCGTCGCGCAGGGCCCGGCACAGCGCGGCGACGGTGGCCGTCTTCCCGGATCCGACCGGGCCGCCGAGCCCGATGCGCAGGGCGCGGCGCGAGCCGTCGGGACGGTGCGCGTCCGCGCTGAGGGCGGCGGGGCCGGAGTGGGTGTGGTCGAGGTGCATGGCAGTGGCTCCGTTTTCAGCCGGGTCCGGCGTCGATCAGCCTGTCCGGCGTTCGAGGGCGAGGCCGTTCAGGCCGATCGGGGGTCCAGGGGGCGGAGCCCCTTGGAGGACGGGAAGTGCAGGGGCGGCGGGGGCGACGGCTACGACGCGAACAGCCGTACGGGCCAGGCCGCATGCCATTGCGCACCGACCTCCAGCAAGGGCCCCGACGCGGCGGGCAGCGCATCGACACCCTCGTCGGGCACCCTCCGCGCCGCCTCCACCGCCGTCACCGCGACGCGGTCCAGCTCCGGCGCGAGCCGGGCCAGCACACCGGTCGCGTCGAACGGGTCGAGGCTCAGGAGCCGTACCGTGGCCGTCGCCGGCCCGCTCACGCTCTCGTACGCCGCGCAGTACGCCGCGTCGTCCGGCCCCAGCCCGGCGGCCCGCGCGGCCAGACCGAGGACCACCGGCTGGTGCGCGCCCTTCGGGAACTGGCGGGCCAGTGCCTCGAGTTCGTCGCAGGGCCAGGTGGCCCTGGCCGCCCGCATCAGCTGCCGCCCCAGCCTGCGCGCGGCGGTCCGCAGTGCGGGCGACGGCGTACGGGCGTCCGCCGCCGCGTCCAAGTCCCCCGGGTCCACGCCGAGTACGGCGGCGGCGGCCAGCGCGCCCGCGACCAGCCCGGCGGTGTGCAGCCGGCCCCGGCAGAAGTCCTCCAGGTTCGCGGCGGAGGTGATCCGGCCCGCCTTGACGGCGGCCTCCGCCCCGCCGGAGTGCGCGTGGCCTCCGGCGGGGAAGCGGCCGTCGGCCAGGACGAGAAGCGCTGCCCGTGACATCACGCCCCCATCAGAAGAGGAAGTAGCGCTGGGCCATGGGCAGTTCGGCTGCCGGGCTCGCCTCCACCAGCTCGCCGTCGATGTGCACGGCGAAGCTGTCGGGGTCGATCCTGACGTCGGGCCGGGCGTCGTTCTCACGCATGTCGGCCTTGGTCACCGCGCGCGTGGACGTGATCGCCGCGAACCGCTTGCCGAGCCCGAGCCGCTCCGGCAGCCCGTCCTCGATCGCCGACGGGGCCACGAAGTTGACCGAGTTGGCGGCCGGGGCACGGCCGATCGCGCCGTACATCGGGCGGGGCAGGATCGGCTGCGGGGTGGGGATGGAGGCGTTGGCGTCGCCCATCTGCGCGTAGGCGATCTGCCCGCCCTTGAGCACGAGCTGCGGCTTCACCCCGAAGAACGCGGGCTCCCACAGCACCAGGTCGGCGAGCTTGCCGGTCTCGACCGAGCCGATCTCGGCGGCGAGGCCCTGGGCGAGCGCGGGGTTGATCGTGTACTTGGCGACATAGCGACGCACGCGGTGGTTGTCCGCGCGTCCGTCACCGGGCAGTGCCCCGCGCCTGCGCTTCATCACATGGGCGGTCTGCCAGGTGCGCAGGATGACCTCGCCGACGCGGCCCATGGCCTGGGAGTCCGAGGAGATGATCGAGATCGCGCCGAGGTCGTGCAGGACGTCCTCCGCGCCGATGGTGGACGGCCGGATCCTGGACTCGGCGAACGCCAGGTCCTCGGGGACGGCGGAGTTGAGGTGGTGGCACACCATCAGCATGTCGAGGTGTTCCTCGGCGGTGTTGACGGTGTAGGGCCGGGTCGGATTGGTGGAGCTGGGCAGCACGTTGGGCTGCGAGACCACGGTCATGATGTCCGGCGCGTGCCCGCCGCCGGCGCCCTCGGTGTGGTACGAGTGGAGGCCCCGGCCCGCGATCGCGGCGAGGGTGTCGCCGACGAAACCGGCCTCGTTCAGGGTGTCGGTGTGGATGGCGACCTGGATACCCGTGCGGTCGGCGACGGTGAGCGCGGCGTCGATGACGGCCGGGGTGGAGCCCCAGTCCTCGTGCAGCTTCAGGCCGGCCGCGCCGCCACGGATCTGGGAGAGCATCGCCTCGTGCGAGACGGTGTTGCCCTTGCCGAGGAAGCCGACGTTGACCGGGTAGGCCTCCATCGCCTCGAACATCCGGGCGAGGTGCCAGGGGCCGGGCGTGACGGTGGTCGCCTTGGAGCCCTCGGCAGGGCCGGTGCCGCCCCCGACCAGGGTGGTGATGCCGGAGGCCAGCGCCTCGTCGGCGATCTGGGGACAGATGAAGTGGACGTGCGCGTCGATGGCGCCGGCGGTGAGGATCCGCCCGTTGCCCGCGATGATCTCGGTCTCGGGTCCGATGACCAGGTCGGGGTGGACACCGTCCATGGTGTCCGGGTTGCCGGCCTTGCCGATGGCGGCGATCCGGCCGTCGCGGATGCCGATGTCGGCCTTGACGACGCCCCAGTGGTCGACGACGACGGCACCGGTGATCACCGTGTCGGGGGTGCCCTCGGCCCGGGTGGCGCGGGACTGGCCCATGGACTCGCGGATGACCTTGCCGCCGCCGAACACCGCCTCGTCGCCGGACGCACCGGGTCCGCCGGAGCGGTCCTCCTCGATCTCGATCAGCAGGTCGGTGTCGGCGAGCCGGATGCGGTCACCGGTGGTCGGCCCGAACAGGTCGGCGTAGGCGCCGCGGGAGATCTCAGGCATCGAGGGCACCTCCGGTCTCCCCGCGCAGCCCCGGCACGATCCGGGCACCGGCGAGGGGCACGAGCTCGACGTCGACCGGGATGCCGGGCTCGAAGCGCACGGCGGTGCCGGCGGCGACGTTCAGCCGCTTGCCGCGGGCCGCGGCGCGGTCGAACTCCAGGCCGGGGTTGGCCTCGGCGAAGTGGTAGTGGGAGCCGACCTGGACCGGCCGGTCGGCGGCGTTGAGGACGGTGAGGCGGGTGACCTCGCGGCCCTCGTTGACGAGGAGGGGGTCGTCCGCGAACAGGATCTCTCCGGGAATCATCGCGGCCCCTCAGATGATCGGGTCGTGGACGGTGACGAGCTTGGTGCCATCCGGGAAGGTGGCCTCGGCCTGGACGTCGTGGATCATCTCGGGGACCCCGTCCATGACGTCGTCCCTGGTGAGGAGCTTGCGACCGGAGGACATGAGTTCGGCGACCGTACGGCCGTCACGCGCGCCCTCGAGGATGTGCGACGTGATGAGGGCGACCGCTTCCGGGTGGTTGAGCCTGAGCCCGCGCGCCCTGCGCTTCTCGGCCACGTCGGCCGCCACGTGGATCAGCAGCCTCTCTTGCTCGTGCGGGGTCAGTTGCACGTCCCACCTCACAGTCCTTGCTCCGGACCGTGCGGGGTCCGGTTGCCGCAGCCATCACGACGGGGATAGGTGTAACGCACAGACAAATCCCCGGATCGTCCTCGGTCCGGGCAGGAGAACCCCTGATGGCGTGGATCGGCAGGCTAGAACGCTGGAGTTTCAGCGACGTTAACCAGACCTTGATCCACCGATGACCGCGCGATGGGACCAGTGATACGCGGCGCGGCTCAGGACGCGCCGGGACCGCGATGCTCGGCGGCGATCCCGAACCGCCGCTGTTCACGCGCGGCGGAACCGGCCTCACGGACACCCGAGACCGAACTGATGACCTGCTCCTCGGCCGGCTCCTCGAGTGCGTCCAGCCGCTCCAGGTCGGCGGCCGAGACCAGCGCGACCAGCGGCCTGCCGTGCCGTGTCACGACGACGCGCTCGCCGCCGTACACGACGCGGTTGATCAGGTCGGCGAGCTCAGCCCTGGCTTGCGTCACCGGAATCTCGTAGGCCATGCCCCCATCATAACGTCACGTACGTCCTGTACATTTTTTACAGAAGCCGAGCCCGTCGGAGGCCGTGCGATGAGAAGGGGTGCCCCATGTCCCGAGCGTTCGCCCGTCATGTCCTGCCCGAGTTCACCGAGCGCACCGGCGGCGGTGTCCGCACGCTCGACCCCTACGGCAAGCTCTTCGAGGACCGGATCGTCTTCCTCGGCACCCCGCTGGACGACGCGGCCGCGAACGACGTGATGGCGCAGTTCATGTATCTCGAACACGCCGCCCCGGAGCGGGACATCACGCTGTACGTCAACTCCCCCGGCGGCGCGTTCAGCGCGCTGACGGCGATCTACGACACGATGCGGTACGTCAGTTGCGACGTGGCGACCTACTGCCTGGGCCAGGCCGCCTCCCACGCCGCGCTGCTGCTCGCGGCCGGCACGCCGGGCAAGCGGTTCACCCTGCCCGGCGCGCGCATGGTGCTCTCCCAGCCCCAGCTGTCCGAGCCGGTGCAGGGCCAGCCCAGCGACCTGCTCATCCAGGCCGAGGAGTTCGCCCGGACCCGCGCGCTGACGGAGGAGATGCTGGTACGGCACACCGGGCGCACCGCCGAGCAGGTACACCGCGACCTGGAGCGGGACTTGGTCCTGGACGCCCCCGCGGCGGTGGCCTACGGCCTGGTGGACGCCGTCGTGCCCGGCCGGCGGAGCACCCCCGGCGCACCGGATGCGAGGTGAGCCGCCGATGCTGCCGGACCTGCCGCCGCTGCCCGCACTGACTGGCGCCGAGGGAGATCTGATCGACCGTTACCTGGAGGCCGCCGACCTGCTGGGCCGCGTCAACCCCGCGCACGGCGGGGACACCTACCGCGGACTGCGCGCCGCCCAGGCCCTGGTGCGCAAGGCCGCAGAGCTGCGTGACGCCCTCGCGTTGATGCAGCAGCGGGGCGAGACGGAGCTGCACGGGGACACGCTGGCACGGGCCTTGCGGGTGCTGGACGGTGACCGCCGGACCGCGCGCGTCGCGCTCCCGCCCGACGGCGTCGGCTGATCCGGACGCCGGACCAGCCGTACGGGACCCGGATGTCGACAGGCGCCGCTCGGGCCGGACTTGAAACGGCCCGAACGATGTACCGCCGACCGGTGTATATCCGGATCGTTCTCGGGGCCTTTCGACTTGCACTCCACGCGGGTTCGCCGTTCACGGAAAAGCGCTCAGCCCCAGGTCCGGGGCTACGTCCGGGACCTGACGGTGGCTCGATCGCGACACTGTCCACCCGAACGGGTGAGTGGTGAGTAACGCCACAAATCCCCTCAGGTATTGGGATTTTCGGACCGGTGTGCGTGAAGATCCCTGACTGACGACAAGCCCCCGCCACCGCGGCGGGGCGGTCCGGGCGGACGCCGAATCCTGCCGCCGCCCGGACGACCGGTCGACAGGAGTGGATCGGCAGGAGTGGAGGACCCGAGCAAGGCGGGTCACCGGAACGGATGTTCGTCTGTTCACCGCAGACGGCCGGAGGTTCCGAGCGACCCTTGGGGTGAAGCCGCGGCAACGCGGCCGGGCAACTTCGCCAGCCCGAATCCGACAGGTCATCCTTCACAGGCGGCTGACGAAGGGTTGCGCATGACTGCGCCAAATCGTGTCCCGTCGCTCATGGCCCGGGCCGGCACGGCCTCGGCCCTCACCCTCGCCGCCGTCGGCGGCTCGATCGCGGTCCCCGGTCTCGCCACCGATGCCTCGGCCGCGGCTCTCGCGACAAAAGCACTGCAGGTCGCGGCCTCCAAGAAGGGGTCCCCGTACCAGTACGGGGCCACCGGGCCGCGCAGGTTCGACTGCTCGGGGCTGACGCTCTACTCGTTCAAGAAGGCGGGCAAGACCCTGCCGCGTACCGCCGCCCAGCAGTACAACAAGACGCACCACATTTCCTCCGGCCAACGCAAGGCCGGTGACCTGGTGTTCTTCCACTCGGGTTCCTACGTCTACCACGTCGGCATCTACGCCGGGCACGGGAAGATCTGGCACGCGCCGAGGACCGGGGACGTGGTGCGGCTCCAGAAGATCTGGACCAACAGCGTCTGGTACGGCCGGGTCGGCTGATCCTGTCTGCCACGGCGGGGTCGGCCGAACCGGCCCGCACGACCGGTCCTGCTACGGCGCCGTCGGCCGACCGGTCTGCCGTGGCAGGTTCGGTTGACCGGTCCGCTGGGGCGGGTCGACTGACCGATGTGCTGTGGCGGGTTGGGTTGACCGGCCTGCTGTGGCGGGTTCGGTTGACCGATGTGCTGTGGCGGGTTCGGTCGACCGGCCTGCTGTGGCACGTCGGCTGACCCGCCGTCAGGGCAGGAGCGGCTCCAGCAGCAGGGCCGCTCCCAGCACCGTCAGGGCCACCCCGGTGCCCGCCTGGAGCCCACGGGCGGCCCGGGGCCGGCGCAGCCATCTGCCCAGCCGGTCGACCAGCAGCGCGACCGCCTGGAACCACGCCAGCGCCAGCGCGCACACGATGAGCGCGAGCAGCAGTGTCCGGGGCAGTGCGGGGCTCCCGGCGGGCACGAACTGCGGCAGCAGGCTGAGGAAGGTCAGCGAAGCCTTCGGGTTGAGGACGTTGGTGACAAAGCCCTGCCGGAGCGGGTGCGCCGGCTCGGGCGCCTTCTCCTCGGGCGCCTGGACGGCCTCCCGCAGCGACCACAGCGTGCGCACCCCGAGCTGCAGCACATAGGCGCCGCCCAGCAGCTGCAGCGCCCGGAACAGCGCCGGCACGGCCACCAGCACGGCCGCGACACCGGCCACCGCCAGGGTGGTGTGCACCAGGAGTCCGCCCGCGATGCCGAGTGCGCAGACCGCGCCGGCCCGGCGCGAGACCAGCGCGTTGCGTACGACCACGGTGAAGTCGGCGCCCGGCATGGCGACCAGTCCGGCGGCGATCCCGGTGAAGGCGATGAGCTGTCCGTCCATGCGCCCAGCCTGCCCCGGCGAAGCCTTCAGCAGGTATTTCGGCTTTCATTTGGGTGAGCCTTAAGCATTGCTTCAGGCCGACTTATCCTGAACCCATGTACGACCCGACCCGGCTGGCCGCGCTGGTGGCCGTCGCGGAGGCCGGCTCGATCACCCGGGCCGCCGACCGCCTCGGCTACACACCGCCCGCCCTGTCCCAGCAGCTGGCCAAGCTGGAGCGGGAGGCGGGTACCGCGCTGCTGGTCCGGCACCATCGCGGGGCCCGGCTGACCGAGGCGGGCGAGGTGCTGGTGGCGCGGGCCCGGCGAGTGCTGGACGAGTTGGAGCAGGCCCGGCACGAACTGGCCCGGCTGACCGGTCTCACCGGCGGCGCGCTGCGGCTCGGCACCTTCCCGACCGCCGGGGTGCATCTGCTGCCGCCGGCGCTGAGCGCGTTCCGCAGGGCACATCCGGACGTGACGCTGTCGGTCGCGGACTACGACCCGCCGACCGGCGTCACCGCCGTGGCGGCCGGCGAGGTGGACCTGGCCCTGACCCACACCTACCACCCGGCCGAGCCCTCCCCCGTGCCGTCCTCGGTGCGTCTGGAGCCGATCCTGGTGGACGAACTGGTGCTGGTGACCGCGCCCGGGCACGCCCTGAGCAGCACCGCGTCCCGGCTGCCCCTGGCGGAGCTGGCCGGCCAGCCGCTGATCAGCATGGCCCCGCACCATCCGGCCCGCCGGGACATAGAGGCCCTGCTGTCCGACGCGGGCGCCACACCGGCCCTGCTGGTCCCGACTCCCGGATACGCCGTGGTCTGCGCCCTCGTCAGCGCCGGACTCGGCGTGGCCGTCGTCCCCGAGATGGTGGCCCGCACGGCATCCACCCCGGTCGGAGTCCGTCCCCTGGAGGCAGGCCGCCTGCACCGCACCATCTCGGTGGCCTACCGCCCCGCCGAATCCACACCGGCGGCGGACGCCTTCCGCGCACTGCTACGAGGCGCCTTCGGCCGGGCGGGACGATCACCGGGGGCTTGAGCGCCCAGTACGCCGTCCAGGGGCAATGACGTCCATCCACGGCGCGGGCGCGTAGGAGCGCTCTGCACGCGCCCGGCTACGGCTGGCCCGGCCCGGAGGCCCGGAGCACGACCTCCCTACCCTCGGGGTCTGCTACGGCGTCCTGCGAGAGGTCCTTGCGTCCGGCTCGTGCGGCCCTCGGTGGCTTGACCCGCGTCTGGCCGGTCCGGCCCGCAGAGGCCCGGGCACCGCCCGGGCCAGCCGTCGGCACGCCGTACCGGCGGCCACGACGGCCGCGGCCCGCAGCGGACGGACCCACGCCGGCCACCAACGCCGCCCGAGCGCCGCCTCGCGCCCGCTCCAGCCGCCCGCACCGGGCGAACCGCGGAACACCGGGCACCGGTACGCCTCCCCGGATACGGCCACCTCGCTCACACCGAAGGGCCCGAGTCGCGGCGGTTGCCGCCCAGCACGCCGTCCCCGCCCCCCACCGACTGGCCTCGTCCCCGCGCCTGACCTCCCCGACGCTTCCTCACCCCGCAAACCCGGGCTCCACAGCGCGCCTTCCCCGGCCTGTCGTCCGGACGACGCGACGTCCTCGCCCCGCACCTGACCTCGCCGCCCCCATCACCCCGCCCCGACGCCGCCAACCCGCACCCCAGAGCCCGCCGTCCCCGACCAGTCGCCCTCAGCCCGCCGCCAGCACCTTGTTCCGGACGACCCACCCGGCCCGCCGTCCCGGACGACCCACCCGGCCCGCCGTCCCGGACGACCCACCCGGCCCAGCATCCCGGACGACCCGGCGTCCCGCCCCTCGCCGCCCACGGGCTCGTCGCACCGACACCCCTCGCACCCGCCCCTTCGTCGCCCCAAGCTCTCCCGCGCCCCAAGCTCCCGACCAGAACTCGAGGTGGCCCGGAAAGCGCCCCCCACCCCACCGGGCCCCGCCCGGAGGGCTACGGTTCCTGTGGGCCCGCTGCCGGGACCGGCTCGGGCGGGAGGATCCACGGGAGTTCGATGGAGACCGTCTTGCCGCCCTCCCGGGTGGGGCGGACGCACATGGTGCCGCCGCACTCCGCGGTGAGCCAGCGGATGATGACCATGCCGCGGCCGTTGTCCTGCTGGACGGCGGCGGGCAGTCTCTTCGGAAAGCGCGGATGACTGTCCGTGACGCCGATGCGCAGATGTTCGTCACGGTCCAAAGCGATGTCGACCGTGAAGGTGGGTGACTGACCGAAGGTGTGCTGTACGGCATTCGTGGCGAGTTCGGAGACGATGAGCCGCACGGTGTCGGCCACGTCGGTGTCCGACGGCAGGCCCCACTCCACTAGCGTGCCCACGACATACGTGCGGGCGGCGGAGACCGAGGCGGGATCGCTCGGCAGAGTGACGGATGCTTCCAGATGGTCTGCCATGGCGACGTCGTCCCTTTCCGGCGGGACCGCAGTCCGACACGGAGCCGGATGGTCGAGTACGGTCCCGGACTGGTGCTCGCTCGTCAGACTGCCACCACGGGACCGGTCACGGGGAGCGATCCACCAGGATATGCATATATCTGTCGCCCAAAGCGGTGAACTCTACGACGCGAGACCGTATTTGGGCGGCCCGCATGGAGTAAGGAGGAGCCCATGCAGAACGGGCCGGCAGTGCGCCGCCGCAAACTGGGCGCCGAACTGCGCACGCTGCGTACCGGTGCGGGGCTCACGAGCGGTGAGGCGGCCCGCCTGGTCGGCTGGCACCAGTCGAAGGTCAGCCGAATCGAGACCGGTGCCAGTGGCGTGAAGCCGGCCGATGTGCGGTTACTTCTCGACGCCTACGAGGTGCGGGACGGGCAACTGCGCGAATTGCTGCTGATGCTGGCGGGTTCCGAGGGAACGGGCGACCGGCACTGCTGGTGGCACGCCTATCGCGGGGTGCTGCCGCCCACGTACCGGGACTTCATCAGCCTGGAGTCGCAGGCGTGCACGATGCGCACCCTGGAGACCACCGTCGTACCCGGCCTGCTGCAGACGCCCGAGTACGCCCGCGCGGTGACCCGTGCGGCCGTGAAGGGCCTGGACGAGGAGGGCCTGGACGCGCTGGTGGAGGTGCGGTTGGCCAGGCAGGACGTGCTCCGCGCCCACCCGCCGCTGGAGCTGAGCGCGGTGCTGGACGAGGCGGTGCTGCGGCGCGAGGTCGGCGGGCCCGAGGTGATGGCCCGGCAGCTGGAGCGACTGACGGAGGCGGCCCGGCTGCCCCAAGTCCGGCTCCAGGTACTGCCGTTCGGCGCCGGAGCGCATGTCGGCCTCACCGGGCCTTTCGTTATCTTCTCATTTCCGAGCACTTCTGATCTGGACGTGGTTGTTCTTGACCAGCTGACGAGTAGCCTCTACCTGGAGCGGAAAGAAGACCTCATGGCCTACTCGGAGGCCTTCGACACCCTTCGGATGCACGCCCTTTCACCCGAGGACACGTTGGACTACATCGCCGGGATAGGTGACGGCGCGTAAGGAGGCACCATGTCAGCACTGCCTCGGAACGTCCCTGCCAGTACCGACCTGCACGACGTGCGCTGGCTGCGCAGCAGCTACAGCACGGGAGCCAACAACTGCGTGGAGACGGCCCGGCCGCGCTCCGGCCCCGGGGCCGGACTGCTCGCCGTGCGCGACTCCAAGAACCCGGCCGGACCCGCGCTGCTCTTCTCCGCCGCGAGCTGGACCGGATTCCTCACCACCCTCTGACCGAAGACGACCACGCGCGAAGCACGGCCGTGTCACGCCGACTCATGGTCGCGTCTCGCCGATCACACGTACAGCGCGTTCGATCTCGGCCCCGGACAGGTCCGCGCGGGCGGTCAGCCGCAGCCGTGAGATGCCGTCGGGCACGGAAGGAGGACGGAAACAGCCCACGGCCAGGCCCGCGGTACGGCAGTCGGCCGCCCAGCGCACCGCCTGCTCCGGGGACGGAGCCCGCACGGAGACCACCGCGGCGTCCGGACGCACCGCGCCCAGACCCGCGGCGGTCAGCCGTGCGTGCAGGTCCGCGGCCACCTCACGGGCACGTGCCGCGCGCTCCGGTTCGCGGACGAGCAGCCGCAGTGCGGCGAGTGCCGCGCCGGCCGCCGCCGGGGCGAGGCCCGTGTCGAAGATGAAGGTCCGGGCCGCGTTGACCAGATGGTCGATCACCCGCGCCGGGCCGAGCACCACCCCGCCCTGACTGCCCAGCGACTTGGACAGGGTGGCCGTGACCACCACGTCCGCGGCGCCCGCGAGACCGGCCGCGTACGGCGCGCCCCGGCCGCCGTCGCCCAACACCCCGAGCCCGTGCGCGTCGTCCACGACCAGTCCCGCGCCGCGCTCCCGGCACGCCTCGGCCAGCTCGGCCAGCGGCGCCCGGTCGCCGTCCACCGAGAACACGGTGTCGGACACCACGATCGCCGGCCCCTGATGGCCGGCCAGAGCCTTGCGCACCGCCTCGGGATCGGCGTGCCCGACGACCTGCCGCTCACCCCGGGCGAGCCGGCAGCCGTCGATGAGGGAGGCGTGGTTGCCGGCGTCGGAGACGATCAGCGAGCCGTGCGGGCCGAGCGCGGTGACCGCGGCCAGGTTGGCTGCGTAACCGGAGGAGAAGACCAGTGCCGCCTCGAATCCGCAGAAGGCGGCCAGCTCGCGCTCCAGCTCGGTGTGCAGCTCGGTGGTGCCCGTGACGAGCCGGGAGCCGGTCGAGCCGCCGCCCCACGTCCGGGCGGCCCGGGCGGCCCCCTCGGTGACCTCGGGGTGGTGGGCGAGGCCCAGGTAGTCATTGCTCGCCAGGTCCAGCAGCGGTGAGTCGGCGGGGCGCGGACGCAGCGTCCGTTCGAGTCCGGCGCGGCGCCGCGCCTCCGCCTGGTCCTCGATCCAGCCGAACGCCATGGGTCCTCCGGGGCTTTTGTAGGTAGCGGACAGACCCTAGCGGCAGGAGCAGCCGCCCAGGGTGTGGCAATACCCACACGGTGATCCGTCTCCGTTGTGCAAACTCTCCTTGGCCCGGGGCGGTCCCGTAGGACAGGATCAGGCCTCATGGACCTGCTGAACACGCTGGTGGACAAGGGGCTTCGGCGCGAGCTGCCGACTCGCGAGGAAGCGCTCGCCGTTCTGGCCACCTCCGACGAAGACGTACTCGATGTGGTGGCCGCGGCCGGAAGGGTGCGCCGGCACTGGTTCGGGCGACGGGTGAAACTCAACTACCTGGTGAACCTCAAGTCGGGCCTGTGCCCGGAGGACTGCTCCTACTGCTCCCAGCGGCTCGGCTCGAAGGCCGGCATCCTGAAGTACACCTGGCTCAAGCCCGACGAGGCCTCCCAGGCGGCCGCCGCGGGCCTCGCGGGCGGCGCCAAGCGGGTCTGTCTGGTGGCCAGCGGGCGTGGTCCCACGGACCGGGACGTGGACCGGGTCTCGGAGACCATCCGGACCATCAAGGAGCAGAACGAGCAAGTCGAGGTGTGCGCCTGCCTCGGCCTGCTCTCCGACGGCCAGGCCGAGCGGCTGCGCGAGGCGGGCGCGGACGCCTACAACCACAACCTCAACACGTCCGAGGGGACGTACGCGGACATCACGACCACGCACACGTACGCCGACCGGGTGGAAACGGTGCAGAAGGCGCACGCGGCCGGCCTGTCCGCCTGCTCCGGTCTGATCGCGGGCATGGGCGAGAGCGACGAGGACCTGGTCGACGTGGTGTTCTCGCTGCGCGAACTGGACCCGGACTCGGTGCCGGTGAACTTCCTCATCCCCTTCGAGGGCACCCCGCTGGCCAAGGAGTGGAACCTCACCCCGCAGCGCTGTCTGCGGATCCTCGCCATGGTCCGGTTCGTGTGCCCGGACGTGGAGGTCCGGATCGCGGGCGGCCGCGAGGTCCACCTGCGCACGATGCAGCCCCTCGCGCTGCACCTCGCCAACTCCATCTTCCTCGGCGACTACCTGACCAGCGAGGGCCAGGCCGGCAAGGCAGACCTGGAGATGATCGCGGACGCCGGGTTCGAGGTGGAGGGCGCCGGCGAGGTGACGCTGCCGGAGCACCGGGTCGAGGCCGCGGCCGGCTGCGGATCGGTCTGCGGCTCGCACGAGGGCTGCGGCTCGCACGAGGGCACGGGCGCGTGCGGTCACGAGGGCGGGGACCTGTGCGGTACGGCGGCCGCGCCCGCCACGCAGGAGCCGCGCACCGACCTGGTGGCCGTGCGTCGCCGGGGCGCCGGAACGGACCTCGCACCCAATGCCTGATCTGCCCGGCCTGCCCGGTCTGAGCGTCCCCGAGCTGCTGGAGCTGGACCGACGGCATGTGTGGCATCCGTACGGCCCGATGCCCGGACGCGCCGAACCGCTCGTCGTGGAGTCGGCGAGCGGCGTCCGGCTGCGGCTCGCCGACGGCTCGGCCGAGCTGGTGGACGGCATGTCCTCCTGGTGGTCGGCGATCCACGGCTACAACCACCCGGTCCTCAACGAGGCGGCGCACGACCAGCTCGGGCGGATGAGCCATGTGATGTTCGGCGGGCTCACGCACGAGCCCGCCGTACGGCTCGCGAAGCACCTTGTCGACATGTCGCCACAGGGCCTGGAGCACGTCTTCCTGGCCGACTCCGGTTCGGTGTCGGTCGAGGTCGCGGTGAAGATGTGCCTGCAGTACTGGCGCTCGCTCGGCCGGCCCGGCAAGCAGCGGCTGCTGACCTGGCGGGGCGGCTACCACGGCGACACCTGGAGCCCGATGTCGGTGTGCGACCCCGAGGGCGGGATGCACGCGCTGTGGTCGGGCGTGCTGCCGCGCCAGGTGTTCGCCGACGCACCGCCGACCGAGTACGAGGAGTCGTACGCCGACCGTCTGCGCGAACTGATCGGCCGCCACGCGGACGAGCTGGCCGCGGTGATCGTGGAGCCGGTGGTGCAGGGCGCGGGCGGGATGCGCTTCCACTCGCCCGCGTACCTCCGGGTGCTGCGCGAGGCCTGCGACGCGCACGACGTGCTGCTCGTCTTCGACGAGATCGCGACCGGCTTCGGCCGTACCGGCGCGCTGTTCGCGGCGGAGCACGCGGGCGTCACCCCGGATGTGATGTGTGTGGGCAAGGCGCTGACCGGCGGCTATCTGACGCTGGCGGCCACGCTGTGCACCGCGCGGGTCGCCGACGGCATCTCGCGGGGCGAGGTGCCGGTGCTCGCGCACGGGCCGACGTTCATGGGCAACCCGCTGGCGGCGGCCGTGGCCTGCGCGTCCATCGAACTGCTGCTGGGCCAGGACTGGCGGGCGGAGGTCAAACGGATCGAGGCGGGCCTGTGGGAGGGCCTGTCGCCGGCTCGCGCGTTGCCCGGCGTCCGCGACGTCCGCGTCCTCGGGGCGATCGGCGTCGTCCAGCTCGACCACGAGGTGGACATGGCCGCGGCGACCGCGGCCGCCGTGCGGGAGGGCGTCTGGCTGCGCCCGTTCCGCGACCTGATCTACACGATGCCGCCGTACATCTCCTCGGACGAGGACGTGGCGAGGATCGCGCGTGCGGTGTGCGCCGCGGCGCGGAAGGGATGACATGCCGGTACTGGTGATCACGGGCACGGGTACGGAGGTCGGCAAGACCGTCACCACCGCCGCCGTCGCCGCCGCGGCGCTCGCGGCCGGGCGCTCGGTGGCCGTGCTGAAGGCCGCACAGACGGGTGTAGGGCCGGACGAGCGCGGGGACGCCGACGAGGTCGCGCGGCTCGCGGGGCCCGTCACGGCCACCGAACTGGCCCGCTATCCCGAGCCATTGGCACCCGGCACGGCGGCCCGCCGAGCGGGCATGGCGCCGGTCCACCCGCACGAGGTGGCCGACCGGGCGGCCAAGCTGGCCGCCGAGCACGATCTGGTGCTGGTCGAGGGGGCGGGCGGGCTGCTCGTCCGCTTCGACGCGGCCGGCGGCACGCTGGCCGACGCGGCCGCGCTGCTCGGCGCACCGGTGCTGGTGGTCGCCCAGGCGGGCCTGGGCACCCTCAACACGACCGAGCTGACGGCGCTCGAACTACGCCGGCGGAACCTGGAGTTGGCCGGTGTGGTGATCGGCAGCTGGCCCGACCGCCCCGACCTCGCCACCCGCTGCAACGTCACGGACCTGCCGGAGGTCGCGGCGGCCCCCCTGCTCGGCGCGATCCCCTCCGGGGCGGGTGCGCTGCCGCCGCCCGACTTCCGCAGGGCGGCACCGCAGTGGCTGGCCCCCCGCCTGGACGGCACATGGGACGCGGCGGCGTTCCGGGTACGGGTGACGCCGTAGACAGGGGCGGTGTACGGGACCTCTGCCGGGCAGCACCGGACCCCGGTCCGTCCCACGCCGCCGGCCGACCGCCCGACCGCCGTCCTGGCAAGATGGCGGCATGGAACGTGTGCTTGGAATCGGTGGCTACTTCATGCGGGCTGCCGACCCGGCTGCCCTGAGCGCTTGGTATCGCGACTGCCTGGGCCTGGACGCCGACGAGAACGGTCTGTGGCGTCAGGGAGCCGGGCCGACGGTGTTCGCGACGTTCGAGTCCGAGACCGGCTACTTCGGGTCCCGCGCCCAGCAGACCATGCTCAACTTCCGGGTCCGCGACCTGGATGCGATGCTCGCGCAATTGCGCGCCAAGGGAGCGGACGTGGCCGAAGAGACGCAGGACATGGAGGGTGTCGGCCGATTCGGCTGGGTCACCGATCCCGAGGGCAATCGGGTCGAGCTGTGGCAGCCCGCCTGACCTCGTCCCCGCGCAGGGGAACACGCGCCGGGGATGCGGTGGCCTCATACGGGGGACACTGTTCCTAGGCCGTCCCTCCGGGAGGTTCGCCATGCGGCTGTTGTCCGGCTCCGACAAGGTGGCGCGGAGTCCCGTCCACCACCCCCTGTTCGCCCGCTTCTACGCCCGGTACAGCGTGAGCGCCGAGACCCGGATGGGCATGGCCGGAATACGGGAGCGGCTGCTCGCCGGGCTGTCCGGGCGGGTGATCGAGATCGGCGCGGGCAACGGACTGAACTTCGCGCACTATCCGGGCGCCGTCGCGGAGGTCGTCGCGATCGAACCGGAGCCGCTGCTCCGGCAGTTGGCGCTGGAGTCGGCCCTGCGCGCCCAGGTCCCGGTCGACGTGGTGCCGGGCGCGGCGGAGGCACTGCCGGTCAAGAGCGAGGCCTTCGACGCGGCCGTACTGTCCCTGGTGCTGTGCAGCGTGCGGGACGTGGCGCGCGCGCTGGGCGAGGTACGACGGGTGCTCAAACCCGGCGGTCAGGTGCGGTTCTTCGAGCACGGCCAGGGCGGCGGCCGCCTGATGACGACGACCCAGCGCGCCCTGGACCGGACCCTGTGGCCCACCCTGACCGGCGGCTGCCATCTGGCCCGGCAGCCGGTGGCCGCGCTGCGCGAGGCCGGGTTCACGCTCGGCCCGCAGCGGCAGGTGCTGATGCCGGAGAACGGCCCGGCACTTCCGTCCTCGTACTGCGCGCTCGGGGTCGCCTGGCGGCCGGACGAGCCGGACGCACGCTGATCACAGTCCTCGCGCAGCAGCCACGGTGACGGGTCCCCGCGCCACGACCGACCTCACAGGCTCCAGCGGCGCAGCTCGCGCGCGATGTCGTCCACGTCGGCCTCGCCCTCCTTCACCAGCCGGGCGAGATCCCGCACCTGCTCGGGCGAGGTGGCCACCTTCTCGCCGCTGGCGACCAGGTAGGCATAGGCGACCGCCGAGGCGAACAGCGCGTTGGAGCGCTCCAGCGCCGGCAGGTGGATCAGCAGCTGGAGCAGGGAGGCGGCACGGGCGTGCGGGTTGTCGTAGACGGGCACGCCGAATATCTCGGCGCGGTGCCGGGCGACGGCGGCGACCAGCGCGCCCCAGTCGGTGACCTGGGGGTCCCCGGGCGTCTTCTGTTCTGCGAGCATGAGGAGCCAGGCGAGGTCGATGCTGAGCTCGTTCAAGGGATCAGCGGCCGTCCCCGACGCCGCTGCCGGTCCCGCGGGTCTCGGTGAACTCCTCGGCGAACACGGACTCGTACTGCTTCATGAAGTCGGCGGCGGCCTCGACGAACGTACGGCCGGCCTCGCCGGTGTCCTGTCTGACCAGCTCTTCGATGTAGCGGTTGACGCTGATACCGCGGGCCAGGGCGCGTTCGCGGGCCGCGCGGGCGGTGCCCTCGTCCACGCGCACGTTCAGCTGGGTCTTCGCCATGCCTCGACGCTAGCGCCGCCGTGCTAGCAAAGCAAGGGCGCGCGGAACCGGTGCGCCGGGTCGGCTTGTCGCCTACGCTCGCCCGGGACGGGCGGTTCCGGCGACCGGGAGGCGGTCTTGTCCACACCTGCAGCGCAGCATGCACCGGACGGCGCCGTCGCGGCCCGCGCCCGCGGGCTGACCAAGGCGTACGGCTCCGGCGAGACGGCCGTCATCGCCCTGGACTCGGTGGACGTGGACATAGCGCGCGGCCGTTTCACCGCCGTGATGGGGCCCTCGGGGTCCGGGAAGTCCACGCTGATGCACTGTCTGGCGGGGCTCGACACGGTGTCGGCGGGCCAGGTGTGGCTGGGCGGCACCGAGATCACCGGGCTGAGGGAACGGGAGCTGACCCGGCTCAGGCGGGACCGGATCGGGTTCATGTTCCAGTCGTTCAACCTCATTCCGACGCTGACGGCCGCCGAGAACATCACCCTGCCCATGGACATCGCGGGCCGGAAACCCGACCCGCTGTGGCTGGACCAGGTCATCGACACGCTCGGCCTGCGCGACCGGCTCACGCACCGGCCCGCCCAGCTCTCCGGCGGTCAGCAGCAGCGGGTGGCGTGCGCGCGGGCGCTGGCCTCCCGGCCGGAGCTGATCTTCGCCGACGAGCCGACCGGCAACCTCGACTCGCGAGCCGGACTCGAGGTGCTGGGCTTCCTGCGCGAGGCGGTGGACGATCTGGGGCAGACGGTGGTCATGGTCACCCATGACCCCGGCGCCGCCGCCCACTCCGATCTGGTGCTCTTCCTCGCCGACGGGCGCATCGTGGACGACATGGAACGGCCGACGGCGGAGGCCGTACTGGAACGCATGAAACGGTTCGACGTGGTCCGGGGCCGGCTCGGCGACGGCGACGACGGCACCGCCCGAGAGGACTGAGCGGGTGCTCAAGGCGACCCTGAGGAGCTTCCTCGCGCACAAGGGGCGGCTCGCGCTGTCCGCGCTGGCCGTGGTCCTGTCCGTGGCGTTCGTCGCGGGCAGTCTGATCTTCTCCGACACCGTCACGCGCACGTTCGACCGGCTGTTCGCCTCCACCGCCGCCGATGTGACGGTCCAGCCGAAACAGCTGGACCTGAGGTCGGCAAGGGTGAGCGGTTCGGTGCAGACGCTGCCGGCCGCGCTGCGGGACCGCGTGGCGAGGGTCGACGGGGTCGCGGCGGCCCGCGCCGAGGTGTCGGTGCAGAACGCCGTCGTGGTCGACGACCGCAACAGGTCCGTCGGCCCGACCACCGGCGCCCCGACCATCGCGCTGGCCTGGTACGTCACCCACCGCAGCCCGGTGAAGCTCACCTCCGGCCACGCACCGCACGGGGCGGGCGAGGCGCTGCTGGACGCCGACACCGCGGGCAAGAAGCACGTACGGGTCGGCGACACGCTGACCGTGGAGGCACAGCCCGGCACGTTCCGGGTGCGGGTCGTCGGCATCGCCACGTTCACCACCACCAACCCCGGCGCGGCCCTGGTGTTCCTGGACCCGGCGGTGGCGGGCCGCGAACTGCTCGGTTCCCCCGCGAAGGCCACCAGCATCGCGGTGGACGCGGCCAAGGGCGTGTCCGACACGGAACTCAAGCAGCGCGTCGGCCGGGCGATCGGCACCGGCACCTACGACCTGAAGACCGCGAACGAGCAGGCCAAGTCGGCGGCGGCCAGCCTCGGCACGTTCCTGGACGTGATCAAGTACGTGATGCTGGGCTTCGCCGGTGTCGCCCTCCTCGTCGGCGTGTTCCTCATCGTCAACACCTTCTCGATGCTGATCGCCCAGCGCACCCGTGAACTGGGCCTGTTGCGGGCGCTCGGCGCGGACCGGCGGCAGGTGCGGCGCTCGGTGCTCACGGAGGCGCTGCTGCTCGGGCTGGTCGGTTCCACGCTCGGCCTCGCGGCGGGGATCGGGCTGGCGCTGGGGCTGATCAAGCTGATGAGCGCCTTCGGGATGAACCTGAAGGCCACGGAGATGGTCATCGGCTGGGGTACGCCCTTCGCGGCGTACGTCGTCGGTGTCGGCGTCACCTTCGTGGCCGCCTATCTGCCCGCGCGGCGCGCGGCGGCCGTCTCGCCGATGGCGGCGCTCGCGGATGCCGAAGTCGCCGGTGTGGGCAAGCCGTTGCGGACGCGGGCGATCGTCGGCGCGGTGATCGGGGTGGTCGGCGCGGCCGCTCTGGCCGGGTGCGCGACGGCCACGAAGACCGCCCAGGCGGCCTCGCTGCTCGGGGTCGGCGTGGCCCTGACCCTGATCGCGACCGTGGTCGCCGGTCCGCTGCTGGTGCGGCCGGTGATCCGGGTGCTGGGCGCGGCCTTCCCCGCACTGTTCGGCCCGGTCGGCCTGATGAGCCAGCGCAACGCCCTGCGCAACCCGCGCCGTACGGGCGCCACCGCCGCCGCGCTCATGGTGGGCCTGGCCCTGGTCGGCGGGATGTCGGTGGCGAGCGCGTCGATGTCCGCGTCGTTCGACCGGCAGATCGACAAGACGCTCGGCGCCGACTTCATCGTCCAGAACACCAACTTCACTCCCTTCACCAGGCAGGTGCGGGACACCGTGGCCCGCACCCCCGGTGTCGGGCTCGTCGTGGAGCAGCGGCTCACCCAGGTCGCCGTAGGGCTGCCGAACGGCGGCCGGATCACGACGTCGGCCGCCGCGTACGGCCCCCGGCTCGACGACGTCGTGCACCTCACCTACGCGCGGGGCGGTTCGGCGGCGGCGCTGGCGGACGGTCACCTCGCCATGGACGCCGACTTCGCCAGGGACCACGGCGTGCGTGTCGGCAGCGTCCTCCCGGTCGAGTTCCCCGGCGGCCGGCACACCGAGCTGACCGTCGCCGCCCTCACCAAGCAGGAGACGGCCGAGGGCTTCGGCGCCCAGGGCGGCCTGTACTTCGGTCTCGCCACCCTGGAGAAGTACGGGCCCCGAGCCCAGGACGCCGCGCTCTACGTGAACGCGGCCCCCGGCACCGCACCGCAGGACCTGCGCCCCCGCCTGGAGCGGGCACTGGGGTCGTTCCCGCAGGTCCAGGTGCGCAACCAGAGCGACTACAAGAAGCTCGTCCACGACCAGATCGCCGTCCTGCTCTACCTGGTGTACGCGCTCCTCGGGCTGGCGATCGTCATCGCCGTGCTCGGTGTGGTCAACACCCTCGCCCTGTCGGTGGTGGAGCGCACCCGGGAGATCGGGCTGCTGCGCGCGATCGGGCTGGGACGACGGCAGTTGCGCCGGATGATCCGGCTGGAGTCGGTGGTGATCGCGGTGTTCGGCGCGGTCCTCGGGCTGGCGCTGGGACTCGTGTGGGGCGTGTGCATGCAGCAGGTGCTGGCCCTGCGCGGGCTGACGGCGCTGGCGTTCCCCTGGACCACGATCGTCGCCGTCGTCATCGGCTCGGCGGTGGTGGGAGTGGTGGCGGCCCTGCTGCCGGCGCTGCGCGCGTCGCGGTTGAACGTGCTGGCGGCGATCGCGCACGAGTGATGGAATCGCGACCGTAGCCCAAGGCACCTGCACACGGGGAGAGTTGATGTCGCGTCCGTTCCGCTTCGGAGTCAATCTGCTCACGCCGGCGCCCGCCGCCGAGTGGCGCGCGAAGTGCCGGCGCGCCGAGGAGCTGGGCTACGACGTGATCCTCGTCCCCGATCACCTCGGGATGCCCGCCCCGTTCCCGGCACTGGTCGCGGCGGCCGAGGCGACGCGGCGGCCCCGGCTCGGCACGTTCGTGCTCAACGCGGGGTTCTGCAACCCGGCCCTGCTGGCCCGCGAGGTGGCGACCACGGATGCGCTCACCGGCGGGCGCCTCGAACTCGGGCTGGGCACCGGGTATGTGCCGGCCGAGCACGAGACGGCGGGGCTGCCGTACGGCTCACCGCGCGAGCGGGTGGACCACCTGAGGCGCACGGTCGAGGAACTGGACCGGCTGCTGGGCTCCGACGAGTACCAGCCCCGTACCGCCCAGTCGCGGGTGCCGCTGCTGATCGGCGCCAACGGCGACCGGATGCTGCGGCTGACCGCCGAGCACGCGGACATCGCGGCCTTCACCGGAGCCCGGCCGGGATCCGCTGCCGGGACGCTGGAGCCGCTCACCGCCGAGGAGCTGGACGAGCGGGTGGCGCGTTACCGGGGCCTGGCGGCGGACCGGGCGGAACCGGCCGAGCTGAACCTGCTCATCCAGCTCGTGGCGGTCACCGACGACCCGGAACCCGTGCTGAAACCGCTGCTGGAACGGCAGTCGCAGCTGACCCTGGACTCGGCACTGGCCCTGCCCATCGTGCTGGCCGGTCCGCTGCAGGACGTCGTGGCGCGGGTGCGGGCGCAGCGTGAGCGGTTCGGATTCTCCTACCTGACCGTGCTGGAGCCGTACATGGAGGCGTTCGCGCCGGTGATGGAGCGGCTGCGGGAGGAATCCGCATGATGGAAATCCCCGTGCGCGACTCGCGCCGCATGCTCCGATGACCGCATGACCGATCTGCGCATGCGCCCGGCAGCCCGCGCCGACCTCGACGCGGTGCTCGCCTTCTGGAAGACGGCCGCCGAGGGCACCAGCATCAGCGACGACCGCAACGGGATGGAGCGGCTGGTGGCCCGCGACCCCGAGGCACTGATCCTCGCCGAGTCGGGCGGCGAGCTGGTGGGCACGGTGATCGCGGGCTTCGACGGCTGGCGCTGCCATCTGTACCGGCTCGCGGTGCACCCGGAGCGGCGCCGGCAGGGCATCGCCTCGGCGCTGCTGGCCGCCGCCGAGGAGCGGTTCGCACGGCTCGGCGGGCGGCGCGCGGACGCGATGGTGCTGGTCCGCAACGAGACGGCGCACCACGCCTGGGGCGCGGCCGGTTACGGCCCCGAGGAGCACTGGCGGCGCTGGGTGAAACCGCTCACCGAGTGAGCACCGAGCACCCTTTGCCCATCCTTTACCATGGAGGGAGTACTCGGCCCTCTGTGAAAGGTGTGAGCGTCCGCCCATGGGCGAGCCCCCCGGTCCGCGCCACCGCGCGCCCCGTCCTGCCCTGTCCGATCATGGGACAGGGGTGACCCGATGACCGAAGTGCTCCTCCTCCTGGTGGCCATCCTGCTGTCACTGGCCTGCGGCGCCTTCGTGGCGGCGGAGTTCTCGCTGACCACGGTGTCGCGCGGCGAGCTGGAACGGGCCGCCGAGCGCGGCGAGCGCGGCGCCGCCGGTGCCCTGAAGGCCGTACGGAACCTGACCTTCCAGCTCTCCGGCGCCCAGCTCGGCATCACGGTCACCAACCTGGTCGTCGGTATGCTCGCCGAGCCCTCCATCGCCAAGCTGCTCGCCGGCCCGTTCCGGGCGATGGGCCTCTCCGCCGGTACGGCGAGTTCGGTCGCCCTGGTGCTCGGCACGGCCCTGTCGACGGTGTTCCTGATGGTCGTCGGCGAGCTGGTGCCGAAGAACTGGGCGATCTCCTCGCCGCTGGCCATGGCCAAGCGGGTCGGCAACCCGCAGCGCTGGTTCAGCGCGACCTTCCGCCCCTTCATCACGCACCTGAACAACACCGCCAACCATGTCGTGCGCCGGTTCGGCATCGAACCCGCCGAGGAGCTGGCTTCGGCACGCGGTCCGCAGGAGCTGGCGGCACTCGCCCGGCACTCCGCCAAGGAGGGCGCACTGGAGCCGGACACCGCCGAGCTGTTCGTGCGGACGCTGAACCTGGCCGACCTGACGGCGGAGAACGTGATGACCCCGCGCGTCCAGGTCGTCGCCCTCGACGCGCAGGCGACCTGCGAGGACGTGGCGAACGCGACCCGGGCCACCGGTCTGTCCCGCTTCCCCGTCTACCAGGGCGGCCTGGACTCGGTCGTCGGCGTCGCCCACATCAAGGACGTCCTGGCCATGCCGGCCGAGCAGCGCCGCCACCGCCGCGTCTCCCAGGTGATGCGCGAGCCGCTGATGGTCCCCGAGTCCCTGACCGTCGACCGGCTGCTGGACCGGCTCGGCGGCAAGCGCACCATGGCCGTCGTCATCGACGAGTACGGCGGCACCGCAGGCGTGGCGACCCTGGAGGACATCGTCGAGGAGGTCGTCGGCGAGGTGCGGGACGAGCACGACCCGCACGAGACGCCCGACCTCGCCCCCGCCGGCGCGGACGAACAGGGCCGCGCCCTGTACTCGGCCGACGGCTACGCCCGCACCGACCAGCTCGCGCGCGTGGGGCTGCGGATGCCCGAAGGACCGTACGAGACGCTGGCCGGCCTGGTCGCGACCCTGCTGGGCCGGATACCGGTGACCGGTGACACGGTCGAGGTCGCGAGCTGGCGGCTGGACGTGGTGGACGCCACGGGCCGCCGCGCGGCGCGGGTGCTGCTGCACGCACCGCTGGACGACGAGCAGGCCCACGAGACCGCGGAGGGGGCGCGATGACCGCCGTACAGCTGCTGATCGGCCTGGCGACCCTCGTCGTCAACGCCTTCTTCGTCGGCGCCGAGTTCGCGCTGATCTCCGTGCGCCGCTCGCAGGTCGAACCGCTGGCCCAGGAGGGCGACCGGCGCGCGAAGAGCGTGCTGTGGGGTCTGGAGCACGTCTCCGCGCTGCTGGCCGCCGCCCAGCTCGGCATCACGCTGTGCACGCTGGTCCTGGGTGTCGTCGCCGAGCCGGCGATCGCGCATCTGCTGGAGCCGGTGTTCCACGCTGTCGGTGTGCCCGTGAGCGCGGGCCATGCCGTGTCCTTCGTGATCGCCCTGACCCTGGCGACCTATCTGCACATGCTGCTGGGCGAGATGGTCCCGAAGAACATCGCGCTCGCCGAACCGGTACGCAGCGCGCTGCTGCTCGGCCCGCCGCTCGTCACGCTGTCCCGGACGCTGCGTCCGGTGATCTTCACGGTCAACGCCTTCGCGAACGGACTGCTGAAGCTGCTCAGGGTCGAGGCGAAGGGCGAGGTCGCGGCCACCTTCACGGACACCGAACTCGCCGAGATCGTCAAGGACGCCAGCCAGGCGGGGCTCATCGACGACCGCGCGCAGGAGCGGCTGCACGACGCCCTGGAGCTGGGCAGCCGGCCCGTGCGCGATGTCGTGGTGCCGCTGAAGCGGGTGGTGTACGCGCACATGGGCGTCACCCCGGAGCAGCTGGAGCGGCTGTCGGCCGACTCGGGCTTCTCCCGGTTCCCCGTCGTCGACGTGGGCCGCCGGATCGTGGGCTATCTGCACGTCAAGGACGCGCTGGACGCCTCGCCACGGGACGTGCCGTTCCGGCTGCGGGACATGCGGCCCATCGCGCGCGTACGGGAGCGGACCCCGCTGGACGACGTCCTCACCGCGATGCGCGGCAGCCGCACGCACCTCGCGGCGGTACTCGGCGACGACGGCCGACTGGCCGGCCTGGTGACCATGGAGGACGTGCTGCGCGAGCTTTTCGGCCAGCCGGCGTGAGCCTCGGGCGGACCGGGCGCAGCTTGACCGGCCGGGGCCCGTCGGGTCCGGATACGGGGTGGGACCTGGACCCGACGCTCGGCGAGGCTGACCCGACCCGGGGGCGAGCTCTGATCCGACGACGGATCCAGTGGGGCTCACCGGCCGGGGTCCCCCGACGGGCACGGCCCGGGGTGGCACCTGCGTCCGACACCGGGTGAGGCTCGCCCGACCTGGAGTGGGGTCTGGTCCCACCCGGCGTATGGGCTGGTCCGGCCCCGGGAAGAGGTCTCGTCCGACCCGGCGTGAGGCCTGGCTCGGACCCGGGTGAGGCCCGGTCCGACGCGAGGTGGGCCAGGCCGACCCGAGGTGGGCCAGGCCGACCCGAGGTGGGCCAGGCCGACCCGAGGTGGGCCAGGCCGACCCGAGGTGGGCGAAGCCGACCCGAGGTGGGCCACGCCGACCCGAGGTGGGGCCAGGCCGACCCGAGGTGGGCCAGGCCGACCCGAGGTGGGCCAGGCCGACCCGAGGTGGGCCAGGCCGACCCGAGGTGGGTCTGGTCCACTCGAGATGAGGCCAGGCGTTTCTGAGGTGGGGCCGGCGTTTCCGGGTGAGGCCGGGTGTCTCCGGGGTGAGGCCGGGTGTCTCCGGGGTGAGGCCGGGTGTCTCCGGGGTGAGCCGGGCTTTCCCGGGGTGACCGACCGGCGGGTATGGAGCCGGGATAGCATCGCTCACGCCATGCACACGAATCCCGCATCTCCCCCGTACAGCAGCCTGGTCGCGGTCGGTGACTCCTTCACCGAGGGCATGTCGGACCTGCTGCCCGACGGCTCCTACCGGGGCTGGGCCGACCTGCTCGCCGCGCGGATGGCCGCCCGCACGCCTGGCTTCCGGTACGCCAACCTGGCCGTGCGCGGGAAGCTGATCAGGCAGATCGTCGACGAGCAGGTCGACGTGGCGGCGGCCATGAACGCCGATGTGATCACGCTGGTCGGCGGGCTCAACGACACCCTGCGGCCCAAGTGCGACATGGGCCGGGTGAAGGGCCTGCTGACCGAGGCCGTGGAGCGCCTCGCACCGTCCTGCAAGCAACTGGTGCTGATGCGCAGCCCCGGCCGCCAGGGCCCGGTGCTGGAGCGGTTCCGGCCGCGCATGGAGGAGCTGTTCACGTGCGTGGAGGACCTGGCCGCCAGGCACGGCGCGGTCGTGGTCGACCTGTACGGTGCGCCTTCGCTGGGCGACCCCCGGCTGTGGGACGTGGACCGGCTGCATCTGACGGCGGAGGGGCACCGTCGGGCCGCCGAAGCGGTCTGGCAGAGGCTCGGATACGAGCCGGAGGACACCGAGTGGCACGTGCCGATGCCGGCCACGGTGCCGCCGAACTGGGTGACGCGCCGGGTGGCGGACGCACGGTTCGCCCGTGAGCACCTCCTCCCCTGGATAGGCCGGCGCCTCACCGGCCGCTCCTCCGGGGACGGCCGCCCGCCGAAGCGCCCGGAACTGCTGCCGTACGAGGCTCAGGCGTAGCCTCGCGGTCATGACCACGCGGGTGATCAACGTCCGGGGCCGGATCCACGAACTCGGTCCCCGGCTCGAACAGGCGCCCGCGGATGTGGTCTACGTCGGCCGCCGCTGGACCATGGGCGGCTGGGATCTGCCCCGGCACCCGCTGTACAACCCTTTCGCGTACGACACCCCGACGAAGAAGCGGGACGGCACCCGAGCCGAGGTCATGGCGATGTACCGGGCCTATCTGCTGGAGCGGCCGGAGCTGCTGGAGCTGGTCGAAGAACTGCGGGGAAAGACGCTGGCGTGCTGGTGCGCGCCGGAGCTGTGCCACGCGAACGTGCTGGCCGAACTGGCCGACGCCGATGGGCCGCCGGAGCCGGCCGAGCCGACGGACGCCACCCAGTGACACGGCTCTCGTAGGTTCCGCCGAAGGGGGCAGTGGCGCTGGCCTGCACGAACCGCCAGTAGAATCTGGTCACGTGACTTCTGCCGCGCCCGCCAAGCCCCGCATCCCGAACGTCCTCGCCGGACGCTACGCCTCCGCCGAGCTCGCCACGCTCTGGTCCCCCGAGCAGAAGGTGAAGCTGGAGCGGCAGCTCTGGCTCGCCGTGCTGCGCGCCCAGAAGGACCTCGGCATCGAGGTGCCGGACGAGGCGATCGCCGACTACGAGCGTGTCCTCGACACCGTCGACCTGGCGTCGATCGCCGAGCGCGAAAAGGTCACCCGGCACGATGTGAAGGCGCGGATCGAGGAGTTCAACGACCTCGCCGGGCACGAGCACGTGCACAAGGGCATGACCTCCCGCGACCTCACCGAGAACGTCGAGCAGCTGCAGATCCGGCTCTCCCTGGAGCTGATGCGCGACCGTACGGTGGCCGTGCTGGCGCGCCTGGGCAAGCTGGCCGGCGAGTACGCCGAGCTGGTCATGGCCGGCCGCTCGCACAACGTGGCCGCGCAGGCCACGACGCTGGGCAAGCGTTTCGCAACGGCCGCCGACGAGCTGCTCGTGGCGTACGGCAGGGTCGAGGAGCTCCTCGCTCGCTACCCGCTGCGCGGCATCAAGGGACCGGTCGGCACCGCGCAGGACATGCTGGACCTGCTCGGCGGCGACGCGGCCAAGCTCACCGAGCTGGAGAACCGGATCGCGCAGCACCTGGGCTTCTCGCAGGCGTTCACCTCGGTCGGCCAGGTATACCCGCGCTCCCTGGACTACGAGGTCGTCACCGCGCTGGTGCAGCTGGCGGCGGCGCCGTCCTCGCTGGCCAAGACGATCCGGCTGATGGCCGGGCACGAGCTGGTCACCGAGGGTTTCAAGCCGGGCCAGGTCGGCTCCTCCGCCATGCCGCACAAGATGAACACCCGCTCCTGCGAGCGCGTCAACGGCCTCATGGTCATCCTGCGCGGTTACGCCTCGATGACCGGCGAGCTGGCGGGCGACCAGTGGAACGAGGGCGACGTCTCCTGCTCGGTGGTCCGCCGGGTGGCCCTGCCGGACGCGTTCTTCGCGCTGGACGGCCTGCTGGAGACCTTCCTGACCGTGCTGGACGAGTTCGGCGCCTTCCCGGCGGTCGTCGCCCGCGAGCTGGACCGCTATCTGCCGTTCCTGGCCACCACCAAGGTGCTGATGGGCGCGGTGCGCGCCGGGGTCGGCCGTGAGGTCGCGCACGAGGCGATCAAGGAGAACGCCGTCGCCACCGCGCTCGCGATGCGTGAGCAGGGCGCCGAGCGCAACGACCTGCTCGACAAGCTCGCCGCCGACGACCGCCTCCCCCTCGACCGCGATCAGCTCGCCGCCCTGATGGCCGACAAGCTGTCCTTCACCGGCGCCGCCGCCGACCAGGTCGGTGTCGTCGTCGGCCGGATCGAGGAGATCGTCAAGCAGCACCCGGAGGCGGCCGGATACACCCCCGGAGCGATCCTCTGACCCCCTCCTCCCGCCTCACCAAGGCGCAACTGGAGGCCGCCCGCGACCGTCTCGTACCGGACGTCGTCACGGACGGCCTCCGGGTGCTCTTCTGTGGCATCAACCCGGGGCTCATGACGGCGGCGACCGGTCACCACTTCGCCCGCCCCGGGAACCGCTTCTGGCCGGTCCTGCACCTGTCCGGCTTCACTCCGCGCCTGCTGGCACCGGCCGAACAGCAGGAGCTGCTGTCGCATGGGCTGGGCATCACGAACGTCGTGGCGCGGGCGACCGCGCGGGCCGACGAGCTGACCGCCGAGGAGTACGTCGAGGGCGGGCGGCTGCTGACCGAGAAGGTGACGCGGCTGAGGCCTCAGTGGCTCGCCGTGGTCGGGGTCACCGCGTACCGGGCCGCCTTCGGCGAGCGCACGGCGCAGGTGGGACCGCAGAAGCGGACCATCGGGGACAGCCGCGTGTGGGTGCTGCCCAATCCCAGCGGGCTGAACGCGCACTGGACGGCGGCGACCATGGCGGAGGAGTTCGCCCGGCTGCGGATGGCTGCGCCGGCCTAGGCCGTCAGGGCGGGTCCACGGACGTCACCACCGCCAGCAGCTGGAACGGGAGCTCGTCGTCCCACTGGGACACGCCCAGGGCGACCCAGCGGCCCGTCGATGCCTGCCACAGGTGCACATCGGGTACGTGCGAGGCGAGCGTGGCCCACGGCTCGGCGACGTCCTCCCCCTGTACGGCCCGCTCCAAGGCGCTGGACAGGCTGAACACGTCCGTCGGCCCCCAGCGCTCGGCGAGCCGCTCCCCGAGGGCGTCCCGGTCCGCCTCGTACTGCTCCTCCGTCATCTCCCGTTCTGCGCCGCCGTCCTCGTAGAAATCGCGGCTGGTCTGTAACTCGGCTATCAGATATCCGGGCCCGCCCGTGCCGACGTCCGTCCGGCCGTGCTCCGCCGGGAACTCCCGGGCGCACAGCCGGTCGATCACAGCGAGGTGGTTCGCGATGTCCATGTGATCCAGTAAAGCGGGCACCACTGACAATTGGCGGGCTGTCAGGCGTCCCTGCGTTCCAGCGTCCACGCGCCCGCGAGCAGGGCGGCCGCCGACCACAGCGCGGTCACCGCGAGCCCGCTCCATGGGCCGAGGGTGCCGTCCCAGGCGCTGTGCAGGGCGACTTGGCCGGCCCGGTCGGGCAGGAAGTCGGCGACGCCGGCGGACAGGTCGCCGACGACGAAGGACACGACCAGCAGGAACGGGATCAGCACGGACAGGGTCGCGACACCGCTGCGCAGTACGGCAGTCAGCCCGGCGGCGAACAGCGCCATCAGCGTCATGTGCAGTCCGCAGCCGACGGCGCCGCGCAAGCCCTCGCTCCAGGCCGGGCCGGAGGTGCCGAGGACCGACTTGCCGACGAGCAGGGTGACCAGCCCGGTGAGGAGGCCGACGGCCACCACGGGCAGGGCGATCGCGGTGGCCTTGGCGGCGAACCACCGCCGGCGGTCGGGCACCGCCGCCAGCGTCAGCCGCAGCGCGCCGCCCCGGAACTCGGCGGAGACGGCCGTCGTGCCGAAGGCGATCGCGGCGATCTGGCCGAGGCTCACGCCGAAGAACACCGAGTACAGCGAGTCCGAGCCGTCGGCGTCCGCGGCCGCGAGCGCCGAGAACGCGGTGGTGGCGAGGAGGATCGCGGCCAGGCCGCCGACGAGTGAGCGCAGCGTACGGATCTTGATCCACTCGGCGTGCAGGACGGATGCGAACGGCATGGTCAGGCCTCCTGGGGCAGTGCGGTGAACTCGGCTTCGGCCGCGGTCAGATCGAGGTAGGCCTCCTCCAGGGTGGCCTCGTGCGCGGCGAGTTCCAGGACGGGCAGGCCGGCCTCGGCCATGAGCCGCCCGATGTCGTCCACACGCGCGTGCCGCACGGTGCGGGCCCCGTCCGGAGCGGGTGAGGCGTCGAGGCCGTGGCGGGCGAGCAGGTCGTCCAGCGCCGCGGGCTCGGTGGTGCGGATCCGGACGTGCGGCCGCACGCGTGCGTGGATGAACTCCCGGACCGGAGTGTCGGCCAGCAGGCGCCCCCGGCCCAGGATCACGAGGTGGTCGGCGAAGGCGGCGGTCTCGCCCATCAGATGGCTGGAGACCAGCACCGTACGGCCCTCCGCGGCGAGTCGGCGCAGCAGCGCGCGGATCCACACGATGCCTTCGGGGTCGAGGCCGTTGGCGGGTTCGTCGAGCAGGATCACCTCGGGGTCCCCGAGGAGGGCGGCCGCGATGCCGAGCCGCTGGCGCATGCCTAGGGAGTACGTCCGTACCCGGCGCCGGGCGACCCGGGCGAGCCCGGATTCCTCCAGTACGGCGTCGACCCGGCGGTCCGGGATGCGGTTGCTCGCGGCGAGGGCGCGCAGATGGTCGCGGGCGGTGCGGGAGCCGTGCGCGGCCCGGGCGTCGAGCAACGCGCCCACCCGGCACAGGGGTTCGCGCAGATCGGCGTAGTCCTGGCCGCCGATCGTGGCCGTGCCGGAGGTGGGCCGGTCGAGACCGAGGACGAGGCGCATGGTGGTGGACTTGCCGGCGCCGTTGGGGCCGAGGAAGCCGGTGACGCGGCCGGGGCGCACGCTGAAGGTGAGCCGGTCCACGGCCCGCCGTCCGCCGTACTCCTTGCTGAGGTCGCGTATGTCGATGCTGGTCATGGCAACCAGCCTGGCGACGGCGGGACTCCGGGTCCTCCCCCGCCGGTGCGGAGCCTCTCCCCCGAGCGGGGGAGGTCCGTTGTCGGTGCCGCCTGCGACGATGACGTCATGGCCCGGATGCCCCGCTTCCTGCGCCCGCTGTCGCGCGGGACGACGTACACACGCCTGTTGCATCTGTGGGTGCCGATGCTGGTGGTCAGCGTCTGGCTCTTCATCGACATGTCGACTCCCTGGGTGCCCGCGCTGGTGCTCGTCCCGCTCGGTCTGGTGCCCGCGGTGCGCCGGGGCGAGGGCGTGCAGGCACGGCTGCTGCTCACGCCCAGCGAGGCGGAGCCGGGCATCTCCGAGGCGCCGTCGGCGACTTGGCGGGACCGGTGGCGCACGGTGCTGTGGCTTCAGCTGCGTATGGTCCTCGGCGTGGCGGCCATGTTCGCCACGGTGTGGCTGCTCGACACCGGTTTCGAACTGGCCCGCTGCGCCTGGGGGCGGGCGCCGGCCGGGGTGCCGCTGCTGGACCGGCTGCCGGCGCACCGCGGGTGGGCCCTGCTGACGCCGCTCCCGCTGCTCGCCCTGTACGGCGTGGTCGTCGGGCTGGGCGAGCTGGTCACGGTCTGCGCGCGCCGACTGCTCGGCCCGTCGGCCGCCGAGCGGCTGGCCGCGCTGGAGGAGCGCACCGAGCAGCTGCTGGAACGCACCCGTATCGCACGGGAGTTGCACGACTCGATCGGGCACGCACTGACAGTGGCCGTGGTGCAGGCCGGCGCGGCTCGGTCTGCGGGCGACCCGGAGTTCACCGACCGCGCCCTGGACGCCATCGAGGAGACCGGCCGGGCAGCCCTGGAGGACCTGGAGCGGGTGCTGGGCGTGCTGCGGGAGGGCGATCGTCCGGTGAGCGCCCGGCCCACCCTGGCCGACGCCGGCCGGCTCCTGGAGTCGGCGCGGGCCTCCGGCGCGAAGGTCGACGCCGAGGTGACGGGCCCGGTCGCGACCGTGCCCGGGCCGGTGTCCCGCGAGGGATACCGGATCCTGCAGGAGGCGCTGACCAACGTGCTGCGGCACACCGGAGCCGTGCCGGTGCGGGTCCGGGTCGCGGTCACCGGCGATCTGCTCGCCCTGGAGGTCCGCAATCCGCTGCCGGGGCCGCTATCAGGCGAGGGCCGCGGCAGCGGCCTGCGGGGCATACGGGAGCGCGCCGCACTGCTCGGGGGCAGCGCCCGCACCGGTCCGGACGAGGGCGAATGGCAGGTGCTCGCGGAGCTGCCGATCAGTTGATCTAGTCTGGACGGATGCCGGTCACCGTACTCCTCGTCGACGACGAACCCCTGGTCCGCGCCGGTCTGCGGGCCGTGCTGGAGGCGCAGCCCGGCATCGAGGTGGTGGGCGAGGCCGCCGACGGGGCCGCGGTCGTCCCGCTGGTGCGGCAACTGCGGCCGGACGTCGTCGCCATGGACGTCCGCATGCCGTTGCTGGACGGCATCGAGGCCACCCGCGTGGTGCTGCGCACGGTGGCCGAGCCGCCGAAGATCCTCGTCGTGACGACCTTCGAGGACGACGAGTACGTGTACGAGGCGCTGCGCGCGGGCGCCGACGGCTTCCTGCTGAAGCGGGCCCGTCCGGCCGAGATCGTGCACGCGGTACGGCTGGTCGCGGAGGGCGAGTCGCTGTTGTTCCCGGCTTCCGTACGACGCCTCGCCGCCCGGTACGGCGACGGCGACCGGCCGGCACGTGCCGCACTGGAACGGGCCCGGCTGACGGAGCGGGAGGGGGAGGTCCTGCGGCTCATGGCGCGCGGGCTGTCGAACGCGGAGATCGCCGCCCGGCTGGTCGTAGGCACGGAAACGGTCAAGTCGCATGTGAGCGCCGTGCTGGCCAAGCTCGGCGCGCGCGACCGCACCCAGGCGGTGATCGCGGCGTACGAGTCGGGGTTCGTCGAGCCGGAGTGAGCCGGGCCGGCCGTGCGGAAGCCGGCACTCGCCGGGGCGCGCCGGGCCGAGTACGATCCGCCCAACACGCCCGCGAGCTGGGAGGACGGACGGTGGGGCAGCTGACCGGCGGCGATCCCTCGCTGCTGCGAAGGATCAATTCCGCGGTGGTGCTGCACGCGCTGCGTGCCACGGACTGCGCGACGCTCACCGAGATCACCCGGGTCACCGGACTGTCCCGGCCGACCGTCGAGGGGGTCGTGGAAGGGCTCATCGAGGCGGGACTCGTCGTAGAGAAGGCGGCCGAGGTGGGCACCGCGCGCCGTCAGGGGCGACCAGCGCGCCGGTTCCGGTTCCGGGCCGAGGCCGGGCATCTGCTGGGCCTGGAGATCGGGCCGCACCGGGTCGCCGCACTGCTGTCCGACCTGGACGGACGCGTGCTGGGCGCGCAGGCCGAGGAGGTCGACGAGACGGCGCCGGCGGACGAGCGGCTGGAGAGGCTGCGCGGCGCGGTCGCCGAGCTGCTGGGCCGGGCCGGGGTGGCGCGCAGCTCGCTGCGGGCCGTGGGCGTGGGCACGCCGGGGATCGTGGAGGCCGACGGCACGGTCCGGCTGAGCACGGCCCTGCCGCAGTGGACGGGCCTGAACCTGGGTGAGCGGCTCAGCCGCTCCTTCGAGTGCCCGGTGCTGGTGGAGAACGACGCCAACGCGGCGGCTGTCGCCGAGCACTGGAAGGGCGCGGCCACCGACTCGGACGACGTGGTGTTCGTGCTGGCCGGGCTGAGCCCGGGCGCGGGTTCGCTGATCGGCGGGCGGCTGCACCGCGGCTACGGCGGGGCGGCCGGGGAGATCGGCGCACTCCATCTGCTGGGCCGCGAGGCGACTCCGGAGACACTGTTGTCCACCACCGACGAGCCGCTGCACCCGCTGGACGAACAGGCGGTCGCCGAGGTGTTCGCGCTGGCCCGCGAGGGCGACCAGCGCGCGCGGGCGGCCGTGGAACGGTTCATCCAGCGGCTGGTGCACGACGTGGCCGCGCTGGTGCTGGCGCTGGATCCCGAGCTGGTGGTGATCGGCGGGTGGGCGGCCGGTCTCGACGGCGTCCTGGAACCGCTGCGCCGCGAGCTGGCCCGCTACTGCCTGCGGCCGCCGCAGGTGGCGCTGTCCCTGCTGGGCGAGGCGGCCGTGGCCACGGGGGCGCTGCGCTTGGCTCTGGACCACGTCGAGGAGCAGTTGTTCGCGGTGGACGGATCGGCGACGGCGCGGCGCTGAGCGGTGCCCGTTGGTGAGCGGCGGGTACCGGGTGCGGCTGGTCTTGCTGCTGTGGCGCCCTTGTGGCTGGTCGCGCAGCTCCCCGCGCCCCCAGGGGGTTGGCCGCACCCGGCATGGTGGAGGGACCCGGAGGTCAGGAAGCCTGGCGCTCCGGGTCGTGGTGTATCTCCACCTCGGGTGAGTCGCCGAAGGTCAGCCGGCAGGTGTCGGCGCGGTAGGTGGCGATGGACAGGGCGGTGGTGCGGCCCGCGGCGACGAAGCGGGTGGTGACGACCAGGACCGGGGAGCCGGGGAGCCGGTCGAGGTCCTTGGCGTCGTCGGCGCGGGCGGAGCCCAGCTCCACAGCACGGTCCTGGCCCTCGAGCGTCAGGTGCTGGAGCTCACGCAGCACCGCACGCGCGCGTGCCGGACCGGACGGGGCGTCGATCGCGGTGAGGTCGGGGACGGAGGCCGTCGGGACGTAGAGGAGCTCGGTGGCGACCCGCTGGCCGTGGGACATCCGGGAGCGGCGCACGGTGTGCACGGGCTCGTCCGCACCCGTCTCCAGGGCCATGGCGACGGCGGCGGGCGGCACCGCCTGGTCACAGTCGACGGGCTGCCAGGCGTCCGAGGCGGCGCCCGGCCAGACGTGCTGCTCGGTGCCGACGGCCACGCCCACACGCGGAGGCGCGACGGTCGTACCGACACCGCGGCGGCGCTGCAGCCGGCCTTCCAGCTCGAGCTGTTCGAGGGCCTGGCGGAGCGTGGCGCGGGCCACGCCGAAGCGGGCGGCGAGGTCGCGCTCGTTGGGCAGGATCTCGCCGACCGAGAACTCCGAGTCCAGTGCCTCGCTCAGCACGGTCTTGAGATGCCAGTACTTCGGTTCCGGTACCGATTCCAGCTGCGTGGTCCCCACCCTGTCCTCCGCAAGAGCCGTGGTCCGGCGGTTTTGGCGCCCTTGTTTATTAAAGGTTGTTGCACTTCTCTGCGACCATAGGGCGGCCCTCACCCTTGGTCAAGACCAATCCTCGATCCCCTGCACAACGGACAGCCGACCTGCCGCGGAGCGTTCACAAGGCGTTCGTGCACGGCGGTGTGTGTGACATCGCGGCAAAGCCCCCGTCGCGGAACGGGGGCTCGCGGGCCGCGTGCGGTTCGGCGGTGGGTGGCTCAGCAGTCGGCGAGGTGCCGCAGCTTGTCGGGGTTGCGGACGATGTACACGGCCGCGACGCGACCCTCGGCGACGTCCACCTGGACCAGGCTCTCGGGCTTGCCGTCGGACAGGACCAGCAGCGCCGGGCCGCCGTTGGCCTCCAGGAAGCGGTAGGACAGGGCCGCCGCGGACTGCTGCGCGACGGCGACGAGGAAGCGGCCGACCTTGTCGGCGGTGTGCAGGACCCGCAGCGGCGCCTTGGCCTTGCCGCCGCTGTCGCCGACCAGGCGGACGTCCGGGGCGAGCAGGGACACGAGCCCGTCCAGGTCGCCGTCGGCCGCGGCGGCGAGGAAACGTTCGGTCAGCTCGCGTCGCCGGCCGGGGTCGACGTCGTAGCGCGGCCGGCGTTCGTCGACGTGCCGGCGCGCCCGCCCGGCGAGTTGCCGTACCGCTGCCTCGCTGCGGTCGAGCAGGGCGGCGATCTCGGCGTACGGGTAACCGAACGCCTCCCGGAGTACGAAGACGGCCCGCTCCAGCGGCGACAGCGACTCCAGGACGACCAGCAGGGCGAGCGAGACGCTGTCGGCGAGCACGGCGTGGTCCGCCGCGTCCGGGGCGGCGTCGCCGAACTCGGTGAGGTACGGCTCCGGCAGCCACGGACCGACGTACGCCTCACCGCGCGTCTGCGCCTGGCGCAGCCGGTCGATGGCCAGTCGGGTGGCGATGCGCACCAGGTAGGCGCGCGGTTCGCGGACCTCCGCACGGTCGGCGCGGGACCAGCGCAGCCAGGCGTCCTGGACCACGTCCTCGGCATCGGCCACGCGGCCGAGCATGCGATAGGCGACGCCCATGAGGAGGGGGCGGTGCTCTTCGAAGACATCGGTCGCGGTCTCGGTGGTCACCGCTCCATCCCATCCGACACGCGCCGGGGCTGTCCACCCGGAATCGGCCCGTCCGGCGCCGGTCCGGATCACAATGACCGCGGACCGCCGGAAGTCGGCGGCCGGCAACGGGAGGTGGCCGATGCGATACGCGGTGCTCGGCACGGGCGAGGTGGGCCGCACGCTGGGCGGCAGACTGGTGGAGCTGGGGCACGAGGTGACCCTGGGATCGCGCGTCAAGGACAACCCGGTGGCGCTGGAGTGGGCCACGGCCTCGGCGGAGCGCGCCCGCGCGGGCACCTTCGCGGAGGCGGCCGCCTCGGCCGAGGTGGTCATCAACGCGGTGGGCGGCCGGGTGGCGCTCGACGCCCTGCGGGCGGCCGGCGCCGAACACCTCGACGGCAAGGTCCTGGTGGACGTCTCCAATCCGCTGGCCTTCGAGGACGGCCAACCGCGGCTGGATCCGGTGGAGTCGGACAGCGTGGGCGAGCAGATCCAGCGGGCCTTTCCGCACGCGCGCGTGGTGAAGACGCTGAACACCGTCAACTGCCAGGTGATGGTGGATCCGGGCCGGGTGCCTGGTGCGCACCACCTGTTCGTGTGCGGTGAGGACGCCAGGGCCAAGGAGCAGGTGACGGCGTTGCTCGGGGAGTTCGGATGGCCGGCCGAGCGGGTGCTGGACCTGGGCGGGATCCGGGCCGCGCGGGCGACGGAGATGTATCTGACGCTGTGGCTCACCATGATGCGGCAGTTGGGGACGGCGGACTTCAACATCGAGGTGTGCCGGGCGGATTGACCACCGCCGCAGCGCAGGGCGTACTCCCACCAGGGGCTACCGGCCGGTAGTAATTGCTGACAAACTGTCTACGGCGTCCGTCAGCACCCAGCCGAGGAGCACCCCATGTCCGCCACCGTCGCCTTCAAGGTCCCCACTCCGCACGGCCAGAAGGACGTGACCGTGTCCTACGCGCGCGTAGGACACGGCGAGCCGCTGGTGCTGCTGCACGGGATCGGCCATCACCGGCAGGCCTGGGACCCGGTGGTGGACATCCTCGCCACCGAGCGCGACGTGATCGCCGTCGACCTGCCGGGCTTCGGCACGTCCCCGGCCCTGCCGGACGGCCTCGCCTACGACCTGCCCACCACCAACTCCGTGCTCGGCGCCCTGTTCGAGGCACTGGAGCTGGACCGGCCCCACATCGCGGGCAACTCGCTGGGCGGCCTGCTCGCCCTGGAACTCGGCCGGGAGAAGCGCGTACGGTCCGTCACGGCCCTCTCTCCGGCCGGGTTCTGGACGGAGGCCGAGCGCCGGTACGCCTTCGCGGTGCTGCTCGCCATGCGGGGCATCGCCCAGCGGCTCCCGCTGCCGCTGGTGGAGCGACTGTCGCGCACCGCGGCCGGCCGTACCGCGCTGACGAGCACCATCTACGCGCGACCCGCGCGCCGCGACCCGCAAGCCGTCGTCGCCGAGACGCTCGCACTGGTGGGCGCCACCGGGTTCGACGCGACGCTGCGGGCGGGCAGCACCGTCCGGTTCACCGACGACCTGCCGGGTCTGCCGGTCACGGTGGCCTGGGGCACCCAGGACCGGCTCCTCGTACGCCGTCAGGGCGTGCGTGCCAAGCAGCTGATCCCGCACGCCCGGCTGGTACGGCTGCCCGGCTGCGGCCACTGCCCGATGAACGACGACCCGGCCCTGGTCGCGCGGGTCATTCTGGACGGCAGCCGCTGAACGGGCGGCCGGCGGCGATGCCTGGCGGCAGGCGGAACCGGGCTCGCTGAAGGGGGCCGGTTCCGGCCGTCGGTGGGGGCACCCTCGGTGCGGGGCCGGCCATGGCCGCACGTGAGGCGCCCGCACTGTGGGACGGACCGTGGCCCGCCCGCGTCGATCCGTCCCGGAGCGCAGGTGCTTGCCGCGGACGGTCCGTTCGGTCGCCGCCGCATCGGCGACTGCACCCAGGGCTCGTTGTTCACTTCGGGTTTCCGCGCATGCCGCAGCGTCCCAGTAGGTGTGGCTCTGCACACTGGCCGGATCCCGCTCCTGGAGGCGCAGCCATGTCAGACCGTCCGCTCCCCGGCCGCCGCAGCGTTCTGCGCGGCTCCCTGGTCGCGTCGGCGGCCCTCACCCTGCCCGTCGGCCTCGGCGCAGCCCCGGCGTTCGCCCGCTCCGGGCGCCCCCAGGCGAGCTGGGGCGTGCAGGCGGGCGATGTCACCACCGACTCCGGTCTGGTGTGGGTGCGTTCGGACCTGGCGGCCCGGATGATCGTGGAGACCTCGGCCACCGAGTCGTTCCGCAACCCGCGCAGATGGCACGGTCCGCTGCTGGGCTCCGGCACGGACTTCACCGGCACCACCCGGCTGCACGGCCTGCCGCCCGGCGAGCAGATCCACTACCGGGTGCTGCTCGCCGACCCGGACGACCCGCGCCGCACGGGCGAGCCGGTCACCGGCACCTTCCGTACCGCGCCCGCCCGGCGCCGCCAGGGCGTGCGGTTCGTCTGGTCCGGCGACCTGGCCGGACAGGGCTGGGGCATCAACGAGTCCATCGGCGGTTACCGCATCTTCGACGCGATGGCGAAGGTCGACCCCGACTTCTTCCTGTGCAGCGGCGACAACATCTACGCCGACGGCCCCATCGCGGCGACCGCGACCCTGCCCGACGGCAGCGTCTACCGGAACGTCACCACCGAGGAGAAGTCGCACGTCGCGACCACCCTGGACGACTACCGGGGCAACTTCCGCTACAACCTGCTGGACTCGGCGCTGCGCCGGTTCAACGCCCAGGTGCCCAACATCATCCAGTGGGACGACCACGAGGTCCGCAACAACTGGTACCCGGGCGAGGTCATCGGCAGCGGCACCCCCTACCCGGCGGGCACGAAGCTCGACGACCTGGCGCTGCGGTCCCGGCAGGCGTTCTCCGAGTACTTCCCGATCTCGACCGTCAGCGAGCGCCCGGACGGCCGGATCTACCGAGTCGTCCACCACGGTCCGCTGCTCGACGTGTTCGTGCTCGACATGCGCACCTACCGCAGCGCGAACTCCCCGGACAACCAGACCACGGACCCGGTGGGCATCCTCGGCCGCGAGCAGCTGGAGTGGCTCAAGCGGGAGCTCGCCAAGTCCCGCGCGGTGTGGAAGGTGATCGCCAACGACATGCCACTGGGGCTGGTCGTGCCCGACCCGGTCGAGGGCAAGCCGAACTTCGAGGCCGTCGCACAGGGCGACCCCGGCGCTCCGCTCGGCCGCGAGCTTCAGTTCGCCGAGCTGCTGCGGTTCATCAAGCACCGGCGGATCACCGGCACGGTGTGGCTGACGGCCGACGTGCACCACACCTCGGCCCAGCACTACGACCCGTCCCGGGCCGCGTTCAAGGACTTCGAGCCTTTCTGGGAGTTCGTCTCCGGCCCGCTCAACGCCGGCGCCTTCCCGGCCAACGCGCTGGACGGCACGTTCGGCCCGGACCGGGTGTTCGTCAAGGCGCCCACCGCCTCCAACGTGTCGCCGGCCCAGGGCTACCAGTTCTTCGGCGAGGTCGACATCGACGGCGACAGCGGTGAGCTGACGGTCCGGCTGCGCGAGTACGACGGCACCGTGCTGTTCACGCAGACGCTCCAGCCGGGCCGGGTCGGCCAGTAGACACCGGCCGGCCCGCCGGTCCCGTACCCTTCATCCGTGCCGCGCGCCGGCGTCATCCCACGGAGCGCGGCACGGTCAACTCCGCTGCGGTACCGGCGTTTTCGCAGGTCGGACCGATTGTCAGTGGTCGCCTCTACGGTTTTCGTATGACGCGAGCACTGGACGACGACAACGCCACGATCTGGGGCCGAGAGGCACGGAGCCGACAGGCCGTAGAATATGCAACAAAACGGACGGAGCATGCTTTACCCATCGGTCACAATCAGTTCGTGATCACGCAACACCTTTCCTTCACAGTGGCTGCATGACTCCAGAGATGTCTGATGTGACCCGGACGAAGCACGGACGCCCCGTGCACCACTGGCGGCGGGACCTCGTCGAGCTCGCCGCGCTGTTCACGGCCGTGGCTGTGGCCGACGGGGTGGCTAACCTCGTCGGGCACGGCCCCGACGGCCCGGCCCTGCTGGTGATCTCGGCGCTCGTGCTGGCCGCCACGGCAGGTTTCCACACCTGGTGGGCACGGCGCCACGGACACGCACCGCCGGCCGGCGATACCGGCGCCCGGCCGACCGCCGAGACGCGGTCGGCCGGGCCGTCCAGGCAGCCGGGCGACGACACGGACGCCGTGGCCGACACCGGTGCGCTGTGGCGGATGCGGACCACGGTGAAGGACGAGCCGGGCTCGCTGGCGTCGCTGTGCACGGCACTGGCCGAGCGGCGCATCGACATCCTGAGCCTCCAGACACACCCGCTCGCCGACGGCACGGTGGACGAGTTCCTGCTGCGGGCACCGGGCACGCTGGAGGCGGCCGGGATCACCCGGGCGGTCTCGCAGGCCGGCGGAGAGTCCACCTGGATCGAGCGGGCCGATGCCCACGACCTGGTCGACGCCCCCACCCGAGTGCTCGGGCTGGCCGCGCGCACCGCGCTGGACGCCGCCGAACTGCCACTGGCGCTGCGCCAGTTGCTGGGCCGGTGCACGATCCGCTCGCTGCCCGGGACACCGGTCGGCGGGGGTCGCGGCCCCGAGCCGGTGCCGGTGGAGGGCGTGCTGGAGGACACCGTGATGCGACTGCCGGCGCCGGAGGGCGGGGTGCTCACCGTGGAGCGGCCGTATCTGCCGTTCACACCCACCGAGTTCGCCCGTGCCCGGGCGCTGGTGGACCTCGACAACCGGCTCGGTCCACGGATCCCGCGCGGCAAGGACGTGCTGACGCTGCCCGAGGGCAGCGACATCACCGTCCGCCGGGCGGACACCGGAGACCTGGCCGCGGCGAAGGCGATGCACGAGCGGTGCTCGCCACGTACCCTCGGCATGCGCTACCACGGCCCGGTCGGCGACGCGGACCGCTATCTGAACCACCTGCTCAGCCCCCGTTTCGGCCGGACGCTGGCCGCGCAGACCACCTCCGGTCGCATCGTCGGCCTCGGGCATCTGCTGTGGGACGGCGACGAGACCGAGGTCGCGCTGCTGATCGAGGACGACTGGCAGCAGCGCGGCATCGGCGCCGAACTGCTCGGCCGGCTGGTGGCGATGGCCGTGGAGGCCGGCTGCGAGAGCGTGTACGCAGTGACACAGGCGTCCAACACCGGCATGGTCGCCGCGATGCGCGGCCTCGAGCTGCCCCTGGACTACCAGATCGAGGAGGGCACGCTCGTCATCACCGCCCGCCTGGCCACCACACCGGCCGCCGCCCGGCCGCCGTACGACGCCGGCCTCCACCACCTCGGCAACCCGGCCCGGCGCGACTGAGACGCCACCCGGCCCCGACCCGGCCGTCATCTGCACCCCCGCCCCGGCGTGGGAAGGCGGGCCGGCACGCGAAGCCGAGCCGGGACCGGCAGCCCGGGCTGCGGCCGGCGGCCCGGCTGGGATCAGCAGCCCGCGCCGAGGACAGGCACGCCGGGGCGAGGCCGGCAGCCCCGGGCGAAGCCGAAGGCCCCGGGCGGGAACCGGCAGCCTGAGCCGATGCGAAAGCCGGGCTGAGGCGGCAGCCCGGGGTGGGGCCGGCCGCCCGGGGCCGAGTCAGCCGCCGGTCTCGCCCGTCGGAGCCGGACTCAGACCCGAGGTCGACGACCAGGGCCGGGCTGGCGGTCAGGTCCGGGATCTGCGGCACGAGGCCCGATCTGCGGCCGGTGTCGACCATCGGGGCCGGACTGAGCCGAGTCCGACAACCAGGGCCCGGCTCGCGGCCCGGCCCGGAATCGGCGGCCCGGGGCGGGATCTGTGGCCCGGAGCCGACCGTCGGGGCCGGGCCGGCCGCCGGGCCCGGCATCTGCGGCCTGACCCGGTCCGTGCGGCCGGAACCGGAATCTGCCGCCCGGGCCGGAAACCGGCAGCCGGAACCCCGGGCGCTCTATGAAGACGGCCGCGCCATGAATCCGCCGAAACGGCGCTCAGCCACAACGGCGGTGTCCGGCGGTGCCCCACCCACTCCGACTCACCCCGACTCACCCCCGCTCACCCGCACCCACCACCGGCCGCAACCGCTCAGCGCACCGCCTCCCGCAGTGGCACCGGCATGCGGACCGGCTCCCCCAACGCCTGGTCGAGGTCGGACCAGAGATCGTCCACGTCTTCCAGCCCCACCGACAACCGCAGCAGCCGGTCACTCACCCCCGCACCGCGCCGGTCGTCGGCGTCGACGATGCGGTGGCTGATGGAAGCGGGGTGCTGGATGAGCGTGTCGACGCTGCCGAGGCTCACCGCCGGGGTGACGAGCCGGACCCGGGAGATGACCTCGTGCGGATCGCCGTGCACCTCGAAGGCGATCATCGCGCCGCCGATGCGCGGATAGTGGACGCGGGTCACGCGCGGGTCGGCGGCGAGCCGACCGGCCAGCTCGGCGGCGTTCGCGGACGCGGCCCGCACCCGGACCGGGAGCGTGGACAGTCCCCTCAGCAGCAGATACCCGGCCAGCGGATGCAGGACGCCACCGGTGGCGAACCGTATCTGCCGTAGTCGCCCGGCGAACTCCTCGTCGCAGGCGACCACTCCGGCCAGCACATCGCCGTGCCCGCCGAGGTACTTGGTGGCGCTGTGCAGCACCAGGCGGGCGCCGTGCTCGGCCGGGCGTTGCAGCACCGGCGTGGCGAAGGTGTTGTCGGCGAGCAGCGGGACCGAACCACAGGCGTGCGCGACGGCCCGCAGGTCTATCTCGGCGAGGGTCGGGTTGGCCGGGGACTCCACCATGACCAGGCCGGTGTCCGGGCGCAGCGCGTCGGCGATGCCGGCCGGGTCGGTCCAGGTGACCTCGGTGCCGAGCAGCCCGGCGGTCAGCAGATGGTCGCTGCAGCCGTACAGGGGTCGTACCGCCACCACATGGCGGAGGCCCATGGCCGAACGGGCCAGCAGGACCGCACTGAGCGCCGCCATCCCGCTGGCGAAGGCGACCGCGGACTCGGTGCCCTCCAGGCGGGCGAGGGCGGTCTCGAAGCGGGCGACGGTCGGGTTGCCGAGCCGACCGTAGACGGGCGGTCCCACCGGGTCGGCGCCGTCGGTGGCGAAAGCGTCGATGCGGGCTGCCTCACCGCGGCTGTCGTACGAGGGGTAGGTGGTCGACAGGTCGATCGGCGGGGCGTGCAGGCCCTGGCGGGCTAGATCGTCGCGGCCGGCGTGCACGGCTTCCGTGGCCAGGGCTCTCGATGCGGTGCGTACGCCGTCGTAGGCACCGGTGCTCGCTGTGTCCATGCGCGGAAGGGTGAACAGTGAACGGTTCACTGGATTCGAACACCGTGCTACGTTCGGCCCATGGCCGAATCTGTCGTACTGGATCCGGTGGATCTCCATCTGCTGCGGCTGCTGCAGAACGACGCCCGGACCACCTACCGTGATCTGGCCACGCAGGTGGGCGTGGCGCCGTCGACCTGTCTTGACCGGGTGACCCGGCTGCGGCGCTCGGGCGTGATCCTGGGCCACCAGCTGCGACTGGATCCGGCCAAACTGGGGCGCGGGCTGCAGGCGCTGCTGTCGGTACAGGTACGGCCGCACCGGAGGGAGCTGGTCGGACCGTTCGTGGAGCGGATCCGGGCGCTGCCCGAGGCGCGGACGGTGTTCCATCTGACCGGCCCCGACGACTATCTGGTGCATGTGGCCGTCGCGGACATGGCCGATCTGCAGCGGCTGGTGCTCGACGAGTTCACCGCGCGGCGCGAGGTGGCCCGGGTGGAGACCCGGTTGATCTTCCAGCAGTGGGAGTGCGGGCCGCTGCTGCCGCCCGGCCACGCCCAGAGCTGAATCCCCCCATACGTGGGTGACGGAGTGATCCTTCTCGTACGAGGATGGGCACATGTCTGAGACCAAGAGCCCGCTGCCCCGTCAGGTGGCAGACGCGTACGTGGACGACCTCATCGCCCTCGACCCGGTCACCGGTACCTACCTCGGTGTGAAGGAGAGTTCGAGCCGCCTGCCCGACTACTCGCCCGCGGGCCAGGCGGCCCTCGCGGAGCTGGCGCGGACCACGCTCGCGAAGCTGGACGAGGCGGAGCGGCAGCCGGGGGCGGACAGTGACGCGGAGCGGCGCTGCGGGCGGCTGCTGCGGGAGCGGCTGACCGCCGAACTCGCCGTGCACGAGGCGGACGAGCACCTGCGCGCGGTCGGCAACATGGCCACGCCGGGCCACTCGGTGCGGGACATCTTCACGGTCACGCCGTCGCAGACGGACGAGGACTGGTCGGCGATCGCCGAGCGGCTGCGCGCCGTGCCGGGAGCGCTCGCGGGCTACCGTGAGTCGCTGCAACTCGGCCTGGACCGCAAGCTGTTCGCGGCGCCGCGGCCGACGGCGACGTACATCGAGCAGCTCTCCGAGTGGACGAACACGGACGGCAAGGGCCGCGGCTGGTACGAGGACTTCGCCGCCGGCGGGCCCCAGGCGCTGCGCGCGGAATTGGACGAGGCGGCCCGCGCGGCGACCGATGCCCTGGTGGAGCTGCGGGACTGGCTGCGGGACGTCTACGCGCCGGCGATCGAGGGCGCCCCGAACACGGTGGGCCGCGAACGGTACGCACGCTGGTCCCGCTACTTCAACGGCACCGATCTGGACCTGGACGAGGCGTACGCGTACGGCTGGTCGGAGTTCCACCGGATCCTCGGCGCGATGCAGCAGGAGGCGGAGAAGATCCTGCCCGGTGCCGAGACCCCCTGGGTGGCGCTCGCGCACCTCGACGAGCACGGCCGGCACATCGAGGGTGTGGAGGAGGTGCGGGAGTGGCTGCAGGGCCTGATGGACAAGGCCATCGAGGACCTGGACGGCACTCACTTCGAACTCGCCGAGCGGGTGCGGAAGGTGGAGTCGCGCATCGCCCCGCCCGGCGGTGCGGCGGCCCCCTACTACACGGCCCCGTCGGAGGACTTCTCCCGCCCCGGCCGCACCTGGCTGCCCACCATGGGGCAGACCCGCTTCCCGGTCTACGACCTGGTCTCGACCTGGTACCACGAGGGCGTGCCCGGGCATCACCTCCAGCTCGCACAGTGGGCGCACGTGGCGGAGAACCTCTCCCGCTACCAGGCGACGATCGGCGGGGTCAGCGCCAACGCCGAGGGCTGGGCGCTGTACGCGGAGCGGCTGATGGACGAGCTGGGCTACCTCACCAATCCCGAGGAGCGGCTCGGCTACCTGGACGCGCAGATGATGCGGGCGGCCCGGGTGATCGTGGACATCGGCATGCACCTGGAGCTGGAGATCCCCGCCGACTCGCCGTTCCACCCCGGTGAGCGGTGGACGCCGGAGCTGGCGCAGGAGTTCTTCGGGGCGCACAGCAGCCGGCCGGCGGACTTCGTGGAGAGCGAGCTGACCCGGTATCTGACGATTCCGGGTCAGGCGATCGGCTACAAGCTCGGTGAGCGGGCGTGGCTGCTGGGCCGGGAGAAGGCGCGCGAGCGGCACGGCGACGCGTTCGACCTGAAGGCCTGGCACATGGCGGCGCTGTCGCAGGGTTCGCTGGGCCTGGACGACCTCGTGGACGAGCTGGCCCGGCTCTGACGCCCGGCGTCAGCGCCGGAAGCCGCCTTCCGAGTTGATGACCTCCCCGGTGATCCAGCCGGCCTCGTCGGTGGCCAGCCACACGATGAGGCGGGCTGGGTCGTCCGGGAGGCCCCAGCGTCCGCCGGGAAAACGGGCGGCGACGGCGGCATGGGCCTCGCCGGTGGCGTAACCGGTGTCCACCGGGCCGGGGTTGACGGCGTTCACCGTGATGCCCTGTTCGGCCAGCGTGCCGGCCAGAGAGCGGGTGATCGAGGCGAGTGCGCCCTTCTGGAGGGCGTAGGCGATCTCGCCGGGCATGCCGCCGCCGAGATCCTGTCCGGAGGTCATCAACACCACCCGCCCGCCGGGAGTCGCCCCGGGCAGCCGGGCACGCGAGCGGGCGTAGGCCTGGACGAGCAGCAGGACCGAGCGGGTGTCGACGGCCCAGTGCGCGTCGAGCATCGCGGCGTCGATCTCGTCCAGGGTGCCGTCCGAGCCGCTGAGGGCGTGGTTGGCGACGAGGATGTCCAGGCGCCCGAACTCCTCGACGACCGTGTCGATCAGCCGGGCCGGTTCCGCCGGGTCGGCGAGATCGCCGGGTCCGGAGCCGACGCGGGCCCCTGGGTCTGCGAGCACGGCGCGCACGGAGCCGACGACGGCCTCGGGGCTGTCGGCACCCCACGGCATGGCAGCGTCGTGCGGTGCATGGTGATGCAGATACACACTCGCCCCGTACGCCGCCAACCGCCGCGCCACAGCATGCCCGATCCCGGCCCGCCGACTGGCCCCGGTGACAAGGGCGGTACGCCCACGCAGGGGCAACGGGTCGCGCCGCAGGTCTTCCGGGGCGGGGAACTTGTTCGCAGGCACGGCGGATCACCTTAGGGGGCGGGGGGATCGCGGCGCGAGCGAATTGGGCGCGCGGGGGTGGCGGGGCAAGGGCGTTGGGGGCAGAGGGCTGGGCCGTCGGGGGCAGGGGGGTACGGGGGCTGGACCGGAAGGCCGGGGCCGGACCGGCGGACCGGTCGCTGGACCGGAGGGCCGGGGACCGGACCGGAAGCCCCGGGACCGGACCGGAAGCCCGGGGACCGGACCGGTCCGAACCGGGCGAGCCGAAAATGGCGCATGCTGCCTTGCCCCTCCCCCTCAAGTCCCGTGTAGCCGCCGGCGGTCCGTGGCCGTGGCCGTGGCCGTGGGGGTGTCGTGGAAGTCCGGGGTCATTGTCGTCATGACGCGTCCCGTCGGAGCGTCGGTCGATCGGCCGTCCGGGTGTCCCCGGTGGCGCGAGCGGTGCGGGGGCGGCTTGCTGGTGCGGGAGGCGGTGTGGAGGAGGCGGGACGGGATGCGGCAGAAGGAGCAGCGGGTGCTGGAGACGCCGCGGGCCGCCGGGCTGGCGGGAGTCGCTTTCGCGCTGCTGATCACCGCGGCGATCGTCCTGATCCGGCTGGGCATTCCCCAAGGAGCCGAGGCGGTCACCGCGCGGGGATTCACGGACTCCGCGCGCCGTGACACCGTGCGTGCGGCCCTCGCGCTCGTGCCGTTCGCCGGGATCTTCTTCCTGTGGTTCATCGGCGTCGTACGGGCACACCTCGGTGCGGGCGAGGACAAGTTCCTCGCCACCGTCCTCATCGGCAGCGGGCTGGTCTTCACCGCCGCGCTGTTCGGCGCCGCGGCCGCCGCGAGCGCCGTTCTCGCCGTCGCCCACCCCACCGGCACGGCGCCGGCGCCGGCCTACTGGGACTTCGGCCGTCATCTCGCGTACACGCTGTTGACGGAGTACGCCATGCGGATGGCGGCCGTCTTCGTCTCCTCCTTGTCGGTGATCGGCCACCGCCTGGGTGTCCTGCCGCGCCCGCTGACGATCCTGGGCTTCCTGACCGCCCTCGTCCTCCTCTTCGTAGCGTCCGACGTGCCCTGGTCGGAACTCGTCTTCCCCGCCTGGTCGCTGCTGATCAGCGTGTACATCCTCCTGGTGAGCGGTCGCGCCCGAGCCCGTACCGCGGCGGACGCGTGACGGACGGAGAGAGGGAGGGTCCATGAGCTCGAATGGGCATTGCCGACGGGCGAGGCGGCCGTATCGCCCTCAAGCTTGCACATGGGACATGACCGCCGTCCGGGCGTGCCGCGCGACTCGGCGGGCGCCACCGGACCTGGCCATCGGAAGGCGGAGCGCCGATGCGGCTCGTCGTCGATCTCAACAAATGTCAGGGTTACGCCCAGTGCGCGTTCCTCGCGCCCGACGTCTTCGCCATGCACGGCGACGAGGCCCTGATCTACAACCCGCACGCCCCCGAGGAACAGCGGGAACGGCTGGCGCGCGCCGTCGCCGCCTGCCCGGTGCAGGCGATCACCGCGGACGGGCTGGACGACAGGGGAGACGGCAGAGACACAGGAAAGGCAGGAGGGACCGGAGACGTTCAGGAGGCGTCGGATGGTCGCTGACTACGTCGACTGGCTCAGGCGCGAAGGCCGGATCGTGATCGTCGGCGCCTCGCTGGCGGGCCTGCGGGCCGCCGAGACCCTGCGCGCCGAGGGCTTCGCCGGCGAACTGACCCTGATCGGCGACGAGCCGTACGAGCCGTACGACCGGCCGCCGCTGTCCAAGTCGGTCCTGCTGGGCAAGGCCTCCCCGCACCGCACCGAGCTGCCGCACCGCCGGGAGATCGACGCCAAGTGGCGGCTCGGTGTCCCGGCGACCGGACTGGACCTGTCGGCCAGGCGGGTCCGGCTGGCCGACGGGGACGAGGTGGAGTACGACCGGCTGCTCATCGCGACCGGCGTCCGCGCCCGGCCCTGGCCGAAGGAGGAGGAAGCTCGTCTCGACGGCGTCTGCCTGCTGCGGACCCGGGACGACGCGGCCGATCTGTACCAGCGGCTGAAGGCCGGGCCGCGCAGGGTGTTCGTGATCGGCGCCGGGTTCGCCGGTTCGGAGGTCGCGTCGGCCTGCCGCGAGACGGGCATCCCCGTCACCGTGGCGGAGCGCGCGGGTGCCCCCCTGGTGGGTGCGCTGGGCGGAGTGATCGGCGCGGTCGCGGCCGACCTGCAGACCGAGAACGGCGTGGATCTGCGCACCGGGGTCACGGTGACCTCGTTGCAGGGCGACTCGGTCGGCCGGGTACGGGCCGTCCATCTGTCCGACGAGAGCGTCGTCGAGGCGGACGTGGTCGTGGTCTCGCTGGGCTCGGTGCGCAACACCGACTGGCTGGCCGGGTCGGGGCTGGGCGCCGGGCCCCGGGGCATCGCCTGTGACGCGGGCTGCCGTGCCTTCGACTTCCGGGGCATCGTCACCGACCACGTCTTCGTGGCGGGTGACGTCGCGCGCTCCCCGCACGCGTTGTTCGGCTACCAGTTCCTCTCGCTGGAGCACTGGGGCAACGCCGTCGCCCAGGCGGAGACGGCCGCGCACAACATGATCTGCCACGGCGCCGACCGGCGCCCGCACCTGTGGATGCCCGCCTTCTGGTCGTCGATGTTCGGCGTGAACATCAAGTCGGTCGGCGTGCCGTCCATGGGCGACCAGCTCATGATCACGCAGGGTTCGCTCGCCGAACGCCGGTTCCTCGGCGTGTACGGCTACCAGGACCGCGTCATCGCCGCCGTGACCTTCGACAACACCCGCTGGCTGGAGTTCTACGCACGGCAGATCGAGCGGGGCGCGCCGTTCCCGGTGGAGTACCCGACGGTGGACCGCCGTCCCGAGGGCCGGCAGCCGGTGGCGGCCGACTTCCCCGACCCCTCGCTGCCCACCCACGGCCCCACCGTCACCCTCAGCGGCTACTCACCGGCCGACCAGCAGCTGGTCTTCCACCCCGCCCGCCACTGACCGCCGACCGGCGCCGATGCTCCAAGGACTTGTCATGACGCAGGCCTCGCTGTTCCGTCAGATCACCGACTTCGCCAACCGCGCCGACCCGTATCCGCTGTACGAGGAGCTCCGCAAGACCCCGGTACTGTGCGAGGAGGAGGGCGGCCCGTACGTCATCAGCTCGTACTGGGACATCGAGGCGCTGCTCCACGATCCGCGGATCAGCTCCGACGCCGTCAATCTGGCCGCCGCCGGGGACGACGAACTGTCCGGGCCGGAGGCGACGGGGCTGCCTCCGAGCTTCATCCGGCTCGACCCGCCGGAGCACGACCGGCTGCGGAGGATCGCCAACAGCTCCTTCGGGCCACCGCACAGGCCGCGCCGGATCGAGAACATGCGGGGCGAGCTGGGTGAGATCGTCACCGGGCTGATCGACGGGTTCGGGGACGCGCGGCAGATCGACCTGGTCGACCAGTTCGCGTACCCCTTCCCGGTGACCGTGATCTGCCGGCTGCTCGGCGTGCCGCGCGAGGACGAGCCCCGCTTCCGTGCCTGGGTCGACCCGATCGTCGCCGGCCTGGACCCCGACACCCGCGCGGGCGCCGAATCCGAGCGGACCGCGCAGGAGGCACGGTTGCAGCTCGGCATGTACCTGAACGGGCTGGTGGAGCAGCGGGCCAGCGAACCTCGCGACGACATGCTCTCCGACCTGGTGAACGGTCACGGTCCGGACGGCGCCATGACGACGATGGAAGTACTCAGCACCGCGGTGCTGCTCCTCATCGCGGGCCACGAGACGACGGTCAACCTCATCACCAACGGCATGCTCACGCTGCTGCGCCACCCGGAGGTCCTTGGGCGGCTGCGCAACGATCCGGGTCTGTCGGTGCGGATCGTGGAGGAGCTGCTGCGCTACGAGCCGCCTGTGCAGATCGTGCCGCAGCGCACCTGTATCACCGACATCGAGCTGCGCGGGGTCACCATCCCCAAGGGCTCGCACATCTGGCTGATGCTGGCCGCGGGCAACCGCGACCCCGAGCGGTTCGAGGACCCCGAGCGCTTCGACCCGGACCGCGAGGACATCCAGCACCTCGGTTTCGGCAGCGGCATCCACAGCTGCTTCGGCGCCCCGCTGGCCCGGGTGGAGGCGCAGATCGCCCTGTCCGAGCTGGCCCGGCGGCTGGAGAACCCCCGCCTCGTCGAGGACCCGCCGCCGTACCGGCAGAACGCGGTGCTGCGCGGGCCCCGGCATCTGAACATCGCCTTCGACGGCCTGCGTTGAGCCTTCTGTCAGTGCGCGACAGGCCTGAGCTGGACCAGCCCGACCCAGGTCTCCGGCCCCGGCTGCACGTACGCGGAGCGCACCGCGTACGTGCCCGCCTCCAGCGGCACCCGGAGGTGTTCGGTACGGCCGGCCTTGTCGCCCGGCCAGGCCGAGTCGAACAGCAGCACCGGGCCGGGCACGCGCCAGTGCACCTCGCTGCCCCACACCGCCGCGTCCAGGGCGGCGGGCACCCCGGCGAGGAGTTCCGCCTCGGAGTCGGCGGCGGACCACCGTACGAAGGTGGCGTGGTCCGGCAGGTACGAGGTGGAGGCGGGTTCGTCGCCGAACACCAGGGCCGCGCTGTCGCCGACGGGCAGCAGTCCGATGTGCCCGTCGACCTCGCACGCCCGGTCGTAGTCGGTGTCGAGCTCCTCGCTGTCGGCGCCGGCCCAGAACGGCAGCACCGTCTCCGGGACCGCTATCAAGGGGCCGCCACCCGATTCCACCCACTCCAGCGCGCCTGGATCCGCGTATCGAGCCATGGGCAGAGAACCTACACGGGCGGGGGTCAGCAGCCGCACTCGCCTTCGACGGGTGCGGTCAGCGGGTCGGCGTCGCGCTGTTCACGCGCCTGCCATGTCTCGTAGGCGAAGCCCTCGCGCGCCCAGTACTCGAAGCCGCCGAGCATCTCCTTGACCCGGTAGCCGAGTTCGGCGAGGGCGAGGGCGGCGCGGGTGGCGCCGTTGCAGCCGGGGCCCCAGCAGTACGTCACCACCGGCACGGACTTGTCCAGCAGCTGCTCGGCCTGTTCGGGGATGAGCGCGGTGGGCAGGTGGACGGCGCCGGGGATGTGGCCCTGGTTCCAGGACTCGGTCGAGCGGGAGTCCACGACGACGAAGCCGGGGTCGTCGCCGGCCGCGAGCGCGGCGGCCACGTCGGAGACGTCGGCGTGGAAGGCCAGGCTCGCGCGGAAATGGGCGGCCGCCTCGGCGGGGGCGGCGGGGGCGACGCGCAGGACGGGGTTCCCGGAGGTCCGAGTGGTCTTGGTGATCATGACTGGAAATCTACGGCCCCGGATCCGCTCCCTGAAGTGGGAATCCACGGCATCCCCCTTGTCCTCACCGGGATTTCCCTGCTATCCATCCGGGATGACCGCGTATTCCCCGGACGCCACCGACTGGCGCATTCTCGAGGTCCTCCAGCGGGAGGGACGGGCCAGCTACGCCGAGCTGGCGCGGGCCGTCTCGATGTCGCCGAGTGCCGTCACCGAACGGGTCCGCCGGCTGGAGGAGGCGGGCGTGATCCAGGGGTACGCGGCGGTCGTCGACCCCGAGCGGCTCGGACTGCCGATCCTGGCGTTCGTACGACTGCGCTACCCGAACGGCAACTACAAGCCGTTCCACGACCTGGTGGCCGCGACGCCCGAGATCCTGGAGGCGCACCATGTGACGGGCGACGACTGCTTCGTCATCAAGGTCGCCGCCCGCTCCATGGCACACCTGGAGGAGATCTCCGGGAAGATCGGCGCCCTGGGCTCGGTGACCACCAGCGTCGTGTACTCCTCCCCGCTGCCACGGCGCGCGCTGGGCCGCTGACCCGGTCCAGCGGGGGTTCATGCCCGGTCAGACCCCACGCTGCCGCAGCACCGACCCCGTTCTCCCCTTGACGACCTCCAGCTGGGCGTGGATCCGGCGCCGCAGGTCGGGCACGTGGCTGACGATGCCGACGCTGCGGTCGCGTTCGCGCAGGGAGTCGAGGACGTCGAGGACCTCGTCGAGGGTCTGGTCGTCGAGGCTGCCGAAGCCCTCGTCGATGAACAGCGTGTCGAGGCGGACGCCGCCGGCCTCGTCGGTGACGACGTCCGCGAGGCCGAGGGCGAGGGCGAGGGAGGCGAAGAAGGTCTCGCCGCCGGAGAGTGTGGCGGTGTCGCGTTCGCGTCCGGTCCAGGCGTCGACCACGTGCAGCCCGAGCCCGCTGCGACCGCGCCCGGTGCGGTCGTCGGAGTGGACGAGGGTGTAGCGGCCCGACGACATGCGCTGCAGCCGGGCGGTCGCGGCGGCGGCGACCTGCTCCAGGCGGGCCGCGAGCACATATGACTCCAGGCGCATCTTGCGTTCGTTGTCGGCGGAGGTGCCCGCGCTGAGGGCGGCGAGGCGGGCGATCCGGTCGTACTCCTCGCGGAGCGGGGCGAGCCGGCGTACGGCCTCGGTGGCGCGCGCGGAGAGGCGGTCCAGCTCGGCGCAGCAGCGGGCCGCCGCGTCGCGCGCGGATGCCGCCTCGCGCAGCCGGTGTTCGGCCGTGGCGGCCGCGCGCTCGGCCGTGGCCGGATCGGCGGGCGGGCGTTGGGCGGCGGCCGCGGTGTCGGCCTCCGCCAGCACCGCGCGTACGGCGGCCTCCTCGGCCTGCCAGGCGTCCAGGTGGTGCTGCAGCTCGCGGTGGGCCGCGGCGTCCAGGAGGGCGGCGGCCGCGGCCTGCGGGGTGTCGAAGCCGGCCCGGTAGGCGGCGTCGGCGAGGCGGGCGTCGGCGTCCTTCAGGCGCTGGGCGGCGTCCTCGGCGGCGCGTGCCGCGTCGGCGGCGTCGGTGAGCAGCGCCGCCTGCCGCTCCAGCTGCGCGGCACGTGCGGCCACGCTGCCGGAGCCGCCGCGCGCCTTGGTCAACTCGGCTTCCAGCTCGGCCTGTTCACGTTCCAGGGTCTCGCGCCGGGTGAGCCGGGAGGCGGCCCGTACGGCGGCCTGCTGGCGGTCGGCGAGGCGCCGCTCGCGTTCGTGCTCGGCGCGCCGCAGCTCCTCGTGGGCGGCGTGCAGCGCCGAGGCGTCGCGGCGGGCGCGGGCGTACTCCTGCTCCAACTCGACGGCCTGCTCTTCGAGTTGGGCGGTCGGCGCGTCGCCGGCCTCGGCGGTTGCGGCGGCCAGGGCCTCCCGGACGACACCGAGTCGCCGCTCGTCCTCGGTGTGCTGCTCCTCGGCGCGCTGGAAGGCGGCTAGGGCCCGGTCCTCGGTCTCGCGGTCGACGTGTCCGGCGACCTTGCGGGCCGGCGCCGGGTGTTCGGTGGCTCCGCAGACGGCGCAGGGCTCACCGTCGGTGAGGTGGGCGGCCAGTTCGGCGGCGATGCCGGTCAGGCGCTGTTCCTTGAGGTCCAGCCAGTGGGCGCGGGCGTCGAGGGCGCGTTGCTCGGAGGCGAGTGCCTGCTGCCGTGCCTGCTCCAGGTCCGCTGCCAGCTGGTCGCGGGTGCGGGCCGCGTCGAGGCGCCCGCGCATCGGTTCCCGCTGGACGGCGAGCTGTTCGGCGCGGGTGGCGGCCTCCTGCGCGGAGTCGAGGCGGGACTGCAGCGCCGCACGGGTGGCGTCCCACTCGGCGAGCCATGTCTCGGCCTCGCGCAGCACGTCCTCGTCGGCGCGCTCCTGTCGGTCGAGCCCGGACCGCTCCTCGGCCAGCCCGGCGAGCCGTCGCTCGGCGCGCCGGGCCGCATCCAGGCCGCCCAGCTCCTCGGCGGCCCGGCGCGCGGCGGCGGCGAGTCCGCCCGCCCCCGCGTCGGCGTAGGAGCCGGGGAGCATGCCACGCGCGCGTGCCTCGGCCGCGGCCGCCCTGCGGTGCTCCTCCTCGACCGCCTCCCGCAGCTCCAGTGCGGGCGCGACCGCCTCCGCCTTGCGGGACCGCTCCATGCGCCGCTGGGCCTCGTGATGGGCGCCGGCCCGCTCCTGCAGCCGCTCGGCGCGCTGCCGGGCCTCGGCGAACCGGCGCTGCAGGCGGGCGAGTTCGCGCACGTCGTCCAGGGCGCGCCGGGTCGCGGCGTGGGCGGACTCGGCGGCGGCGAGCCGGCAGTGGGCGACGGTGAGCCGTTCGCGGGCGGTGGCGCGGGCGACGGCGGCGGCACCGAGGACGGCGTCGGCCAGGCCCGGGTCACCGGGGGCCAGCTCGGGCAGCTCCATGGCCTCACCCGCCTCCTGCTCCATGCGGTGGGCGTCGGCGAGCAGCGTCGCGTCGCCCTCACGCACGCGTGCCTCCGTGGCCCGGCGGCGCTCGGCGAGGCGCTTTTCGACGTCGGCGAAGCGCTGGGTGTCGAAGAGGCGGCCCAGCAGCCGCCCACGGGCCTCCGCGTCGGCGCGCAGGAAGCGGGCGAAGTCGCCCTGGGGCAGCAGCACGACCTGGCAGAACTGCTCGCGGCTCATGCCGAGCAGCTGGGTGATCTCCTCGCCGATCTCCTGGTGGGAGCGGCTGCGGTCCTTCCAGGCGCCGGTGGTGGCGTCGTACTCGCGCAGCCACGTCTGCGCCTTGTCGACGGTCGTGCCCGTGCCGCGCAGTTTGGGCCGCTCCCAGGGCGGCTGTCGGGTGATCTCGAGGCGGCGTCCGGCGACGGTGAGGTCCAGGCGGACCTCGGTGCGGGTGCCCGGCTCGGCGTGGTCGCTGCGCAGGTTCATGCCCTGGCCGTTCTGCCGGGCGCCGGGGACGGAGCCGTACAGGGCGTAGCAGACGGCGTCCAGGACGGAGGTCTTGCCGGCGCCGGTGGGGCCGTGCAGCAGGAAGAGCCCGGCGGTGGACAGGGCGTCGAAGTCGACGCCCTGGGAGCCGCCGAAGGGCCCGAAGGCGGTGATGTCGATGCGGTGCAGCCTCACCGGGCCACCTCCCGCACGGCGGCGTCGGCGCGCACGGCGTCGAAGACCTCGCGCAGCACGGCCGCCTCCCGTTCGTCGGGCCCGGCGCCGCGCACATGGGCGACGAAGTCCTCGGCGATCTGCTGGTCGCTGCGGCCCGCGAGGCGCCGGGCGTACGAGACCTGGGGGTCGTCGGGGGCGCGCTCGGGGGCGAAGACGAGGCTGAGGGTGTGCGGGAAGCGCTCGGTGAGGCGGGCCATGGGCTCGGCGGGGCGGACCGCGTCGGTGAGGGTGGCCTCGACCCAGGCGTCCTCGTGGCCCGCGAGCGCCGGGTCGGCGAGGAGGTCGTCCAACCTGCCCTTGATACGGGCCAGCGGGCGCGGCACCGGGCAGTCGACGCGCTCGGCGTGGACGCGGCCGTCGCCGTCGAGGTCGACCAGCCACATGCTCTTGCGGTGGTCGGCCTCGGAGAAGGAGTAGGCGAGTGGTGAGCCCGAGTAGCGCACGCGCTCGGTGATGGTCTGGCAGCCGTGGAGATGGCCGAGTGCCACATAGTCGACGCCGTCGAAGACCCCGGCCGGTACGGCGGCGACCCCGCCGACGGTGATGTCCCGCTCGCTGTCGCTGGCCTGACCGCCGGTGACGAAGGCGTGGGCGAGGACGACCGAGCGGGTCCCCGGGTCGCGCGTGGCGAGGTCGGCGCGGACGCGGTGCATGGCGGCGGACAGTACGGCCTCGTGGCCGGCCCTCTCCACCGCGAACTCGTCCTTCACCAGGGCCGGTTCGAGATACGGCAGGCCGTAGAAGGCGACCTCCCCGTGGGCGTCGGCCAGCACGACCGGGGTGCCGGCGGCCGACGGCTCGGTGCGCAGGTGGATGCCCGCGCGGCCGATGAGCCCGGCGCCGACACCGAGCCGGCGGGCCGAGTCGTGGTTGCCGGAGATCATCACCGTGGGCACGCCGAGGTCCGCGAGACGGTGCAGGGCGTCGTCGAACAGCTCGACCGCGGCGAGCGGGGGCACCGCACGGTCGTACACATCGCCCGACACGACCACCGCGTCCACCTCGTGCTCGCGCACGGTGGTGACGAGGTGACCGATGAACTCGGCCTGGGCCCCGAGCATGTTCACCCGGTGCAAGGCCCGGCCGAGATGCCAGTCGGACGTGTGCAGGAGTCTCATGATCCCCGAGACTAACGGCCGGGTCTGACATCACGGGCGGTTACTCCCGTAACGACCCGACACGGCAGGCCAACTTTGGTGATTTTCGCCCGATCAAGGCGGAGTGTCAGGCATCTCCGTAGGCTTCGCCGCCCAGTTCGAAGCCCGCCGTGCCCGCCGTCGCGTCCGCGAGCCACGCGCGGAACGCCTCGACGTCCGTGTCCGGCAGGCCGATCTCGATGGTGACCGCCTCGCCGTAGCGGACGTCGCGCACCTCGCGTCCGGTGGCGCGCAGGTCGTTCTGGACCTTGCCGGCGCGCTGGTGGTCGACGGTCACCGTGGCCAGCCGGAAGCGGCGCCGGGTGATCGTGCCGAGTGTGTCGAGGGTCTCGCCGACCGCGCCGCCGTAGGCCCGGATGAGTCCGCCGGCGCCGAGCTTGACGCCTCCGTAGTAGCGGGTGACGACCGCGACGACGTAGCGCATCTCACGGCGCAGCAGCATCTGGAGCATGGGGACGCCGGCGGTGCCGCCCGGTTCGCCGTCGTCGCTGGCCTTCTGCACGGAGGCGTCGGCGCCGATGACGTACGCCCAGCAGTTGTGGGTGGCGTCGGCGTGCTCCTTGCGCACGGAGGCGATGAAGTGCTGCGCCTCCTGCTCGGTGGCGGCCGGGGCGAGGGCGCACAGGAAGCGGGAGCGGTTGATCTCGATCTCGTGCACGCCCGCGTGGGCGACTGTGCGGTACTCGTCCTGCATCCCGCAAGCCTATGCGGTGACGGGGAGTGGGCCGCGACGGGCGCATGCCGGCGGTGGGGCCACGGGCGGCCGGGCACGCGCGCGTAACCCGGTCGTCGCGGCTCGGGCACGCGCTACGCGCGCGTGTGGTGCTACTTCTTCTTCCCGCGCGCAATGATCACCGAGGTCAGAAGGGCCGTTCCGGGGCCGAGGGCGGGCCAGCCGGTGCCGTGCCAGGAGAGGACGGCGATCGCGGACGTGGGGAACTTCGTCCGCACCCGCTCCAGCGTGTCGTCGAGACCGTCCCGCGCCAGCTCCAGGACCAGTTCCTCGAGACCGGGGTTGTGCCCGACCAGCATCAGTGTCTCGACCTCGGGCGGCGCCTCGCGGACCACCTCAAGCAGCTCCGGTACGCCGGCCGCGTACAACCGCCGGTCGAACCGCACCGGCGGCGGAGTGCCCCACTCGGCGGAGGCCAGCTCCCAGGTGCGGCGGGCGCGTACGGCCGGGGAGCACAGGGCGAGGTCGGGCAGGCAGTCCGCCTCGGCGAGGGCGCGTCCGGCGGCCGGGGCGTCGCGCAGCCCGCGCGGCGCAAGCGGTCTGCGGTGGTCCTCGACGCCCTCGGGCCAGGCGGACTTGGCGTGCCTCAGGACCACCAGCCTGCGCAGCGGGCCCGTGCCCGCCCGCACGATCATGCGAGGCTCCCCAGGTCGCGGGCGAGGTCGAGGGCCAGCAGACGGTCGGCGTAGACGTACGTCTCGAAGCGGGCTCCGTCGGGCAGATCCCGGGCGCTCTCCACGGCCCGCAGCACCTCCAGCACCCCGGGCAGGTCGAGGTCGTCCTCCCACGCGGAGCGCAGCCGCGCCCGCACGTCGTCGGGTACCGGCCGCGAGGGCTGCCGCGCCCACCTCGCCACAGCCCGCCGCCACCGGGCCAGCCACCCGGCGGCCTCCTCCAGCGCGCCGGAGTCCAGCCGCACAGGCTCACCACGGGGGACGGACAGCAGAGCCAGCCGAAGGGCGGACGGGTCTGAGAGCCCGGAGAGGAGCGCGGGGAGCGGAGGGCGGGGAGCGGGCTCGGGGGCGGGGGCGCGGGCCGGCTCGGCGGCACGGCCCGGGGCAGGCTCCGGGGCACGGCCGGGCGCAGGCTCGGAGGTCTGACCCGCGGCAGGCTCCGGGGCACGGCCGGACGCAGGCTCAGCGGTCTGACCCGCGGCAGGCTCCGGGGCACGGCCGGGCGCAGGCTCGGAGGCGGACTCGGGTTCGCGCCCGGCGGCGTGGCCGGGGCCGGGCTCGGGGACATGCCCGGGGGCGGATTCGGGGGCATGCCTGGGGGCGTGCCCCGCGACGAGGTCCGTCCCCGAGCCGCCCGCCGGCTCACCCCTCCACTCCACAGCCGCGACCCACACCACCGGCCCCCCGCCGGAGCCGTCCGACAGCTCGGCCGTCACGTGGAGCGTCTGCGCCTCCCCCAGCCCCGACGTGACGTCGCGGGCGTCCTCGAAGGGGCGGATGGCCAGGGTGGTCGCGGCGGTGCGGAGGTCGGTGGGGCTGTGGGGTGCGGCGAGGGTCGGCCAGACCGGTGTGCCGCCCAGTTCCAGGGCGCGGACCAGCAGGTCAGCGGTGAGGAGAACGCGCAGGGCCGTCGGGTCGGGGCCGGAGGCGTGGGCTTCGATGCGGGTCAGGCCGCGCCGGGCGGGCGCGGCGGGGACGGGCTCACCGGTTCGGGCGTCGAGGATGCGCAGCACGGGCTGAGCGTAGGCGGGCGGGCGGCCGTACGCAGGCATCTCGTGCCGATTCCGGACACGGTGGCGAGGTGGCGGGGCGGGAATCCCGACCCGCCACCGTACTGTTGTCCAGGCGAACAGTTCCCGCAGTTCGAGGAGGCGGTCGTGTACGGCGACGAAGCGACGATCCGCAGGATCCTGACCGAGCTGGGCGACACCTGGGCGGTGGTCGGCCTGTCCACCAACCGGAGCCGGGCCGCGTACGGGGTGGCGCAGGTGCTCCAGCGGTTCGGCAAGCGGATCGTCCCGGTGCACCCGAAGGCCGAGACGGTGCACGGCGAACCGGGGTACGCCTCCCTCGCGGACGTTCCCTTCGAGGTCGACGTGGTCGACGTCTTCGTCAACAGCGAACTGGCCGGCGCGGTGGCCGACGAGGCCGTGACCAGGGGCGCTCGGGCGGTGTGGTTCCAGCTGGGGGTCGTGGACGAGACCGCCTACGAGCGGACCCTGGCGGCAGGCCTTGACATTGTCATGGATCGTTGTCCCGCCATCGAAATTCCCCTTCTGAACCAGTGAATCTTTCCTTCTACTCACAATCTGCCGCTGAATATTGACATTCCGGTCAGGCATCTGACCTGTGACAAGTCCGTGACCGAGTGTGCGCCCAAGACACCTAAGATCCCAGGTCAAAATTTGGTTAACACTCTTTTGCTCATGCGGAAAGTCTCCCTAGCCTGTGGCCTCCTTGCTCGTTAACGCTGCGTATAGATCTGAGAGGCCACTAGACATGGCGAACGTCGACCAGGCTGCGCCGGTAGCCACAAGCGACACCGGCGGCGGCCTGCGCCGCGATGTGGGGCTCATCGGCCTGATGTGGGCTTCGGTGGGTTCCATCATTGGTTCCGGCTGGCTCTTCGGTGCCGAGAAGGCGGTCACGGCGGCCGGCCCCGCGGCGATCATCTCGTGGATGATCGGTGCCGTGGCGATCGTGCTGCTCGCCCTCGTGCACGCCGAGCTCGGTGGCATGTTCCCGGTGGCGGGCGGTACCGCCCGTTACCCGCACTACGCCTTCGGCGGCCTGGCCGGTATGTCCTTCGGCTGGTTCGCCTGGCTGCAGGCCGCGACGGTGGCCCCGATCGAGGTCGAGGCCATGATCGGCTACGCCAAGCACTGGCACTTCGCCGACGGCCTGCAGAACACCAACGGCACGCTCACCACCAGCGGCATCGTCGTCGCGGTGCTCCTGATGGCCGTGTTCGTCGCGGTCAACTTCCTCGGTGTCCGCGTCCTGGCGCACACCAACAGCGCCGCCACCTGGTGGAAGATCGCGGTCCCGCTCGCGGCGATCTTCGTCATCGCGATCGGCAACTTCCACCCGGCGAACTTCACCTCCGAGGGCTTCGCACCCAAGGGCGCCGCGGGCGTTCTCGGCGCTATCAGCTCCAGCGGCATCATCTTCGCGCTGCTCGGCTTCGAGCAGGCCATCCAGCTGGCCGGCGAGAGCCGCAACCCCAAGCGTGACCTTCCGCGCGCCACGCTCGGCTCGGTCGCGATCGGCGCCGTGATCTACCTGCTGCTCCAGATCGTCTTCATCGGCGCCCTGCCGCACGCCTCCTTCGCCAAGGGCTGGGCAAACCTGAACTACGTCGGCATCAGCGGCCCCTGGGCGGGTCTCGCCACGCTGTGCGGCCTGGGATGGCTGGCCTGGGTGCTGTACGCCGACGCGATCATCTCCCCCGGTGGCACCGGCCTGATCTACACCACCGCCACGTCCCGTATCTCCTACGGCCTGGCCAAGAACGGCTACGCGCCGAAGGTCTTCGCCAAGACCGACTCGCGCGGTGTGCCGTGGTTCGGCCTGGCGATGTCGTTCGTGACCGGTGTGGTCTGCTTCGCGCCGTTCCCGAGCTGGCAGACGCTGGTCGGCTTCATCACCTCGGCGAGCGTGCTGATGTACGCCGGCGCCCCGCTGGCCTACGGCGTCTTCGCCGACCGGCTGCCGAACCACGAGCGTCCGTACAAGCTGCCCTTCGGCAACTTCATCTCCCCGCTGTCCTTCGTGGTCGCCAACCTGATCATCTTCTGGTCCGGCTGGGACACCCTGTGGCGCCTGGGCTGCGCGATCCTGATCGGCTACGTGCTGCTCGGCTCCTACGCCTGGTACGCGATCCGCAAGAACCTGCCCAACGCGCCGCGCCTGGACTTCAAGGCCGCGCAGTGGCTGCCGCCCTACCTGGTGGGCATCGGCGTGCTCTCCTACCTGAGCACCTTCGGCGGTAACGGTGACCTGCCGCTGTGGTGGGACATCCTGGTCGTCGCGGTGTTCTCGCTCGGCATCTACTACTGGGCCAAGGCGACCGCCTCCAAGCCCGAGCAGATCGAGCGCGACATCGAGGAGGTCGTGGTCACCGACGCCCCGGCGCACTGACCCCCACTCCTACCCCCGGTGTCCCGTTGGCCGCGTCGCGGCTGACGGGACACCGTCATGTTGCGGGAGTGATCTCCCCACATGCGGCCGTGACCGACGGCGCCCTCACGGCCTGGAATGACATGCTCACACCAAAGATCGGCACATGACTTGGTCAAGGGCAAGTAGGGACAGGACGGAACCCCTGATTCCGCCCATACCATGATCGCCGAGAAGGTCTGGGAACCAGGCATAACCACGCAAAAGCCAACGGAGAACAAGTTCACGTGAAGATCAAGGGTTTGCGGGCGGCCGTGCCCGCCCTGCTGGTACCGCTGATGGCCGCTACGTTCGTGGTCGGTTCCACCGGCATCGCGTCCGCCTCCTCCAATGACTGCGAGAACCACCAGGTGACGCGCGAGGAATCGAACATGGTGTGCATCTTCATCGACGGCCACGGATTGACGGTCAAGTCGATCCACGGACGCTTCATGGGCATCTGGGGCAGGCCGAAGCTGACGCTGTACATCAACGGAAAGCTGGCGTCCAGCCTGAAGTCCCCGAAGACCACGCAGGACTGGCTGACCGCCTTCCCCTCGAAGTTCGACAAGAAGTACGCGAACGGGACCACGATGAAGGTCTGTCTGAGCGAGATCACCGGCGACATACCCGCCAAGAGCCTGTGCACCCAGCCCCTCAAGATCCACTCGTGACTCGATCCGGATCCGCCTGACCACGAAGACGGGGGAAAACGGCCCTTCAGGGGTCGTTTTTCTCTTTCACCGAAAAGCCGGGCCGCTCACACCGCGCACCTCACCGTTCAGCAAGGCGGTGATCCGCCGTCTTCAGGAACTCCTTCACCAGCCCCGACGCCCCCGCGGACTGACCCTGCTCTCCCTGGTGTCCGCCCGGCCGACCCGGCTGACGGGACACCGTCATAATGCGGGGATGGTCTTCCCTTCCCCCCACCCCGATTCCGCGCCCGGGGAACGCCGTACGGTCGTCGTCGTGGGCGCCGGGCCCGCCGGGCTCACCGTCGGCAACATCCTGCGGGCCGCCTCCGTCGACTGTGTCGTCCTGGAGACCGAGAGCAGGCAGTTCATCGAGACCCGGCCCCGGGCCGGTGTCATCGAGGAGTGGGCGGTGCGCGAACTCGGCCGACGCGGACTGTCCGAACGGCTGCCGGACCGGGCCGAGTCGCACAGCGCCTGCGAGTTCCGCTTCGACGGCGAGCGGTACCGCTTTCCCTACGCCGACCTGACCGGCAGCCATCACTACGTCTACCCGCAGCCGTTGCTGGTGACGGATCTGGTGCGGGAGTACGCCGACGTACGCGGCGGCGACATCCGCTTCGGCGTGCACGACGTCTCGCTGCACGACCTGGACTCGGACCGGCCCGCGGTCTCGTACCGGTGCCCGGAGACGGGCGAACGCCGGCTGCTGCGCTGCGACTTCGTCGCGGGCTGCGACGGGGCGCGCGGCGTCACGCGGGACGCGATACCCGTCGAGCGCAGGCGGATCGCGCGGCAGGACGACGGCATCGGCTGGCTGGCGCTGCTCGCGGAGGTTCCGCCGTCGACGGACTGCGTGCTGTTCGGTGTCCACCCGCGCGGTTTCGCCGGGCAGATGCCGCGCAGCCCCGAGATGACCCGGTTCTACCTCCAGTGCCCGCCCGGCGACGATCCGGAGAACTGGTCGCACGACCGGGTCTGGACCGAGCTGCGTGAGCGGCTCGGCGCGGCCGGAGCGCCCCCGCTCGGCGAGGGCCGGCTGATCGAGAAACGGGTGCTGGACATGCACCACTATGTCGTCGAACCCCTCGCCCACGGGCGGCTGTTCCTCGCCGGGGACGCCGGTCATCTGGTCGCGCCCATCGCCGCGAAGGGCATGAACCTCGCCCTGCACGACGCCTTCCTGCTCGGCGACGCGCTCACGGCCTGCGTCACGAAGGGCGACGGCAGCGGCCTGGACGGCTACTCCGCGGCATGTCTGCGCCGGGTGTGGGACTACCAGGAGTTCTCGCAGTGGCTGTCGGACATCTATCACGGTGTCGCGTCCGGTGATCCGTTCCGCGCCGGCACCACACTGGCCCGGCTGCGCCGGCTGTTCACCTCGCCGGCCGCGGCGGCGGCCTTCGCCGAGCAGTACCTCGGCACCGCAAGCGCCTACTGAACACCGCCGGGCCGGTGGAACGGATCTGCCGTTCGCCGGCCTCAGGCGACCCCGAGGCCCTCCAGCACCACGGCGCCCGGGAGGTCCGCGAGGGCCTTGCCGGGCACCAGCAGCTTGCCGCGCCGGCGTCCGCTGCCGACGAGGACGTAGGGCAGGTCGACCACGGCCGAGTCGATCAGCACCGGCCAGCCGGCGGGCAGTCCGACCGGGGTGATGCCGCCGTACTCCATGCCGGTCTCGCCGGTCGCCGTCTCCATCGAGGCGAAGGAGGCCTTGCGGGCGCCGAGTTGGCGGCGCACCACGCCGTTGACGTCGACCCGGGTGGTGGAGAGCACCACGCACGCGGCGAGGGTGGTCTCGCCGCCCCGCTTGCCCGCGACCACCACACAGTTCGCCGACTGCTGCAGCAGGTCGCGGCCGTAGTGCTCCACGAAGGCGGCCGTATCGGCCCAGCGCGGGTCCGTCTCGACGTGGAGGACCCGGTCGGCGGGGACCGCGCCCTGCCAGTTGCGTACGGCGTCGGCGACCGGGGCGGTCAGCTCCTGAAGGCAGTCCGGGACCGGGGTGGCGGTGTCGAAGTCTCCGATGGGTGCACGCATGGCCGCACGCTAACAGGCCGCCGCAGTGCGGTTCAGCGCACGGGCGGTACCGAGACGGCCATGACCATCTCCATCGGTACGTCGCCCTCGTTGCCGTAGGTGTGCGAGGTGCTCGCCTCGAACGTGGCGCTCGCGCCGGTCGGCACCAGGTGTTTCACGCCGTCCACGGTCAGGGTCAGCTCGCCGGCGGTGACATGGACCAGTTCCACCGTGCCCGCCGGGTGCGGCTCTGAGGGACTCTGTTCGCCCGGCATCAGCCGCCAGTCCCACATCTCCAGCGGACCGGGCGCCTCCGTGCCGGCGAGGAGGCGGTTGTAGCTGCCGGCGTCCGTGTGCCACAGCCGTACGGCCTGCTCGGCGGGGACGATGCGGACGGTGGGGCCCTGTTCGTAGTCGAGCAGGGTGGTGATGCTGATGCCGAGCGCGTCACCGATCTTGACGACGGTGCCGATGCTGGGGTTCGTCCGGGCCTGCTCGATCTGGATGAGCATGCCGCGGCTGACGCCCGCGCGGGCCGCGAGCGCGTCCAGGGTGAAGCCGCGCTCGGTGCGCCAGCGCTTGACGTTGCGCGCCAGGGACTGGGTCAGCAGGTCGAGGTCCGACACATCACGTCCATCGATGAGGGTTCCCTATTGGGTTCAATATACGGGATGACAGAGTTCACTTGACTGAACTACGGTGGGGTGTACCTGATCGTTCACCAAACTGTACTGCGAGGCCGACCGTGACAGCATTCCTCGCCCTCACCACCAGCCTCCTGTGGGGACTGGCCGACTTCGGCGGCGGACTGCTGACCCGGCGTACGCCCGCGCTGACGGTCGTGGTCGTCTCGCAGGCCATCGCGGCGACGATCCTCGGCGCGATCGTCGCCGCGACCGGCGGATGGAGCGAGGCCGGGCCGCGCCTGTGGTTCGCGTTCGCCGCCGGGCTGGTGGGTCCGGTCGCCCTGCTCTCCTTCTACAAGGCCCTGGCGCTCGGCCCCATGGGGGTCGTCTCGCCACTCGCGACACTGAGCGTGGGCGTGCCGGTCGGTGTGGGCCTCGTCCTCGGAGAGCGGCCCGGAATGCTCCAGGTCGCGGGCATCGCCGTGGCCGTCACCGGGGTCGTCCTCGCGGGCGGTCCACAGCTGCGCGGGGCGCCCGTACAGCGGCGGACGATCCTGCTCACGCTGGTCGCGGCGCTGGGCTTCGGCACGGTGTTCGCCCTGATCACGGAGGCCTCCACCACCGTCACGGGCCTGTTCCTCGCCCTGTTCGTCCAGCGTCTGACGAACGTCGCGGTCGGCGGAGCCGCGCTCGCCGTCTCCGTCCGGCGGGGCGGCCGGGCGGTGCCGGAGGGCGGCTTCCCGTGGGCCTCGCTGCCCGCGCTGGCCTTCGTCGGGCTCGCCGACGTGGCCGCCAACGGCACCTACGCGGTGGCCGCCCAGCACGGCCCGGTCACCGTGGCGGCCGTCCTCGCCTCGCTGTACCCGGTGGTGACCGCGCTGGCCGCGCGCGGCTTCCTCAGCGAGCGCCTGCGGGCGATCCAGGCAGCGGGCGCGGGGCTGGCGCTGCTCGGCACAGTGCTACTGGCGACCGGCTGAGCCGACCTGCGGGTTCCAGTGCGGGGCGGGTCAACCCGCGGATTCCGGTGCCGGCCCGGCCGGCCTGCGGGTTCCGGTCCCGACCGAGCCGACCTGCGGTCTCCCGTCCCGGGCGGACCAGCCCGCGGATTCCCGCCCAGGCCGAACCAGCCCGCAGATTCCCATCCCGGCCGAACCAGCCCCCAGGCTCCCGCTCAGGCCGACCCAGCCCGCAGGCTCCCGTCCCGGGCAGGCCAGCCCCCGGGTCCAGTCCAGACTGAGCCGGCCCGCAGGCTCCCGTCCCGCTGGAGCCAGCCCGCAGGCTCCCGTCCAGGCCCAGCCGGCCCCCGCAGATTCCCGCACCGGCCAACCCAGCCCGCAGATTCCGGCCCAGGCCGAACCAGCCCGCAGGCTCCAGTCCCCGCCGAGTCAGCTTTCGGGTTCCAGTTGCGCGAGCCGGGCCACCACGTCCTCGTCCAGTTCCGCCAGTGCCCTCAGCTGCTCCGATGTCGTCCCTTCCGGGATGGGCACCGGGGTCGGCGTCCTGAGTGGCGGCTGCCAGCCCTGCTCGGCCGTCCAGCGCCGGACGACCCGGGCGGGCGCCCCGGCCACCACGGCGTGGTCCGGCACCGTGCCCCGGACCACCGCACCGGCCGCCACCACCACGTTCCGGCCGATGCGCGCGCCCGGCAGGATCACCGCGCCGGTGCCGATCCAGCAGCCAGGACCGATCTCCACCGGCTCCATACGCGGCCACTGCCTGCCGATGGGCTGGTGCGGGTCGTCGTAGGAGTGGTTGGTGGAGGTGACGTAGACGTACGGGCCGAAGTAGCAGTCGCTGCCGATGGTGACCGTCGTGTCCGCGATGACATGGCTGCCGCGGCCGAGGACCACGCCGTCGCCGATGCGCAGGATCGGTTCCGGACCGAGGTCAAGGTCCGGCATCAGGCCGGCGGTCAGTGTGACCTGTTCGCCGATGATGCAGTGCGAACCGAGGTGGATCCAGGGCTCGCCGAAGACCGTGCCGAGCGGGAAGGCGAGCCGGGTGGCCTCGCCGATCGCGCCGAACTTCAGGCGGCCGGGGTGATCGGCGGTGACGGAGCCCGTGCGCTGAGCCCAGGCCCAGGCCGCGTGCACCGCGCGTTGGGCGAGGCGGCGGCGCCAGGACGAGAACGTGTTCTTGGGCTTCGGCACGGGCTTACGTTACTCATCGGTTGCCTTCGGCGAGAGGGTGGGCTGCTGTGATCTTTGCCCCACCCTTTGTCGTACCGTGCGGGGTACTTACGGATGCGAGGAGACGGTGATGGCACAGCAGGCGCTGATCGTGGGCATCGGCGGCAAGGAGCCCCAGGTCGATCCCGAGGCGTTCGTGGCTCCTACGGCTTCCGTGATCGGGGACGTCACGCTGCACGCCGGGGCCAGTGTCTGGTACGGGGCCGTGGTGCGCGGGGATGTCGAGAAGATCACCGTGGGTGCGCAGGCGAATGTGCAGGACAACGTCACCCTGCACGCGGATCCCGGGTTTCCGGTGAGCGTGGGTGAGCGGGTGTCCATCGGGCACAACGCGGTGGTGCACGGGGCGACGGTCGAGGACGACTGTCTGATCGGGATGGGGGCGACCGTCCTGAATGGGGCCGTCATCGGCGCCGGGTCACTCGTGGCCGCTCAGGCTCTGGTGCCGCAGGGGACGGTGGTGCCGCCCGGGTCGCTGGTGGCGGGGGTTCCGGCCAAGGTCAGGCGGCCGTTGAGTGAGGAGGAACGGCAGGGGGTCACCCTCAACGGCACCATGTACGCGGAGTTGGCGAAGGCGCACCACGAGGTGCACGGGTAGGCGCCTTCCCGGGTGCGGGTGGCTGAGGGTTGCTCGCGCAGTTCCCCGCGTGCCTGTCGGGCGCCCTATTCTCCGGCGCTCACAGGCTCTGCCTCTCGATCCGCCTGCTCCTGGGCCTTCTTCGCCTTGCGCTTGATGACCAGCATGGTGGCCAGACCGATCACCACCGCCGCGGCCAGCCCCACGTACGAGAACTTCTTCAGCCAGCCCTCGGCGACCACGCCGACGTAGTAGACGGCGGCCGTGGTGCCGCCCGCCCAGCAGATGCCGCCGAGGACGTTGGCGATCAGGAACTTCCAGTACGGCATGTGCAGGACGCCCGCGAGCGGGCCGGCGAAGATGCGCAGCAGGGCGATGAAGCGGCCGAAGAAGACGGCCCACATGCCCCACTTCTCGAACGACCGCTCGGCGGTGGCCACATGGCCCTCGCTGAAGTGTCTCGGGAACTTGTTCCCCAGCCAGGCCAGCAGCGGGCGGCCGCCCTTGCGGCCGATCGCGTAGCCGATGGAGTCGCCGATCACGGCGCCCGCGGTCGCGCACGCGCCGAGGACGACCGGATTGATGCCCGAGTGCTGGGAGGACATCAACGCCGCCGAGACCAGAATGATCTCTCCGGGAAGTGGGATGCCCAGGCTCTCCAGACCGATCACCAGGGCCACCACTGCGTAGACGGCGGCCGCGGGCACCGTGTCGAGCCATTCCTGGACGTGCACCGCGGGATCCTCCCCTGTCGCTGTCCTTGCCGTGCGGGACGCCGCATGTAAAGCGCGCCCCAAGGGAAGGCTACCTGGTCGGCGGTGAACGGCGGCTTGCGCGCACCCGCCCGGCGGCACCGTCCCGCCCTCGCGCCTTCGGTTTTCGGACATCCCCGTGTCACGCGGGAGGGGAAGGCTCCCCGCGGTATCGCCCGACCCGCCTCCCCCAGGTCCCCGCCGCGGGACCCGCTGCGGAAGGACGACGTCCCCGTGTCCTCACTGTCTCCGTCCCCTTCGCTTCCCTCCCCGCCGTGTCCCCGGACGGCGGATCCGCTCCCCGTCGGCTCCGGCGCTCTGCCGGACCCCGCTCCCGGGGCCGCTCCCCGGCCCGCGTCCCCCCTCGCGGCCCGGCACCTGCGGCTGGCGCTGTGCCTGGCTCCCCTGCTGCTGGCCGCCGGCTGGGCCGCCGCCAACCGCCCGGTGATGTACGAGGGGGTCCGGCGGCTGGTCGCGGCCGACCCGGGGTGGCTGCTGGCCGGGGCGGGTTTCACCTGCCTGAACTGTGTGGCGGCCGCGTGCGTCCGGCAGGGCGCCCTGCCCGACCCGGTGCCCCCGGGGCTGCTGCTGGCCTCGCAGTTCGCCGCCGGTGCCGCCAACCACGCGCTGCCGGGCGGGCTCGGTGCCCATGCCGTCACCCTGCGCTTTCTGCGGGGCCGCGGGGTGCCGCCGGCCCGGGCCACCGCCTCGATCGGGCTGTACTCGCTGGCCAAGTCCGGCGCGAAGACCGTGGTGCTGCTGGTGTTCCTCGCCGCGTCCCCTGCCTGGCGGCGCCTCGGGGATCTGGTCCCGGACGGACGGCTGTTGGTCCCGGTCGCCGCCGTCGCCGGCGGGGTCGTCGCGGCGGCCGGGGTGCTGCTGACGGTCGTACGGCCGTTGCGGCGGCCGGTGACCGGGCTGCTGCGCTCCGCCCTCGCCGACGCCCGGGAGGTGCACACGCGGCCCTGCCGGGTGGTCGCGCTGTGGGGCGGGGCGGTCGCGATGCCGCTGGTGCAGGGGACCACCCTGGCCTGTGTCGGTGCCTCGCTCGGGCTGGGGCTGCCCTGGACGCACGTGGTGCTCGCCTATCTCGCGGCGGGCACGGCCGTCGGCGCGGTTCCGGCGCCGGGCGGGTTCGCGGTCGACGCGGCACTGGTGTGGACGCTGGTCACCTTCGGCTCCGCACCGGCGGTGGCCACCGCGACGGTCATCGGCTACCGGGTGCTGACCGACTGGGTGCCGCTGCTGCCCGGCACCCTGACGCTGTCCGCGCTGATCCGCGCCAAGGTGCTGTGAGTTCCGGTCACTCGCGGCGCGCAACCAGGCGGTAGGCGTTGGACAGGCCCAGGCGGTGGGACAGGGGGCGGATCGCGAACCGGTCGAGGAGCGTCGCCGTGATGAGCGCCGGCACGCCCGCGAGGAGGAGTGCGGTGCGCGTGGCGCGGCGCAGGACGCCGGGCGGCTCGGGCAGCCAGGGGGCGTCCTCGCGCGGGGCGGTGTGGTCGAGGGCCAGCCAGACCGCGGCGAGCAGGTCGACCGGATCGTGCGCCGCGGCGTGCTGCTCGGCGACCACCGTGAAGCCCCGCTCGGTCAGCCGCTGTCTCAGGCCCGCGACCGGCATGAAGTGCAGGTGCTGGGGCTGGAGCCAGGGCAGCCACCAGCGGCCGAGCAGCCGGGCGTAGCTGCTCTCCGGGTCCGGCACCTCGATGAGGAGGTGCCCGCCGGGGCGTACGGCCTCGTGGGCGGCGCGGAGTTCGCGGTCCGGGTCGGTGCTGTGCTCCAGGTAGTGGAACATGCTCACCACGTCGTAACGGGCGGCGAGATCGGGCGCGAGATCGGGGAAGGCACCGCGGTAGGCGTGGTCCACGCGGCCCTCGCGGGCGGCGAGTTCGACACCGTCGGTGAAGTCCAGCCCGTCGAAGGCGGTGCCGGGCAGGACGGTGCGGGCGGTCGCGCAGAAGTGGCCGTGGCCGGTGCCGACGTCCAGCCATGCCTTCGGGGTGCGGTCGTGCGGGAGTATCGCCTCGGCGCGGGCCCGGTACATGGCGCCACGGCCGCCGAAGGTGCCGCTCATGCGCTGTTCACCGAGGCCGTCGTAGAAGTCCCGGTAGTAGAACTCCAGGCCCTCCTCGGTCAGTCGGGGGTTCTGGAAGATGTGGCCGCAGTCGGCGCAGCGGTCGAGGGTGAAGCGGCCGGGCTTGTGCTGGAGCAGGTCGGTGGTCCGCAGGCGGGTGTCGAGCCGGTCCGAGCCGCACCAGGGGCAGTCGGGGCGGTGGGCGCCGAAGAACCGTTCCGTGCCGGTGGCCAGGTCCTTCTGGTAGGCGGGACGCAGGGCGGCGATACGGGCCGCCTTGTCGTTCTTGGCGCTCTCAGCACTCTCAGCGCTCTGCGCACTCTTCGCGCTGTTGGCCGTCTTTTCGTCGTGGTCGCTCATCGGCTCTCCGCTGCGAGTCGTTCGAGTTGGGCCGCCGCTGCCCGGGCGCCGCCCGCCGCGCGGAACGCGGTGCGGATCCGGGCGGCGGCGGCCCGGTGGGCCGGATCGGTGAGGACGGTGTCGAGGGCCGCGCCCAGCCGGTCGGCGCGGACCCGGCCGAAGCGGACCCGGACACCGGCGCCTGCGTCCACGACCTGTCCGGCCACCACGGGCTGATCGTCCCGGATGGGCGCGACGACGAGCGGGACGCCGTGCCACAGGGCCTCGCACACGGTGTTGTGTCCGGCGTGGCAGACGACGGCGTCCATCCGCTCCAGCAGGGCGAGTTGGGGCACGGAGGGAAGGATCAGGACGTCCCTGTCCCCCGGCGGCACCGCGAGGGCGCCGCCCGGGTCGGCGATCACCGCCTGCACCCTGTCGGCGCGTTCCCGCAGCGCGGTGAGGCACTCGGCGAGGAACCGGCCGCCCGTGTCGGCGTTCGCCGTGCCCAGGGTCACCAGGACCTTCGCCCGGGGCCGGTCCAGCCGTTCCCAGGGGAAACCGGGGCCGGCCGGGCGGTCGGCGAGGGAGGGGCCGACATAGTGGACGTGCGGAGCCAACGGCGCCAGCGGACCGATGAGTTCGGGTGTGCTGAAGATCATCAGGAGGTACGGCGAGAAGCGCGGGTCGGCGGTGCCGGACGGGTCGCCGACGCGGGCGCGCAGTTCGCTCAGGCGGTGTCGCAGCCAGGCCACCACCTTCGGCAGGCCGTCGTAGGCACCGGTGAACTCCGCCGAGGTCGTGGCCGAGGTGGCCCACGGCAGTCCGAGGCGTTCGGCCACCAGGGCGCCGGCGAAGGCCTGCTGGTCGGCCACCACCACGTCCGGGCGGAACGCCTCAACGGCCGCACGGACACCCGGTGCCATGGCGTCGGCGAGCGGGAGCAGATACCACTCCCACAGGAACTTCAGCGCCTCCGCGCCACGCAGGTCAGGCGGCCGTACGGCGCCCTCGGCGCCCGGTACCCGGCCGGCGCAGCCGAACACCTCCGCGTCCGGGCCCGCGAGCCGCCGCACCAGCGCCGGGTCGGCGCACACCCAGGCCACGCGGTGCCCGTGCGCGGCCAGCCGGGCGGCGACGCCGACGGCCGGGTTGACATGCCCGGTCAGCGGCGGCACCACGAAGAGGAAGGCGCTCATCCGACCCCCGCCCCGGCGCCGACCAGGTCCAGGATGTGCCCGCCCACGGCCGCCGGCGCCTCCACCAGCACCGAGTGCTCGTAGCCGGACAGCACGACCGGCCGGTAGTCCGTCAGCAGTGCGCGCATCAGCGGGACCAGGCCCGCGAGGTCCGACTCGCCGCCGTAGACGCCGAGGACCGGGCAGCGTACGGCACTGATCGCGGCCTCGGTCAGCACCCGGCTGGCGGGGATGTCCCGGCCGAGGGTGGTCTCGCGGGCGAGCCGGGCCGCGCCCTTGGCCAGCCGGGCGGTGTTGTGGCCGCGGTGGGCGATGATCCAGGCGAGGGCGTCGCGTTCGTTGTGGGCGAGTTCGGTCATGACCCGGTCGAGGATGCGGCCGAGTTTCGCCGCCCAGGCCGCGGTCGCGGGCTCGGACTCGATCAGCGTCAGGCTGGCCGTGCGCTCCGGGTGGCGGGCGGCGAAGCCGAAGGCGATCGTGCCGCCGTAGGAGTTGCCGACGAGGTGGACGGGCCCGGTGACGGCCAGCCGGTCCAGGAGGGCCTCCAGGTCGTCGATGTTGTGGTCGAGGGTGTAGCCCTGCGGCGGGCGCTCGCTGCGGCCGTGGCCGCGCAGGTCGTACATGACGACGTCGAGGCCGGCCGCGGCGAACGCGGGCGCGACGGTGAAGTAGTAGCTGGCCAGGCTGTCGGTGAGCAGCCCGTGCACCAGGACGATGGTGGCGTGCGGGACGCGGCCGTCGGCCGGCCCCGTGCGCTGGACGTGCAGCCGGATCCCGCCGGCGTCGACCATGGCCACGGCTCAGCCCGCCTGCGTGGTCTTCAGGCTCCACACGACGTACTCCACGAGCCTGCCGACGGTCAGCTCGATGATCTCGTCGAACTCCATGCCGGCCAGGAACTCGGCGAGGTTGACCCGCTGCCCGTAGCGCTCCTCCAGCAGCCCGGCCAGGGTGACGAGGTCGATGCTCTCCAGCTCCAGGTCGCGGTTGAAGGTGGTGGACATGCCGATGAGCACGTCGTCGTCGCCGTACTCCGCCAGCACCGCGCGGAGCATGCCCGTGAGGTCGGCGAGCACGGTGTCGGCGGTGGGCTGCGCCGGGGCCGGCTGGGTGGGGTTCATCGGGGGTACTCCTCGGCTGCTTCGTCGGGGTGTCCGTCGTCGGCTGCTTCGTGGGTCTGGCCGCCCTCGGGGTGTCCGTCGTCGGGGTGTCCGTCGTCGGCTCCCGGCCCGGTCGTCCAGGCCGCCACGTAGGTGCGCTGCGGCAGGTCGGCCGGGTTGGCCACCGGTGCGCAGTGCACGGTGTAGACGCGTTCCAGGCGGCCGGAGACCAGCAGCCGGCTGCCGTCCGGCGCGGCCTCCAGAACCGCGAAGTCCCGGGGGCGACCGCCGAATCCGACGCCCTCGGCCTTGGCGACGGCCTCCTTGGCGGCCCAGAACCGGGTGAACCACACGGCTTCTTCCCCGCCCTCGGCGGAGTGGGTGCGCAGCAGGCGGAGTTCGGCCGGGCCGAGCGCGGTGGCGAGCGTCGCCGGGTCGCGCTCGGTGACCTCTTCGATGTCGATGCCGGGGCCGGGCCGCGGGGTGTGCGGCCGGACGATCGCCACGGCCGCCTCGGCGCGGTGGCCGAGCGAGACGTCCAGCGGGGGCAGGACGCGGCCGTGCACGCCGGTGACGTACGGCCTTCCCAACTCATCGTTGTGCACGCGTAGTTCGGCCGGGAAGACGGGTCCCGCGCCCTGCCGCCAGAGCCACTGCCGTACGGCGTCCTTGGCCGCGATGCGGCCCAGCAGCCACTGCCTGCGTCCGCGCGGCGGGTGTTCGGCGTACTCGGCCCGCTCGGCGCCGCCGAGCGAGTTGCGCATGATCAGCTCGCGCGAGGCGAGGTCCGGCCAGCGCTCGTGCACCAGCGCCCAGCCCCCGGGCATGGCGCGGGAGAGGGTGTGGCGCTCGGGGAAGCGTTCCACGGGCCGGGTGGTGGGGTCGTTGTCGAAGCGGCGGTCCTGCCAGCCGCCGATCACGGCCCACACCCGGCCGGCGACGGTGAGCTCCGCGTCGGCCTCCAGGACGGTGTCCGTGAGGGAGGTGATCCGCAGCACGCAGCCGACCTCGGTGCCGGGCGCCGGGTGCGGTCCGTGGAACCGCAGGTGCCGCATCCGCACGGGGAAGACGACGGTCCGCTCGGTACGCGTCGCCATGATCCAGTAGCCGAGCAGCTGACCCACGTTGTCCAGCAGGGCGCCCGGGGCGGCGGGCGCGGTGATCACTCCCCGGATGTGCCGCTCGCCGATCGCGGTGACGTCGGACAGGCCCTGGAAGCCGGGGCCGTGAAACATCCAGCGGTCCCGGTAGATCCGGGCTGCGGTGTGCTCGGGGCGGCGCTCGACGGCGTCCGGGAGGGGGCTGGGCGGGGGCGGTGCGGGGTGGCATGGGGCGAGTTCGACCGTGGCGCGGGCCGTGGGGCCGAAGGCGACGGTGACGCGGTCCGGACGGCCAAGGAGCGGGGTCACGGTGACGGGTACGTCGACGGGGGGCGTGGCGGTGAGCCAGCGGTCGAAACGGGCCTCGTGCACCGCGACCGCGCGCTTGCCCGGGGCCGCCGCCTCGGCCGCGTCCATGATGTGCCTAACGATCGTGGTGGCCGGGACGACCGGCCAACGGTCCGCGATCTCGGGCCAGTTGGGGCGCTGCGGGAAGAAGCAGTGGTCCAGGAGGTGGGGCATGGTGTGGGGGGAGACGTGGAGGGTGGTGGTCGTCGGGGCAGCGACCGTGGCGGCGGTGGCGGGGGCGGTACTTGCAATTGCCGCTGCGGCTGCGCCTGCGGCGGTTCTACGGTCGCGCCGGCCGCTCGCCGTGATCAGCTCCACCGCTGTGTCGGCGGTCTCCCGCAGGAGGGCGGTGAGCTCGGCGACTGCCGGGAAGTGTGGGGCGACGCGGTCCAGTTGGCCCAGGCCGGGGCCCAGGCCGGGGCCGGGGCCGGGGGCGGGGCCGGGGCCGGGGCCGGGACCGGGGTCGGGGGCGGGGCCGGGGCCGGGGTCGGGGGCGGGGCCGGGGCCGGGGTCGGGGGCGGGGTTGTCGTCGTCCGAATGGCTCGTGGGCGAGGGGTGTACGACGGACGGGACGGGTCGCAGTTCGGCCCGGAGGGCGTCGAGTACCGGGCCGTCCAGCGAGACGAGCGCACCGCCGAGGTCGAGCCGGACGGGCCGGCGGCGCCGGTGCGCCGACGCGGTCGCTGCGGTGCGTAGTGGCTCGGGGGGTGGGATCGCTGCCGTGCGCGGCGGCAGAGCGGCCGGGGCCGGCATGGTGGGTGGCGGCTGAGCGGGCGCGGTCGTTGCGGTGCGCGGCGGCGCAGCGGACGCGGTCGGCGCGGTGGATGGCGGCGCGGCGGGTCCGGATGTCGTGGCGCGCGGCGGCAGGGCCGGTGCCACGGAGGCTCCCGCCACCCACAACGCCGTACTCACGCGGCGCAGTTGGGACATGCCGCTGCGTTCGGGCGCGTTGGCGGCGACGGCCAGGTGGTCGCGGTCGCCCAGGGTGTCGGCGATCAGGGAGGTGAGACGGCCGGGGCCCACCTGGACGAAGACGCGGTGCCCGGCGCCGTACAGGGCCTCGGTCAGCTCACGGAAGCGGACGGGTTCCAGCAGATGCCGCACGAACAGCTCGCGCACCGCCCGCTCGGCCCGAGGAAAGGGCGCGGCGGTCGTCCCGGACCACACCGGAACGGTCGGCGGGTGGAGCCGGAAGCGGTCGGCGGCCTCCTTGATGGGCGCGAGGTACGGCTCCAGCATCGGCGTGTGGAATCCGGAGCGGAAGGGCAGTACCTGGCAGATCACGCCCTGCGCGCGCAGGGACCGTACGAACTCCTCGACCGCCGCGCCGGGCCCGCAGACCATGGACTGGCGGGGCGCGTTGTCGTGCGAGAGCACGATCCCGGAGCCGGCCCAGGACTCGGCGAGCAGGGCGCGGACGTGCGCGGCGGAGGTGCCGAGGGCGGCGAAGGCGAGACCGGGCACGGTGACCGTGTCGGGGTCGAACTCGGCCATGAACGCGTCCACTTGGTCCGGCCCATAGAGCCCGCCGGCCACCATGGCCGTCCACTCGCCGACGCTGTGTCCGGCCACCGCGTCCGGTACGACACCGATGCCGCGCAGCGCCCGGTCCAGCAGGCGGCCCACACCGACGACCCCGAAGCCGTGCCGTCCGACGTCACCGACCCCGACGTCGGTGCCGGGCAGCGGATTGAGGCCGAAGTGGGCGGCGATGTCGTCGGTGCGGGGTGTGAAGTCGCCTTCCAGGCCGGGGAAGACGAACGCCGACCTGCCGCCGCCGGCGTGGCCGAGCAGCGGGCCCGGCCGGAACCACACATCGCTACGGCCGTGCCAGGCGCGCCCCTTGGTGACGGCTCGGCGGGCCAGCGCCAGCCGCCTGGCGGTCGGGGCCACGATGCCGAGGCGGACCGGGCCGGCGTCGGGGTGCGACAGGTCCGGGGCGAGTCCGGCGGCGAGGACCGCCGAGTCGTCGGCGCGCAGGAGGGCGACGAGATCCGGCACGCCGTCAGCGGCCAGCAGGAGGATCCGCTCGGGCTCGGCGACACGGGCGGGAGCGGGGGCCGAAGCGGGGGCCGACGTCGGAGCGGCCGACGTCGGGGCCGAGGCCGGGGCTGGGTCCGAGGCTGAGACAGGAGCCGGAGCTGAGGCAGGAGCCGGGGCCGGGGCGGGAACCGGGACCGAGGCGGGAACCGGGACCGAGGCGGGAGCCTCAGCCGAGCCAAGAGCCGGGACCGAGGCGGGAGCCTCAGCCGAGCCAAGAGCCGGGACCGAGGCGGGAGCCTCAGCCGAGCCAGGAGCCGGAGCCGAGGCAGGAACCGGGACTGAAGCAGGAGCCGACGCCAGGGCAGAATCCGGTGCGGGAGCCGAGGCCAGGGCCGAGGCCGGAGCCGGAACCGAGGCCGGAGCCGGAGCCAGCGCCGGCTCCGGGCCGGGCGTCCCTTCCGGCAGCGGACTGGCCGGAGCGACCTCCGACGGCGCGGAAGAGACACGCCCGGCCTTCGCGGACGCCGCAGCTGAGGGCGGGGCCACCGCCGCCGCGACATCTGCACGCGACGCCTCAGCCGACGCCACACCTGCACGTACGGCCCCCGCCGACGCCACACCTGCACGTACGGCCCCCGCCGAAGCCACGTCTGCCTGCGCAGCCTGCGCCGACGTCACACCTGCACGTACGACCCCCGCCGACGCCACATCTGCAGGTGCGGCCTCCACCGACGCCACGTCTGCACCTGCGGCCCCCGCCGAAGCCGCCCCCGCCTGCGCAGCCTGCGCTCGGATGGAGGGCCCGAACGAGGCCTCCCCCGGCACCGAACCACCCCCCGGTGCCTCCTCCAGCACCACATGGGCGTTGATCCCGCCGAAGCCGAAGGCGTTCACGGCGGCCCGGCGGACCGGTTGCCGGGCGTCCGTCTCCCAGGGGCGGGCCTGCTCCAGGGTGCGGAAGCGGGTGGCGGCGAGGGCGGGGTGGGGGTCGTCGCAATGGAGGGTGGGCAGGAGAGTGCCGTGGTGGAGGGCGAGGGCGGCCTTCACCAGACCGGCGACCCCGGCGGCCGGCATGGTGTGGCCGATCATCGACTTCACCGAGCCGAGGACGGGGCGACGGTCTCTGCCCCGTGCGGGCCCGAACACCTCGGTGAGCGTGGTGAGTTCGGCCGCGTCTCCGGCGGGGGTGGCCGTGCCGTGCGCCTCCAGCAGGCCGAGGGAGTCCGGGGCGGCGGGGTCGAGCCCGGCGGCCCGCCAGGCCTGGCGCACGGCTCTGGCCTGCCCGCCCGGGTCCGGTGCGGCCAACCCCGCGGTACGGCCGTCGCTGGCCACGCCCGTGCCCCGGATCACCGCGTACACCCGGTCGCCGGCGCGTTCGGCGTCCGCGAGCCGTTTCAATACGACGACGCCCGTGCCCTCGCCGATGAGGATGCCGTCGGCGTCGCGGTGGAAGGGGCGGATGCGCTGGCTCGGGGACAGGGCGCGCAGTTGGGCGAAGACGCTCCAGAGCGTGATGTCGTGGCAGTGGTGCACTCCCCCGGCCAGCATCAGGTCGCAGCTGCCGGTGGTGAGTGCGGTGACCGCCTGGTCAACGGCGACCAGGGAGGAGGCGCAGGCCGCGTCCACGGTGTAGGCGGGGCCGCGCAGGTCGAGCCGGTTGGCGATGCGGGAGGCGGCGAGGTTCGGGACCAGGCCGATCGCGGACTCCGGGGTGTCGGGACCGAGTCGTTCGGTGAACGCCGCGCGGATGCGGTCGAGTTGGGCCCCGGAGAGGTCGGGTAACAACTCGCCCAGGGTGCGGGTGAGTTGTCCGGCCGTGCGCACGCGCTGGTCGAGGCGGACCAGACCAGGGGTCAGATAGCCGCCACGGCCCAGGGCCACGCCGATCCGGTCCCGAGCCGGGAGCCGTTCCTCGCCGCCGGCGTCCGCGAGCGCTGCGGCGGCCACGTCGAGGGCGATCAACTGGTCGGGTTCGGTGCCGGGCACCGAGGCGGGCATGATGCCGTACCGGGTGACGTCCACCTCGGCGAGGCCGTCCACGAATCCGCCGCGCCGGCAGTAGATCCGGTCGGGGGCGGCGGGGCCGGTGTCCGAGCCGGGCCGGTAGTAGTCGGCGTCCCAGCGGTCCGCCGGGACGTCGCTGATCGCGTCGACTCCGTCACGCAGGTTGCGCCAGTAGGCGTCGAGCCCCAGGGCGCCGGGCAGCAGCACCGCCATCCCGACGACGGCGACAGGAGTTTGACGTGTCGTCATGTCACCAGCCCGACGCGGTGTAGACGACGGCGCGGACGGACGGTTCGCCCCAGGCGAGCTCCCGCAGCAGGGCCGCGGTGCCCTCGTCGGGGTCGATCAGCTCGATGCCGCGCCGGGCGTACTCACGGCCGAGTTCCGCGCCGACCATGCCGCCGTGCGTCGCGGACGGCGCCCAGGGTCCCCAGTGGACGGTCAGCGCGCGAGCGCCGGTCCGGGCGGCCCAGTCGGCGCCGAGGGTCTCCAGGGCGTCGTTGGCGGCGGCGTAGTCGCACTGGCCTCGGTTGCCGAGCACGGCGGCGATGCTGCCGAACAGCACGGTGAACGCGGGGGCGCCCGGCAGGTCGTCCAGGGCGGCGAACAGCGCTGCGGCGCCGGCCGTCTTCGTGCCGTAGACCCGCTGGAAGGACTCGGGGGTCTTGTCGGCGATCAGCCGGTCCTCGACGACCCCTGCGGCGAAGACGACCCCGTCGAGGCGGCCGTGTTCGGCGTGGGTCTCCTTGACCGCCCGCAGGACGGCGTCCCGGTCCCGGAAGTCCACCGAGCGGTAGCGTGCCTCGCTGCCGAGTGCGCGGAGTTCCGCGAGGGTCGTGGTGATCTCCCGCTGGGCGAGGATCAGGGCGGCGGCCCGATTGATCTCGGCGGGGCCGGGCGCACCCGGCCCGGCGGCGAGCGCCGCCCGCAGCTCGACGGGGGTGCGCGCGGCGGCGGTGTGCGGGTCCTCGGGCGCGTTGGGCGCGGGCGTACGGCCCAGCAGCTCGATACGGCACCGGCAGGCGCCGGCCAGCGTGGCCGCGAACCTCGCGGTGATGCCGCGGGCGCCGCCGACCAGCAGGACGACGGAGTCCCGGTCGAGGCCGAGCGCGGCCGCCTCGGCGGCACCGTCCCCGGCGGGTCCGGCGCCGGTGGCGGCAAGCGGGCCGAGAGGCGCGGGCACCAGTGCGAGGCCGTGCCTGGCACCGGCCGCCGTACGCAGGACGACGGGGACCGGTTCGGGCGCCCGCAGCTCGGCGAGCAGGGCGTCGGCGACGGCCGTGGGGGCGGTGTCCGCGACGGCGACGACCCGGGCGAGCAGGTCCGGGTACTCGCGGCCGACGCTGCGGAACAGGCCGTCCAGTCCGGCCGCCCGGAGAGCGCCCACAGGATCGGCGGCCCTCAGGGCCAGCAGTCGGCCCGGGCCCTGGGCGAGCGCCGCGCGCAGCACCGGGAAGGCGTCCGGCAGCACCGGGAGGTCGGGGCCGGGCAGTGCGCCGAGGTACACCACACCGTCGACCGGGCCGTCGGCCGCGGTGAGGAGGCGGCCCGCGTCGAGCACCACGGCTTCGGCACCGTGCTCGGCGAGCCGCGCCGCGACCTCCGCCGCCACGCCCGCACCGTCGCCGAGGAGGGCGAAACGCTGGCCGTACAGGGCGTGGCCTCCGTCTTCACCGACAGCCGGCTCCGACTCTGGCTCCGGCTCCGGCTCCGGGAGGGGCACGGGACGCAGCTCGCAGCGCCGGGGCGGGACGCCGGGGGCGGGGGTGTATGCCGCTAGGGGGTACGCCGCTCCGGCCGGTTCCTGGTCGCCGGTGCCGGACTCCTCGTGCAGCCCTCCCGCGACGCCGGACCGCGCCCCCACCCGCGCCGTCAGCCACCCCGTCACGGCCGCGGCCGTACGCGCCTTGGCCAGCTCCTCCAGTTCGGCATCCTCCAGAACCTCGGCGCCGCCCGCGATGCCCAGCCGCTTGGCGAGTTCGCCCGCTATCTCGGCCCGCTTGATCGAGTCGATGCTGAGGTCCGCCTCCAGGTCGAGGTCGGGCTCGATCATGTCGACGGGGTAGCCGGTGCGTTCGCTGATGATCTCCAGTACGACCCGCTCGATGTCGGCGACCGGCGCTTCGCCGTCGGGCTCACCCTCCGGCTCGGGCAACTCCGTTTCCACCGGCGGCAACTCAGGTGTGACCGACTGGCGAACCTGTACGGCCGGAACCGGCGCCGGCGGTGTGGCGCCGGGCGCCGCGCCGAAGTAGGTCAGCAGGACATCGCGCTGAGCCGCGATCATCTCCCGGCTGGTGCGCAGGAAGTCGGAGATGAGCGCGTCCCGGTCGGCCGGGGCGCCATACGGCTGGTCGGTGGTCACGGTCGTCTCCACGACTCGTCGGGCCGGTGCGAGGGCACCGGGCAGGAGTGCTCCGTCGGCGGTGCGGACGAGGTGTCCGTCGACCGTCCAGCCGGGCCGCTTCGGTGCCGGGCCGCACAGCGCGTCGACGGCGTCGCGCCCGCGCAGGAGCCAGGCGGTGCGCACGGGCTGTCCGGCGACGGCGAGCCGGGCGAGGGCGTCGAGCCAGCCGCGCAGGCCGCTGCCGGCGTCCGGTTCGCAGGCGACCGTGCGATGCGGGCGGTCACCGAGGATCCGTGCGACGAGCCGGGTGAGGACCGTACCGGGGCCCGCCTCGACGAAGACGCGGGCGCCCGCCTCGTACATGGCCTCGATCTGGGCGGCGAAGGCGACGGGGGCGCCGATCTGGGCGGCGAGTCCGGCGCGCACCTCGTCCGGGTCGGGCGGATAGGGCGCGGCGGTGCGGTTGGCCCAGACGGGGAACTCGGGGGCCCGGACCGTCTTGTCCGCGAGGACCTTGGCGAACCGCTCCCCTGCCGCGGCCACGAGCGGGCTGTGGAAGGCGCAGGCCACGGGGATGCGCCGCGCGCCGAGCCCGGCGTCGCGCAGCAGCCGTACGGCCGTCTCGACATCCGCCGTCGGTCCGGAAACCACCGTCTGCTCGGGTGAGTTGAGGTTGGCGACGACGACAGTGGTAGGTGCGCCGGTCGTGCGCAGGGTGCGTACGACGGTCTCGGCGCCGGCGCCGACGGCGGCCATGGTGCCCGGGTCGTCGCCCGCCGCCGCCAGGATCGCGCCGGCCCGCTCGGCGCTCAGCTGCAGCAGTGTCTCGGGGTCCAGGGCGCCGGCCGCGGCGAGGGCGACCAGCTCGCCGTAGCTGTGCCCGGCGGCCTGGTCGGGGTGGACCCCGGCCGAGGTGAGGAAGGCGTGGGCGGCGAGGCCCGTGATGCCGAGGGCGGGCTGCGCGGCCCGGGTGTCGGTGAGGGCGGCCCGCCGGCGCTCCCGCGCGGCCTCGTCGAAGGCGGCGGGCGGGTGGACGGCGTCGGCGTGCGCGCGACCGAGGTCCAGGTAGTACCGCAGCTCGGGAAGATGGACCAGGAGCTCGGCGAGCATCCCGGGACGTTGACTGCCCTGCCCGGGAAAGAGGAAGGCGACCTTGCCCGGCACCGGTCCGCCGACCCCCCTGTCCACCGACGCCGCGCCTCCGCCGTCCACCGACGCCGCGAATCTGCCCTCCGCCGACGCCGGGGCCCTGCCATCCATCGGCTCCGCGGCCTTGCCCCCCACCGAACCCGCGACGACGCTCTCCACCGAGTCCTCGACGCCGCCTGCCAGCCGGTCCGCGCCACCCCCCTCCACCGGACCCGCGAAGCCACGCTCCGCTGGACCCGCGCCACCTGCCTCCACCAGACCGGCGACGCCACGCTCCCCCGACCCAGCGCCACCCCCCTCCACCAGACCCGCGAAGCCCCCCTCCACGCGCTCCCACGCCCCGCCTCGCGCCGGATACGCGCCCGCGCCCCGTACCGCACCCGCACCCGCACCCGCACCCGCACCCGCACCCGCGGTACCGTCCTCCCCCGCCTCCCTCACCGCATCCGCCACGTGGATCCCGGCGGCCGGATCGCGGTCCCCTGCGAGGAGCCGTCGCAGTTGGCCGGTGAGTTCGTCGGTGTCGCGGGCCACGAGCGCGGCCCGTACCGGTTCGTGTGAGGTGTCGGCGCGGCGGGCCGCGGCGAGGGCGAGGTCGCGCAGGCGCCAGGGGGGACCGTCGGTCTCGGCGGCCCGGAGGAGCTCCTCGGCCTGCCGATGGGCCGCCGCCGTGTCCCGGCCCCGGAAGAGGAACAGCTCGGCGGGCCAGGCGTCCACGGACCGGCGGGGTGGTGCGGCGTCGGCGTGAGCGGCCAGCACCGCATGGAAGTTGGTGCCGCCGAAGCCGAACGCACTCACGCCGGCCAGGCGTTCGGCGGGCGGTGCCGTCCAGGGCCGGGCGCGGGTGTGGAAGACGAACGGGCTGTCGCCCTCCGCCCAGGCCGGGTTGGGCCGCTCCAGGTGCAGGGTGGGCGGGGTGACACCGGTGTGGAGGGCGAGGGCGGTCTTGATCAGGCCCGCGAGGCCGGCGGCGCACTTGGTGTGACCGATCTGCGACTTGACCGAGCCGAGCGCACAGCCGCCCGCCTGCGCGCCCGCCTCGGTGAACACCTCGCTGAGCACGGTGAGTTCGGTGCGGTCGCCGACGACCGTGCCGGTGCCGTGCGCCTCGACCAGGCCGACATCCGCGGGCGAGACACCAGCGTTGCGGTACGCCCGCTCCAGGGCCGCCCGCTGGCCTTCGGGGCGGGGTGCGGTGAGGCCGAGGGAGCGGCCGTCGCTGGCGGAGCCCAGGCCCTTGACCACGCCGTAGATCCGGTCGCCGGCGCGTTCGGCGTCGGCGAGCCGTTTGAGGACCAGGCAGGCCACGCCCTCGCCGAGGGCGATGCCGTCGGCGCAGGAGTCGAAGGCGCGGGAGCGCCCGGTCGGGGAGAGCGCGTGGACGGAGGAGAACAGGACGTAGTCGTTGATGCCGTTGTGCAGGTCGGCGCCGCCGCACAGCACGAGGTCACTGGTGCCGGAGACGAGTTCCTTGCAGGCCACGTCGAGGGCGGCGAGGGAGGAGGCGCACGCGGCGTCGACGGTGAAGTTGGCGCCGCCGAGGTCCAGCCGGTTGGCGATCCGGCCGGAGATGACGTTGGCGAGCATGCCGGGGAAGGAGTCCTCGGTCAGCCGGGGCAGTTGCTCGTCCAGCCCGTCGGGCACCGTGCCGTAGTACGACGGGAGTACGGCGCGCAGGGTGACGGCGTTGGACAGGTCGCTGCCCGCCTCGGCGCCGAAGACGACCGAGGTTCGCGTGCGGTCGAACTCCCGGCCCCGCTCGCCGTATCCGGCGTCCTCCAGCGCCCGGCGGGCCGCCTCCAGGGACAGCAGCTGGACGGGCTCGATGTTGCCGAGGGAGGTCGGCGGGATGCCGTAGCGCAGCGGGTCGAAGGGGATGCGGGGCAGGAATCCGCCCCACTTGGACGCCGTGGTGCCGGCCGTGTGGTGCACGGCGGGGTCCCAGCGTTCGGACGGCACCTCGGTGACGGCGTCGCGGCCGCCGACGATGTTGGACCAGAAGGCGGCGAGGTCGGGGGCCTGGGGGAACATGCAGGCCATGCCGACGATGGCGATGTCCAGCGGTGCGGGCGGCTCCGGCTCGGCGGCGGAAGCCTCGGCGCTCGGGCGGGCGGCCCGCCGCGTCAGGAGATCGGCGGCGCCGTCGGTGACCGAGCGGTGCAGGTCCGCCAGGGTGGTGGTCGCCGTGCGCAGCACGGCGACCTCGCCGGCCATGAACATGCCGTCCGTGAGCTGCCGTTCCTCGTCCACGGTCGCCAACGCGCCGTCGGCTCCGCGCTCGACGCCCTTGCTGGCGATGCGCAGCCGGCCGACGTTGAGCCGTTCCAGCTGCTCCCAGACCTCGCGGTCGGTCAGTCCCTGCGCGCGGAGAGCGGCCTCGCGCGCGCGGTAGTCACCGGTGAAGGGGCTCGGGACGCAGCGGGTCGCGTGGCCGGGGGCGGTCTCCAGGAGGGTGGTTGTGGTGGCGGTGAGCACCTGCCGCTGGAAGACGGGCCGGACGGCGCCGCGCGCGACGGCCTCCTCGGTGAACAGGTAGGCGGTGCCCATGAGCAGGCCGACGGCGGCTCCCCGGGCGGTGAGCGGTGCGGTCAGGGCCGCGACCATCGCCGCCGACCGCTCGTCGTGGACGCCGCCGGCGAAGAACACCTCCAGCCGCCGGGCGGTCGGATCGTCGGCCTGGTCCAGGAAGTCCTGCAGTACGGCGAGTTGGGCCTCCCAGAGGGGGAAGGAGGCCCGGGGCCCCACATGACCGCCGCACTCGGCCCCCTCGAACACGAACCGGCGCGCGCCCGCCTCCAGGAACTGCCGCAGCAGTCCCGGCGAGGGCACGTGCAGGTAGGTGCGGATCCCGGCCCGCTCCAGCGTCTCGGCCTGGGCGGGCCGTCCGCCGGCGATGATCGCGTGCGTGGGCCGCAGTTCCCGTACGGCGTCCAGCTGGGCGTTCCTGATCTCCTCGGGCGCGAAGCCGAGCACGCCGACGCCCCAGGGCCGCCCGTCCAGCACGGCCCGCGCCTCGGTGAGCATCGACCGGGTCCGCGCGCCGTCGGCGAGGGCCAGCGCCAGGAACGGCAGCGCCCCGTCCGCGGCGACGGCCGCGGCGAAGCCCGCCTGGTCGCTGACCCGGGTCATGGGCCCCTGCGCGACGGGGAGCCGGGTCCCGAGCGCCCGGCTCATGGCCGAGCCCGGTCGCAGTGCCGTGGCCGCTCCGCCGTCGGCCACGCCGTCGATCGCCTTCGCCACCTCGCGCACCGACCGCCGTACGTCCCCGAACCGTTCGGCGAACCGGGCGGCGAGGAAGCCGTCCTGGCCCACCGGCAGCAGCCTGCCGCGCAGGTCGTCCGCACCCAGCAGGGGCGCGACGGCCCCTGGGTCGTCGGCCGGCGGGCGGGGGGCGTCCGGGCCACGGCGCCGTAGTACCCGGTGGCCGCCCAGCACCACGGTCTCCGAGCCGTCCAGGGTGCGCAGCACGGACCGGACCGTCTCGGGCAGCCCCGACTCCGCGAGCAGGGCCAGCTGGCTGTCGAGGACCACCCCGGTGGCACCGCCGGCCACCGCGGCCGCCGCCGTACGCGGGCCGATGCCGCCGCAGGCCCAGACCGGGACGCGGCTCGACTCCTCGTCGGACAGCAGCTGTTGGAGCAGGACGAAGGTGCTCAGCTCGCCGACCCGGCCGCCGCTCTCGCCGCCGCGGGCGATCAGCCCCTGGGCACCTGCACGTACGGCCGCGTGCGCCTGGCGGATGTCCGTGACCTCCGCCAACACGCGGCAGGCGGAGGGGAGTTCGGACCGAGACCAGGTCGCGTCCGCGGTGAGGACCACGGTGTCGGGGGCGTCGCCGGCCTCGGCCGGGGTCAGCGCGCAGCGCCCCGTCACCCGCACCCCGAAGGGCCCCGGTGCGGATCGTCTCAGCCGGGACAGCGCCTCCCGGGATCTCCGGTCTCCGGCGCCGAGGTCGAGGATGCCGAGCGACCCGGCGGCGCAGGCCGCGGCGGTGAGACCGGCGTCGGGTTCTCCGAAGGGGGTGAGGCACAGGACGAGGTCATGGGGGCGCACAGGCGAGGTCATGATGCTCCGGCACGATCGGCGAGACAGCACGGTGGGGGGTGTGCGGCGGAACGCTCTGGTGCGAGGGCACCGGAAACTAGCCTCGGCCTACTCACGGGTCAATAACGCCGCCCCCTTTTCGCGCCCGGTGACATCGATTCGGCCAGCGGTTCCAATTCCCCGCAAGTACTGGAAAAACGCGGTAATTCCCCTCGGCGGTGCGGGCGGGGAACCACGGCGGTCCCCGCACCACACCACCACAACCCCGGCAAAGCCCCCGCCTGCGTCACCGCCCACTCACCCGGTCGCAACGCGGCGGTACATCCGCTCGAAGTCTGTAAATTCCACATGACTTCGGTGTCGTGGCCCGATCGCGGTCCGGGGACCGGGGGACGTCCCGTGCCGCGCGTCAGCGCAGCAGTGTGCCCACGGTCGCCGGTACGGCGGCGACCGTGCCGGCGACCGGCGGGAGGGCCCGGTGCACCGCGCGCACCGCCCGGGCGGGCGACACGGACCCGGTGCGCCGCCGGTCCTGGCCGGCCCGGACCCGCGCGACCCGGGTCTCGTTCGCCTCGCCCGGCTCCCCCGGGTCCCCCGGCACCCCCGTTCCGCTCCCGGTGCCCTCCGGCCTCCCGCGCGAGGTGTTCCCGTGCGGCGGGCCCTCGGTGCCGCCCTTCGAGAGTCCAACGCCCTTCGACGCCCCATCGCCCTGCAAGGACCCATCGCCCTGCGAAGGCCCATCGCCCTTGGAGAACCCCGGCTGCCACCCCCCTGACGCGTCGGCCCCGCCCTGCGCCGCGTCCGGCCGTCCCGCTCCTGCCCCCTCCGCCGCCGGCTCCAGCACCCAGAGTTGCTCCGGCGAACCGTCGCGCGGAACCAGCGTGACGCGGGCCGGCGTGTCGCCGGAGTCCGGAGCGAGCGCGAGGCCCGCGTGCCGGCGCGGCAGGATCTCGCCGCGCACGGTGATGTCGTACGCCACCTCTCCGGCGTGCACGACGCATCCGGCCAGCACGACGCTCCGCGTCCCGGGATCGGCGGCCAGGCACAGGGACGGGTCGAAGGCGCTGCGCAGCAACCCGTCGTCCTGGTACGACCACTGCTGCGAGGCGGCGGCGGAGCACGGTGCGAGCCCGACGCCCGCGCCCGCCCGCACGCTGTCCCCGCGCACGGCCAGGCAGCGCCCGGAGGCGAGGCCGCGCAGGCCCCCGTGGGCCACCTCGACGCCCTCGCCCGCCGAGGCGGCGGAGGAAGTGGCGGCCCGGGTGCCGGTGCCGCCCGGGTGTGTGGTGTGGCCGACGGGGGCACCCCAGGTGGCGCCGGGCACGGGGACACCGTTGTCATCGGACCAGCTCCTGGCCACGAGGACGGTGGCGAGCAGCGCGAGCGAGGCCAGTCCCACGCCGACGACCAGTGCCGTGCGGTGGCGGCTGCCGGGCCCGGTGCGGTGCCTGCCGCCCGCCCCCGCGGCCACCGGGGCGGGTGCCGGCCCGCACGGCGGTTCCTCGGCGGCGCCGCGTCCGGGGCGGGAGTCGAGGTAGCGGCGGGCGCCCCAGCCGAGCACGGTCTCGGCGAGCAGGAGGTCCAGGCCGCCGTCGAACAGCCCGAAGGTCTCGGCGGCGTACCGGCAGTACGGACAGGCCGTCAGATGCTGCCGCACCTCCGGCAGCAGGGCGCTGCCACGGCGCACGGGTACGTCCAGGAGCCGGTTGTAGAAGCGGCATTCCCTGGAGGGCGCGAGTTCCCGGTGGCCGCGTACGCAACCCGCCCGGAATTGCTCGCGTGCCTGTTCCAGGGCGGCCGTCGCGGTGAGCGGGTCGATACCCAGCAGACCAGCGGGTATGTTTATCGGCTCCGCTTCCACCTCGGTGTGCCACAGAAGGCATTGCGAGGCGCCGGGAAGTGCCTGGAACGCACGTTCGGCGAGTTGTCGTCTTTCCGGTGTTCGGGGGTTTGTCGCACGCAGTCCGCGGCCTCCGGCGGGTTTGCGCAATTCCGGCAGGGTCGCGCAGGCGACGTCGTCCGCCGCCCAGGCGCGGACGGTGTCGCGGACGGCGACGAGCAAGTGCGGGCGCAGGGCGCCGCCGGCCGCTCCGCCCGCCAGCCGGCCGAGGACCTCGTGGAAGGCGGCGGTGGCCACGAGTTGCGGCACGGGACCGGCGGAGGCCAGGCAGACGACGGCGTAGTCGCGGGCGGCGCGCCAGTGGCGGGCCAGCAGCAGGGCGACGGCGTGATGGCGGACAGGGTGGGGGCCGCCGAGCCGGGCGGCGAGATCGCGGTCGGACTCCCCGGGCGAACCGGGCAGCGGCGGATAGGGCGGGCGTGGGGGGTGTGGGGGGTGCACGGAACCATTTCCTTCCAGCCGCAGGACCGCACACGAAATGCCGTCCTGTCGGAAAGCAGTGCCGATGTGGTGCATACCTGGTTCTGGTACATACCTAAAGGGCCGGCCTGGGCGTTCGACGCCTGCCTCTGCCCTCCCGCGGGAAGGCTCACCTTCGCACACGCGACTCACAGGAAACAAGAAGTTCGATTGACTCCACTTCAGAGTCGGTGAAATGCACGAGAGTTACCGCCGGTATCACTTCCACAGCTCGTTCTCATGTTTCTCCGGGCGGGCTCTCATCGGCGTGTCCGAGCATGGCCCGCATGATCGCCTCCCACTCCCCAGCGACCCCCGACTGCCCCCGTACGGTCCGCAAGGCGGTCGTACCGGCCGCCGGACTCGGCACCCGCTTCCTGCCCGCGACCAAGGCCACACCGAAGGAGATGCTGCCGGTCGTCGACAAGCCGGCCATCCAGTACGTGGTCGAGGAGGCGGCCGCGGCCGGTCTGGACGACATCCTGATGGTCACCGGCCGGCACAAACGGGCCATCGAGGACCACTTCGACAGTGCCTTCGAACTGGAGCAGGCGCTGGCGGCCAAGGGCGACACCGTGCGGCTGGACGCGGTGCGCGATCCGGCGCGGCTGGCCGACATCCACCACATCCGCCAGGGCGACCCGCTCGGCCTCGGCCACGCCGTGCTGTGCGCCCGCCACCACGTCGGCGACCAGCCCTTCGCGGTCCTGCTCGGCGACGACCTGATCGACCCGCGCGAGACCCTGCTGAGCCGGATGCTCCAGGTCCGCGAGCGGTACGCGGGCAGCGTGGTGGCACTGATGGAGGTCGACCCGGCGCAGATCCACCTCTACGGCTGCGCGGCGGTGGAGCCGGCCGGGGAGGACGGGGTCGTACGCGTCACCGGACTCGTGGAGAAACCGGTGCCCGGGACCGCGCCGAGCCGGTACGCGGTCATCGGCCGCTATGTCCTGGACCCGGCCGTGTTCGGCGTCCTGGAGCGCACCCCGCCGGGCCGCGGCGGCGAGATCCAGCTGACCGACGCCCTCCAGGACCTCGCGGCGGACGGCACCGTGCACGGGGTCGTCTTCGACGGTCTGCGCTACGACACCGGCGACAAGGCCGACTACCTGCGTACGGTGGTCCGGCTGGCCTGCGCCCGCCCCGACCTCGGCCCCGGATTCGCCGACTGGCTGCGGGAGTTCGTGGCAGGACTGGAGGAGGGCGCAACCGGCAGCAGGGGCCGGCGGCGGGCGGCGTAGGGCGAACGCATGTGAGCAGAGGGGCCCTTCACCTGCGGGCCCCTCTCAAGTGCCCCGCAAACCTAGCCGTTGGGACGCAGCGTCCACACGACGGTCATCTCTCCCGTCACGGCGCCGTCGGCGCGGCGGATCTCGATCGCCACGGGGAACTCGGGGCGCTGCCCGGCGTCCAGCTCGGCGACGACGTCGGCGGCCGGACGGCCCAGCGTGGCGGTCGCGGTGACGGCCCCCATCGCGAGCTTCCTGTAGGCGATGTCGGCACGGACGGCGAGCGGCACCGCACGGGAGAGCTGGTCCCCGAAGGCGGCCAGCACGATGGCCCCGCTGGCCGACTCGCCGAGGGTGAACATCGCACCGGCGTGCGGCCCGCCCACGTGGTTGTGATAGGCGCCCTGGTCCGGCAGGGACACGACCGCCTTGTCCGGAGAGGTCTCCAGGAACTCCAGGTTCAGCGTCCGGGCCATGGGCACGGTGGCGGCGAGCATCTCGCCGATCGACATCTGGTCTGCGTTCATGCCGCCATGTTACTCACGGGTAGCCAAACCTGACCAGCAGGGAGCCGTAGCCTGCCCCCTCCTGTCCACGGAGTCCGCCCCGCTTCGCTACGACCCTGACGAGGGCCGGTGACCGAATCGTGTCCATGGCGGCACTAGGGTTACTGGCCATGTGGCCAGATCAGCAGCCGCCAGGGGGCGCGCCGAACCCGCAGAACAACCCGCAGCACAATCCGTACCAGCAGCCGGGTTACCAGCAGCCGAACCCGTACCAGCAGCCGGGATACCAGCAGTATCCGCAGGCCGCGCCGTACGGTCAGCAGCCGCAGTGGGGGCCGCAGCAGCCGCCCACCGCGCCCGTCCCGCAGCCCCCGCAGTCGGGCGGCGGCCGCACCAAGCTGATCGCGATCGCCGCGGCCACGGCGGTCGTGGTGGCCGCCGGAGTGACCGGCTATCTCGTCCTCGGCGGGAAGGACGACAAGAAGAACCAGGCCGACGGCAAGGGCGGGCAGCACGCGAGCCAGTCGCCCGCGCCCCGGCCGACGGCGAGTTCGTCGAACGCGGACGACCCGCGCGGGGCCGCGACGGAGAAACCGACCGTCCCCGGCTGGAAGGTCGTGGTGAACCCCAAGTGGGGCGTCGCGTTCGACGTGCCGGCGGAGTGGGAGGTCCAGTCCCCCGGCGTCGCGGTCGGCTTCACCTTCCCGAAGAGCGAGAAGGACTCGGGCATCACCATGTCGGGTCTCGCCGAGTACAAGTCCAATTGGTGCACCTCGGACGACGACAAGGACGGCCGCACCGAGGACACCCCGCTGGCGGTCGTGGGCACCAAGGGGGCGAGCGGCGCCAAGAACACGGACGAGATCGCCATCAACACACCGCCCTGGTGGATCTACGGCGGTTACACCATGCCGGACAAGAAGAGCATCTCGTGGGACAAGAAGCCCACTTCCTTCAAGTCCGCTTCGGGTGTCGAGGGCAGCTACGCGTGGGCGCAGTCGACCCACACGCCCCGCAAGGGCAAGTGCGTGACCGACGGCAAGGCGCTCACGTTCGGCTTCCAGAACTCTGCGCACGACTACGTCTCGTTCGACTTCTACGGCGCCAAGGGAGTGAACGGCGAGGTGTCCAAGGCGACCGTGCTGAAGATCCTCAGCACCGTCCGGCTGCACGGAGACCCGACCAACCAGTGAGCCCGCAGTGTGTTCCGGCCCGCCGCGGCCCGGCGGGCCGGAACACGCACGAAACCGATTGCCCACGCGGCACCCGCGAGCGATAGTCGCCCGGTGAACTCACCGCCCACCCCGCACGCCCTGCGCAGGCCCTCCTGGGCGGGCCGCAACTACTCCCTGCTGACCGCGGCGGCCGTCGTGACCGGACTCGGTGCCAACGGCTCGCTCGTCGCCGCCGCGTTCGCCGTGCTGGACGCGGGCGGCGACGGCGCGGACGTGGGGCTCGTCGCCGCCTCGCGCACCGTGCCGCTGGTGGTGTTCCTGCTCGTCGGCGGCGCGCTCGCGGACCGGCTGCCCCGCCACCGGGTGATGGTCGCCGCCAACGCCCTCAACTGCCTCTCCCAGGGCGCCTTCGCCGCGCTGGTGCTGGCCGGCGAGCCCCGGCTGTGGCAGATGATGCTGCTCAGCGCGCTCGGCGGCACCGGGCAGGCGTTCTTCGGCCCGGCGGCCGAGGGCATGCTGCTGTCCTCGGTGGAGGGTGAGCAGGCGGGCCGGGCGTTCGCCGTCTTCCGCATGGCCACGCAGGGCGCGGCCCTCGGCGGCGCGGCCCTGGGCGGCGCCCTGGTCGCGGCCGTCGGCCCCGGCTGGGTGCTCGCGCTCGACGCGGCCGCCTTCGCGCTCGCCGGCGCCCTCCGCTCCTTCCTCGACGTCAGCCACATCCCGCCGCGCACACCCGGCGAGGGCATGCTGGCCGATCTCCGCGACGGCTGGCGGGAGTTCATCGGCCGTCCCTGGCTGTGGGCCATCGTCGTACAGTTCTCGATCGCCAACGCGGTGGTCGGCGCGCCCGAGGCGGTCTACGGCCCGCTCGTCGCCCGCGACAGCCTGGGCGGCGCGGGACCCTGGGGCCTGGCCCTGGCCGCGTTCGGCGCGGGCACGGTGGCCGGCGCCCTGCTGATGACCCGCTGGAAACCCCGCCGCCTGCTGCTCGCCGGCACCCTGTGCGTCTTCCCGACGGCCCTGCCCGCCGCCGCCCTGGCCGTACCGGTACCGGCCGAGGCGCTGTACGTGGTGATGTTCGCCGCCGGTACGACGGTGGAGGTGTTCGGGGTGTCCTGGATGACCGCGCAACACGTCGTCAAATGTAGCCACTTTCTGTTTGTCACTGCCTTCACACGTTCGCAGGTGGTTCGTTCCCTACTGCGTTTGCGAGTCGTTCACGCAGTGCTGTGAGGTTGCCCAGGCGGAGGGCGGTGTCGGGGTGGTCGGGGCCGAGGGCGGTCTCGGTGATCTCCAGCGCCCGCTCCGCCAGGGGGAGGGCTTCGGCATGACGCCCTAGGTCACCAAAGGCGGATGCCAGATTGCCCAGGCGGTTGGCGGTGTCGGGGTGGTCGGGGCCGAGGGCCGTCTCGGTGATCTGTAGCGCCCGCTCCTCCAATGGCAGGGCTTCGGTGTGACGGCCCAGGGCGCTGTAGGTGGTGGCGAGGTTGCCCAGGCGGAGGGCGGTGTCGGGGTGGTCGGGGCCGAGGGCCGTCTCGGTGATCTGTAGCGCCCGCTCATCCAACGGCAGGGCCTCAGCATGACGCCCCAGCTCACTAACGGCGGAGGCCAGGTTGCCCAGGCGGAGAGCCGTGATGGGGTGGTCTGGGCCGAGGGCGGTCTCGGTGATCTCCAGCGCCCGCTCCGCCAGGGGGAGGGCTTCGGCATGACGCCCTAGGGCACCAAAGGTGGATGCCAGATTGCCCAGGCGGAGGGCGGTGTCGGGGTGGTCGGGGCCGAGGGCGGTCTCGGTGATCTCCAGAGCCCGCTCCTCCAATGGCAGGGCCTCAGCATGACGCCCCAGCTCACACAACGTTCTGGCCAGGTTGCCCAGGCGGAGAGCCGTGATGGGGTGGTCGGGGCCGAGGGCGGTCTCGGTGATCTCCAGCGCCCGCTCCGCCAGGGGGAGGGCTTCGGCATGACGCCCTAGGTCACCAAAGGTGGATGCCAGATTGCCCAGGCGGTTGGCGGTGTCGGGGTGGTCGGGGCCGAGGGCCGTCTCGGTGATCTCCAGAGCCCGCTCATCCAACGGCAAGGCCTCAGCATGACGCCCCAGCTCACACAACGTTCTGGCCAGGTTGCCCAGGCGGAGAGCCGTGATGGGGTGGTCGGGGCCGAGGGCGATCTCGATGATCTCCAGCGCCCGCTCATCCAGTGGCAGGGCCTCGACAAGACGCCCCAGCTCACGGAGGGTGGATGCCAGGTTGCCCAGGCGGTGGGCGGTGTCGGGGTGGTCGGGGCCGAGGACGGTCTCGGTGATCTCCAGCGCCCGCTCCGCCAGGGGAAGGGCTTCGGCATGACGCCCTAGGTCACCAAAGGTGGATGCCAGATTGCCCAGGCGGAGGGCGGTGTCGGGGTGGTCGGGGCCGAGGGCGGTCTCGGTGATCTCCAGCGCCTGCTCATCCAACGGCAGGGCTTGGTCTGCCTGGCCCCGGGCCGACAGGTAATAGGCAGCCCGCCCCAGCAAGGCGACAAGCTCGGGGCGTGAACCGACGCCGTGACCGTATTTCAGCATGGCCTGCATGTGCGGAAGCAGCATTTGCCAATGCGGCCAGGCATCTACATCTCTGGGACTCCCCGAGGGCATGGCGGCGTGCAGCAACTTCAGAGCGGATTGGCTCGGGTGCGGTGGGCTGAGAGGTTGGGGCCGACGCAGCAGCCGCCGTATGGCTCCGGGCCGTGGCAGCGGTGTGGGCGCTGGAGTAGTGGTGCGCAGTACGATCTGTACGAGACGGTGGACAGTGACTGCGCTGTCGGTGAGGGCGATCATGCTGTAGGCAGCGAGGAGGCCTAGAGCATGGTCGACGGCCTGAGGGGTCGGCAGGACAGGTGCCAGAACATGGCGGGGCAGCGGGTCGGGGGCGCAATACGCCAGAATCCGGAGCAGTACCACCGCGTGCGGGTCTGTAGCGTGCAGCGTATTGAGGGTGACGCTCCACAGTTGCGCAATGGTGCGTTGCTGCGGATCGCCGGGAGCAGCAGCGGCCAGAACACCAGCGGGATCGGCGCGTAGTTGTGCTAGGTAGCTTGCAGCGCTGATGCGGGTCTGCGCCAGATAGGCGCCGGCCTGCTGCAGGGCCAGGGGCAGGTGGCCGAGTTCCTCGGCCAGTTCGGCAAGCCCCACAGCATCGCTGTCGACGCCGTGTCCAGTGATCTCCTGAAGGACCCTTACAGACGACTCCGGATCCAAGGTGCCCAGGCGCAGGGGGGCGCCGAGGTCGCGCCAGGGCAGATCGCGACGGGTGGTGACGACGGTTTGACCGGTGCCTAGTCGGCCGAGGTAGGGCTGGAGGTCGGCGGGGTCCTCTGCATTGTCGAAGACCAGTAGCCATCCGGTGCGGCCCTGCAGCCACGTCACGGCCCAGGAAGCGGCCTCGTCCAACGGGAGTGCGGCGTGCACCGGGTTGAGGGCCGTGGCAAGGGAGGCCAGGCTGACAGTGACAGTGGCGAGCGTCGAGGCTTCAATCCACCACACTGGCCCGCGCCCAGCCGCCAGTTGCGCGTGCGCGTGGTGCAGGACCAGCGTGCTCTTGCCGACTCCACCCATGCCCCGCACCGTCTGCGTGACGATGCCCGTTCCTGTCGACGGCAGGTCCTTCAGGCTGGCGAGTGCACTGTCACGGCCTTCGAACACACGGCTGTCCGGGGCAGGCAGATTGCTCAACTTCGCTATCGCCTCCTCGGGAACCGCAGCTTCTAGGGCTCCGGCAGGCAACACAAGGTTGCGTTGCTCGATCCGCGTCTGATCGCCAGTGGAGATGACTCCTGAGCTGTGGCCCGCAGCAGCGGAGCGACCGCCTGAAGCGGGTGGTGTGGGTGTCTCGGTCATCGCTGAACGTTGCCGTTGTCCCCCGTGATGATGATCCCGGAATTGTCCTGCGTGACCACCGCACGTTCACCCGAGACCGATGGTCCACCTGCAGTCGGTGGTGTCGGCGGGGCCGAAGAGCCGATGAGGGACGATGCCCAGGTCCCCAGCACCCCCGCGATCACCGCACCGGCACCAGCACCCGTCCCGATCCGCGTCGCCTGATCCCATGGCAACAGCAGATCGCCCAATAGCACGCACAACCCGAAGACTGCTAGGGACCCTGCAATGACCAACAACCAACGTGCCGTCCGACTCACCTGACGCCCCCTCACGCTGAACGAGGCATCCATCTTGTCACCAGGGCACATCATGCCGCCTCAGTTGTGACAGACATGGGACTTGCTGTTCCGTGCCCCGGACCCAGAACGCAGCCGACCTGATCAGATAAGGGAGGACAGCTCCGTAGGCGTCCACAGGTCGATGGCGCTGCACCAGGAGATCCCCGAGGACAAGCTCTCCCGCGTTTCGGCGTACGACTGGTTCGGCTCGGTCTCCCTCATTCCGCTCGCGACGGCGCTGGCGGGCCCCGCCGAGAGCGCCTTCGGGCGGTCCGCCGCGCTGTGGGGCTGCGCCGGACTGGTCGTCCTGGCCACCGCCCTGGTGCTGCTGGTCCCGGACGTCCGCACGCTGACCCGCCGCAGCCGGCCGGTCGCCGCCTCCCGGGGCGCGTCAGCCGATGCCGAACGACCCGCCGGGGGGCTCGGGTGAAGGTACGGCGTCGGCGTCCTCCACCGGCCGCGCGGGACCGGTGAACTCCCGTACCGTCGCCCCGTGTTCGACCCGCGCCGGAAAGGTGTCCGCCGCGGTGCGCCGGGCCAGGGCGGTGATGTCGAGGGGCCGGTGCGCGGCGACGAGCACCGCGTTCCCGAACCGGCGGCCGCGCAGCACCGCGGGCTCGGCGATCAGCACCAGCTCCTCGAAAACTGCGGCGAGCGTGGCCAGTTGGGACCGCAGGAACCCGAACGGCGCGGCGTCCGCGAGGTTGGCCAGATAGACGCCGTCCGGGCGCAGCACCCGCTCGGCCTCGCGTGCGTAGGCGAGCGTGGTCAGATGCGCCGGCACCCGGGACCCGCCGAAGACGTCGGCGATCAGCACGTCGGCATGATCGTCGGGAGCCGTCTCCAGCCAGGCCCGGGCGTCTGCGGCGTGCACCGCGATGCCCGAGCCCTCCGGCAGCGGCAGATACTCGGCGACCAGTTCCAGCAGCCCCCGGTCGGCCTCGACGACGTCCTGCCGCGAGCCGGGCCGGGTCGCCGCCACGTACCTGGGCAGGGTCAGCGCTCCCCCGCCCAGGTGCACCACGTGCAGCGGCCGTCCGGCCTCGGCAACGGTGTCCAGCACGTGCCCGAGGCGCCGCGCGTACTCGAACTCCAGATACGCGGGTTCGTCCAGATCGACGTACGACTGCGGCGCCCCGTCGACCGTGAGCAGCCAGGCCCGCGCACGGTCGACGTCGGGCATGAGTCTGGCGGTGCCGTGGTCGGTGGTGCGGGAGACGGGTATGGCTTCGTTCACCTGTCCATTGTGCCTGGCGGTAGGGCCCCGAAGGCGCCGCAGTCCCACACGCACCCCAGCCTCACTCCACAGCGGTCACGGTTCCCGCCCCCACGGTCCGCCCACCCTCACGGATGGCGAACCCGAGCCCCGGCTCCAGTGGCACCTCCCGCCCGAGCTCCACGGTCATCTCCACCGTTTCCCCGGGCCTGGCCACACCCACGGAACCGAGGTCGACGTCCCCCACCACATCCGCCGTACGGATGTAGAACTGCGGCCGGTACCCGGTGGCGACCGGCGTCGTACGGCCGCCCTCGCGCCCCGACAGCAGATACACCCGAGCCGAGAACCGCCGGGCGGGCACGACGCTCCCCGGGGCCGCCACGACATGCCCGCGCCGCACGGCGTCGCGTGGCACACCCCGCAGCAGCACCGCCACGTTGTCCCCGGCCTGCGCCTCATCCATCGGCTTGCCGAAGGTCTCCAGGCCGGTGACCACGGTCTCCAGCTCGGCACCCAGCACCGCCACCCGGTCGCCGAGGCGGAGCGTCCCCCGCTCCACCGCGCCGGTGACGACCGTGCCCCGCCCGGTGATGGTGAGCACGTTCTCCACCGGCAGCAGGAACGGCGCGTCCAAGTACCGCTCCGGCATGGGCACGTAGGTGTCCACCGCGTCGAGCAGCGCCTCGATGGACGCCGTCCACCGCGGGTCGCCCTCCAGCGCCCGCAGCCCCGAGACCCGTACGACCGGTACGGCGTCGCCCGGGTAGCCCTGGGCCGTGAGCAGGTCGCGGACCTCCAGCTCGACGAGGTCGACGAGCTCCCCGTCGTCCGTGCCGTCGGCCTTGTTGAGCGCGACGACCATGTGGTCGACGCCCACCTGCCGGGCAAGCAGCACGTGTTCGGCGGTCTGCGGCATGATCCCGTCGAGCGCGGACACGACGAGGATCGCCCCGTCGAGCTGCGCGGCGCCGGTGACCATGTTCTTGACGTAGTCCGCGTGGCCCGGCATGTCCACGTGGGCGTAGTGCCGGGTGTCGGTCTCGTACTCGACGTGCGCGATGTTGATGGTGATGCCGCGCGCGGCCTCCTCCGGGGCCCGGTCGATGCGGTCGAAGGGCACGAAGGTGCCGGTGCCGCGCTCGGCGAGGACCTTGGTGATGGCGGCGGTCAGGGTGGTCTTGCCGTGGTCGACATGACCCATGGTGCCGATGTTCAGGTGCGGCTTGGTGCGCACGTAGGCCGTTTTGGACATGGCTGTACCTCGAAGCCTCTCAGCCGTGAAAGGAGAATCAGGACCCCGGGGACCGGCCGACCCTCCCCCTGCGGGGTCCGCCGGACGTTCCGGGGAGGGTCAGCTTCGGGCGCCGTCGACAGCGGCTGCGAGGATCAGGACGGCAGCCTTCGGCGCATCCGCGACGGCGGATGCTGCGAGGAGGAAGGCGTACCGGAACATGGGGTCGATCATCGCCGAGCCGATGTCCGGCGTCGAACGATTTTCGGCGGTCGGCGAGTTGGGGCCTGCGTCGAGGCCTGCGTCGGGGCCTGCTCAGGCGCCGATGTTCTTCAGCGCCTCCCGGACGGTCAGCGGGGCGAACCTGCCCCGCTCCCGCGCCAGGAAGGCCCGTACGGCCCCGGGGTCGGTCTTGGCGTACTCGCGCAGGGCCCAGCCGATCGCCTTGCGGACGAAGAAGTCGGAATGCCCGGACTGGAGCAGGCAGTAGCCGAACAGCCGGTCGGTGTCGGTGTGTTCCTTGCGGGTCAGCTGGTGGAGCAGGGCCGTGCGCACCGGCCACAGGTCGCCGTCGGTGATCCAGGCGTCCATGTCGGCGCCGAGTGCGGGATCGGCGGCGACCAGCCGGCCGACCACGTGCGCGGCCAGCGGATCGACGGTGTCCCACCACGGGACGGTCGTCACGAGGTACCGGGTCACCGGCAGGAGGCCGGAGGAGCACCGTCCGACGTGCCGGCGCAGATAGTCCACCGCGAAGTACTGGTACTCGCGCTCGGGCAGCTGCCAGCAGCGCAGGGCGATCGCAGTGCAGTCGGCCTCGTCGGGGCGCGGGGTGCCCGCGAGGACGGTGCGGGACAGGGCACGGCGGTCCGGGGTGGGGATGCCGAGGAAGGGCGCCACATCCTTCATGTACGCCCGCATCGGACCGGCCCGCCCGGCATCGGCGGCGGCCGTGAACGCGGCCGTCACCCGCTCCAGCACGGTGTCGGCGAGAGCACTGCGCGGCATGTGCGGCGGGGCCGCACCTGTGACGGTCATGAACGAACCATACTATCGAATACACATTCGAACGCGCAGACCAGAACCCCAGCTCAGCGCCCCCTCCCGACGAGGGTTGCACCCCCTTTCGCACCGGCGTTACCTGGAAGTACCGGTGGTACAGCGGCGGAGGTGACAGACGTGAAAGCCGTCGTCTACGAAGAGCCCTTCAGCGTGGTGGTGAAGGACGTCCAGGATCCCCGGATCCAGCATCCAAACGATGTGCTCGTACGCGTCACGTCGAGCGCCATATGCGGCTCGGACCTGCACATGTACGAGGGCCGCACGGCGGCCGAGTCGGGCATCGTCTTCGGACACGAGAACCTCGGCATCATCGAGGAGGTCGGCAGCGGTGTGACCTCCTTGTCCCAGGGTGACCGTGTCGTGATGCCGTTCAACGTCGCCTGCGGATTCTGCAAGAACTGTCTCGCCGGGAAGACCGGCTTCTGCCTGACGGTCAATCCCGGGTTCGCGGGCGGGGCCTACGGCTATGTGGCGATGGGCCCGTACAAGGGCGGCCAGGCCGAGTTGCTGCGGGTGCCGTTCGCCGACTTCAACTGCTTGAAACTGCCTCCGGGGGAGGAATTCGAGACCGATTTCGTGCTGCTCGCCGACATCTTCCCGACGGGCTACCACGGCTGCGAGCTCGCCCAGGTGTCCCCGGGCGAGAGCGTGGCCGTCTACGGCGCCGGACCGGTGGGGCTGATGGCCGCCTACTCGGCACTGCTGCGCGGTGCGGCGAAGGTGTTCTCGGTCGACCGGGTGCCCGAGCGGCTCGCCAAGGCGGAGGAGATCGGGGCCATCCCGATCGACTTCACCAAGGGCGACCCGGCGGAGCAGATCAAGGAGCAGACCGGAGGCGAGGGCACCGACAAGGGTGTCGACGCCGTCGGCTACCAGGCCCAGGCCCACGACGCCAGCCATGAGGAACCGGCCATCGTCCTCAACGAGCTGGTCATGACGGTACGGCCGACGGGCCTGCTCGGCGTGCCGGGTCTGTACGTGCCGTCGGACCCGGGCGGCCCCGACGAGCACGCCAGGCACGGTCAGCTGCTGGTCTCCATCGGCAAGATGTTCGAGAAGGGCCAGCAGATGGGCACCGGTCAGTGCAACGTCAAACGGTACAACCGCCAGCTGCGCGACATGACCATCGCCGGGCGCGCCAAGCCCAGTTTCGTGGTCTCCCACGAGCTGCCGCTGGACCAGGCGCCGCAGGCGTACGAGAAGTTCGACAAACGGGTCGAGGGCTACACCAAGGTGGTGCTGCATCCCGGTCACGTGCTCGCCGCGTGAGACATGGGTCCGTGGGTCCGGGCGCCCGAGGTGCCCGGACCCGCTCGGTGCGGCACACCTGACGGCGATCACACGCGTTCGTCGGTTAATGTCACCGGATGCTCGATGCCAACCGCTCTGGCACCGCCACGGCCTCTCCCCGGGCCGCCGCCACGCAGCTCGTCGTACCCGTGTCACCGCTGCCCCGCACCGGGTTCGCCGGCCGGTGTGCGCGGGCGCCGGCGCATCCGTATGCCCGGCTGTCGCTGCTGCTCGCCCTGCTCGCCGGTGCCGCCGCGTGCGTGCTGGCCTTCGAACCGCAGCGGCTGCTGACGCACGGCTGGCCGCCGCAGCTGGGCGGGGCGGCGGCGGCCGCGGTCTTCGGTGTGGCGTACGGGCTGTGCACCGTGGCGTTCGTGCCGCGCCCCTTGCTCAACCTGGCGGCGGGCGCGCTGTTCGGCTCGCAGCTGGGCCTGGTGACGGCGCTGGCGGGGACGGTGCTCGGGGCGGTCGTGGCGTTCGGGCTCGGCCGGGTGCTCGGGCAGGACGCGCTGCGCCCGCTGCTGCGGGGCCGCTGGCTGAAGGCGGCCGACGGGCAGCTGAGCCGGCACGGGTTCCGGTCCATGCTGGCGGCCCGGCTCTTCCCGGGCGTGCCGTTCTGGGCGGCGAACTACTGCGCTGCCGTCTCCCGTATGCGCTGGTGGCCGTTTCTGCTGGCCACGGCCGTCGGCTCGATCCCGAACACCGCCGCCTACGCGGTCGCCGGCGCCCGCGCCGCCGCGCCGACGTCTCCCGCCTTCCTGATCGCGATGGCCGCTATCGCCGTACCGGCGCTGCTGGGCGCGGTGGTGGCGTGGCGCAAGCGTCACCAGCTGCGGGGCCGGTGAGGGTCACCGGTCAGACACCCTCGAGGATCATCGCGTTGGCCAGGCCGCCCGCCTCGCACATGGTCTGCAGGGCGTAGCGGGCACCGCGCTCGCGCATGGCGTGGACCAGGGTGGTGGTCAGCCGGGTGCCGCTGGCGCCGAGCGGGTGGCCCAGGGCGATCGCGCCGCCGTGCACATTGACCTTGGCCAGATCGGCGCCGGTCTCCTGCTGCCAGGCCAGCACCACGCTGGAGAACGCCTCGTTGACCTCGAAGAGGTCGATGTCGGCCATCCCCAGCCCCGCCTTGTGCAGCACCTTCTCCGTGGCCGGGATGACGCCCGTCAGCATCAGCAGCGGATCGGAGCCGGTGACGGCGAAGCTGTGCAGGCGGGCGAGGGGACGCAGGCCGAGGCGGGCCGCGGTGTCGCTGGAGGTGATCAGGACGGCGGAGGCGCCGTCGTTGATGGGGCTGGCGTTGCCCGCCGTCACGTTCCACTCGATCTGCGGGAATCGCTCGGCGAAGCCGGGGTCGTAGTAGGCGGGCTTGAGGCCGGCAAGGATCTCCGGGGTGCTGCCGGGGCGGACGCACTCGTCGCGGGCGACGCCGTCCAGCGGCGCGATCTCGGCGTCGAACAGGGCCTTGTCCCAGGCCGCGGCGGCCTTGTGGTGCGAGGAGACGGCGAACTCGTCCATCCGGGCGCGCGTGAGGGACCACTTGGCAGCGATCAGCTCCGCGCTGATGCCCTGCGGGACCAGGCCCTCGGGGTAGCGCTCGGCGACCCCGGGACCGAACGGGTCCTTGCCGGCGGGCACGTTGGACCACATCGGCACCCGGCTCATCGACTCCACACCGCAGGCGACCACCAGGTCGTACGCCCCGGACATCACGCCCTGCGCGGCGAAGTGCACGGCCTGCTGGGAGGAGCCGCACTGGCGGTCCACCGTGGTCGCCGGGACCGTCTCGGGGAAGCCGGCGGCGAGGACCGCGTACCGGGTGGTGTTCATGGCCTGCTCGCCGACCTGGTCGACGGTGCCGCCGATGACGTCGTCGATCAGCGCGGGGTCGACGCCGGAGCGCTCGACCAGGGTGCGCAGGGTGTGGGCGAGCAGTTGCACGGGGTGGACGTGGGCAAGGGAACCGTTCGGCTTGCCCTTGCCGATGGGGGTGCGTACGGCTTCGACGATCACTGCGTCGCGCATGGCGGGGCCTCCTTGGCCGCCTGGCTGTCCGCAGCGGGCCGGGCGGCGGGCTACGGCAGCTACCAGTGAGTAGGAAATCCAAACTCACCATAGCGCGTCGGGTTGGAAAATCAAACGCTCCACTAGACTGGCCCTCATGGCCGCCACGAAAGACCCGCGCCCCTGCTCCATCGCCGACGCCCTCGCGCTGGTCGGCGAGAAGTACTCCCTGCTCGTCCTGCGCGAGGTGTGCCTGGGCAACGGCCGCTTCGACCAGCTCGTGCGCAACATCGGCGCCCCGCGCGACATCCTGGCCGCCCGGCTGCGCCGGCTCGTGGACGTGGGGATCCTCACCAAGCGCGTCTACAGCGAGCGCCCGCAGCGCTTCGAGTACCGGGCCACACAGGCCGGCCTGGAGCTGGAGCCGGTCCTGGTGACGCTCAAGGAGTGGGGCGACCGCCACATCCGCAAGGGCGCCGACCTGCCCATGGCCGTCGAGCACATCTGCGGCAATGAACTGGTGCCGGTCGTCACCTGCCGCGCCTGCGGCGAGGAGGTCCGCCACGAGGACCTCACGGCCCATCCGCAGGCGCCGGGCTGGACGCGCACCGGTCCGACGGCGGCGTGAGGCTCAGGGCGCGGTGAGGGCCTCGTTCCACTCACGGATGTGCCAGGCCTTCACCACTCCGTGCAGGACGAACGGGTCACCGGCGACGAACTCCTCGGCCGCCTCGCGCGTGCGGAAGACGGCCATCGAGCCCTCTTCCCGGGGGTTCGCGAACGGGCCGATCATCAGCAGCTCGCCGCGTTCGACGAACTGCTGGTAGCGGGCCACGTGGGCGGCGAAGTGGGCGGGCGCCTTCTCGTCCAGGTCGTCGGCCGACTCGTAGAACACCACGTACTTCATCGGGCCTCCCTGCGCAGCGGGCCCTTCCCCGCCTCCCCAGGCTACCCGCCACCGGACGCGCCGGCAGGGCCTAGGGCCCCGGGTAGACGTCCAGCCGCCCGCACATCCCGAACCTGCCCTGCCCAACGGGTGGTTCCGCCCGTACGACCGCCTCGGCGAGGTGCGAAGCGTCACCCCGTTCCAGGCGGTCCAGCTGCTCCCCCGTGGCCGCGGCGGCAGCGGCGGCGCCACTCCTCCAGCGCCGGCGCCACTCGGCGATCCGCGGCCGTACGAGCGCGGCGGCGGCCCGGTGGAAGGCTGCCAGCGCCGGTGGGCCAGGAGCGGCCCGCAGGGCCTGGTAGCCCTCCAGTGCCAGGTCACGCCGGGCGCGAGCGATCCGCTCCCGCTCGGCCTCCGGTGCGTCGGCCGGGATCGTGGTGGCGGCGGCGTACGCCGCCGGGTCGGCCAGGTACTCCGGCGGGAGCGTGAGCACCGCGTCCCCGGCCTCCGGGAGCCCGCTGTTCTGCATGACCACGGTGATGCGCAGATCGTCCTCGTTGACCAGCCGGTGGATGGTGCCCGGCGTGAACCAGGCGACCGCGCCGGGCGCGAGCGGGGTGACCTCGTGGCCGGACGCGGTCAGCGTCTGCACCGCGCCCCGGCCGCCGGTGACGACGTACGCCTCCGAACAGACCAGGTGGACATGGGGAGTTCCGCCGCGCACTCCGTCGGCGCCGGGCCAGTCGTACACGCACAGCCGGGAGACGGCGACCCCGCCCGGCAGGCCACGGAACGTGTGCTGCCCGGTGCTCACCACGGATGCGCCTCCAGGTACTTGACGACGTCCGCGCGCTGCCAGGCCCCGTCCGCCACGACGATCCGGTAGCGGCGGCGGAGCGTGTCGCCGGGGGCGAGTTCCAGCTCCTCGAAGAAGGCCCAGGAGGGGGCGACGGCGGCGAAGGGCTCGTTGCGGACGAACCAGTGTGCGGGGTGGGTCCCGCCCGCGCCGCAGTGGTCGTTCTCCGGGGCGTGCGCGAAGACGAGGGTTGCATGGCCGTCGGTGCCGTCGTGTTCGCCGCAGTACGCGAGCCAGGGTGCCTGGGTGCCCATCAGCGCGGGTCCCGCCCCCTCCGGCCCGGTGATCCGCCCCTCCCGGAAGGCGCGCGGGCCCCGCCAGAACAGGCCGGTGTAGCCCGCCAGTTCGCGCCCGGCGGTGGTGGGACTGCCGAAAACGAGCGGCTCGGCACGCCGGTTGGTGACGGCGCTGGTCCAGGTCAGCGCCCAGGAGCAGGAGTCCGGGTCCACGTCGTGGACCTCGATCCGCCGCTCCTCCTCGGCCCACGGCTCACCGTCGTACGGATGCCAGGTCAGCCGCTCGGCGATCACCGCCCGGCCGTCGGCCGCGGAGACCTCGTCGAAGCCGGCGTGGCGCATCGAGCCGACCCGTTCGGGCAGTTCGAGGTATCCCTGCCCGGGCACATAGGTGTTGCCGCCCCACAGGTTCGCCCCCGACAGGTGGGAGGCCGTCAGGGACAGGCCCTTGTGCCAGCGGTGGTCGTTCGGGCGGTAGTCGGTGACGACGGCGCCGGCGAGGGTGCGGACCGGATGGACGTAGGGCCGGGGCGCCTCCCAGGCGGCCTCGGGGCGGTAGACGTAGGCGATCAGCCCTACGCCGGTGGCCGGTTCGGAGACGGTGATCCGGTCGTCGTGCGCATGGACCACCCGCAGCCCGCCGCCGGTCATGCCGGGACCTCCTCGGCCGTCGCCGGTGCCCAGCCGGGGGCGCCGCCGTGCAGGGCGGTGTAGTACGGGTCGCCGGGGCCGATCTCACCGGAACGGACGGCGGTGTCGGTGAAGGCCGACTTGTACAGGGCCGTGATCAGCTCCAGGCTCGTACGCCCGTCCGCACCGCTGCTGCGCGGCCGCTCACCCGCGCGCATGCTCGCGACCAGTTCGCGCAGTTGGGCCAGGTGCGAGCTGGGCACGTCCGGGCCGAAGTCCCGCCACCTTTCTGCCAGTTCGGCGGGTACGTCCGGGGCCGGAGTGATGCGCCAGTCGTCGTTGGCGTGCCCGTAGAGGTGGGTCAGTTCGACGGTCGCGCGCTCGCAGTCGATGCGGATGCGGCTGACCTCATCGGGGCTCAGCACGCTGTTGACGACCGTCGCGAGGGCGCCGCCCTCGAAGCGGACCAGCGCGGTGGAGACGTCCTCCGTCTCGACGTCGCGCACCAGCCGCCCGGCCATGGCCCGCACCTCGCTCCACGGCCCGAGCAGGTCCAGCAGCAGGTCCATCTGGTGGATGCCGTGACCCATGGCCGGTCCGCCGCCCTCACTGTGCCAGCGGCCCCGCCAGGGCACGGCGTAGTAGGCGGTGTCCCGGTACCAGGTGGTCTGACAGTGCGCCACCAGAGGCCGCCCGAGAGCGCCTTCGGCGAGCAGCCGGCGCACATGCCGGGAACCGGAGCCGAACCGGTGCTGGAAGACGATCGCCGCGTACGGCCCGCCGTCCGCGCCCTCCACCGCCTCGATCGCGTCGAAGTCGGCGAGCGAAGGCACCGGCGGCTTCTCGCACCACACCCAGGCCCCGGCGCGCAGCGCGGCCACGGTCTGCGCGCGGTGCAGGGTGGGCGGGGTGCAGATGCTGACCAGGTCCGGTCGTTGCTCGGCCAGCATCCGGTCGAGGTCGGTGTAGGCGTGCGGGATGCCGGTCCCGGCGCTGAGGGCCTCGACGGCGTCCTGGTCGACGTCGACGGCGGCGACGACCTCCGTCTCGCCCTCCCGCGCGAGTTGGGCCAGCGCGGGCAGATGGGAACCGCGCCCGATGGCGCCGGTGCCGATGACTGCGGCCCGGATGCGTCGGCCGCTGAACGGAGTTGTCGGACGAGGACGGTCGGGCCTGGGCAGGAGAGGAGAGGGTGGCATGGGCGGGTTCAGCACTCCTCCGGTACGGCGGGCGCGCGGGCCGACAGTGGGGAAGCAATACGGCAAGCAATTCAGCAAGCGCTTTCTCCTGCGCTGCAACGTAAGCGGCGACGCCGGGACCGGTCAACACCACGGACCGCCCGCGCTCTACAACCCCTCTTTCCCCGCTGTCACCGGCGCCCGCTACGCCGCCCCCGGCCACTTGAACTCCCCTTTACCTCCCAGCGCTTGGACGGCGTACCTCCATGCCTTGGCTCGAATCCCTCGTCCTCGGACCCGTCCAGGGGCTGACCGAGTTCCTGCCCGCCTCCTCCAGCGCGCATCTGCGGCTGACCGCGGCGTTCTCGGGCTGGAAGGACCCCGGCGCGGCCTTCACGGCGATCACGCACATCCCCCCTCGCCCGGCAGCTCACCCGCGCCCCTCCCCCGCGCTGCCTGGACCGCTGCCGCGCGGCGGGCCTCGGCTCTCTCCCCCCGGCGGGGACGCAGGCTTCCTCGAACTCCCCGTCGTACACGGCGGTTTCCCCAGCGCACACGACGATTTCCCGGCCGCACACGACGGCTCCCCCACGGTGCACAGAGGTTTCTGAGCCGCCCGGGCCGCTTCGGGGCGCTCCATGTGCGGCAGGTGGCGGTGACAGTGACAGTCACGGTGACGATGACGGTGACGGTGACGGTGACCAACGGCATACCTTATGGGTAGCGGGACGGTAGCGCAGTGTCAGTGCTTACCCCTAGGCTGTCCGCATGTCCCCCGATGTCCCGCCCTCTGGTTCCGTGCGGTCTGCCGCCGAGGTGAACGAGCAGATCCGGGCGCTGTGGCTGCGTGCGGGCGGCACCCTGTCGGCCCAGGAACGCGCGGAGTACGAACTGTTGGTGGTCGAGTGGGCCGAGGCGATCCGCGGCGAGGTCATCAAGGCGGCCTGACCCGGCCGACGGCCCGCTGCCGCCGGCTCGATCCAGACCAAGCCGCGCTCACGGTCCTTTCTGCCGGCGGTGGTCTTGCCGGGTGGATGTGCGAGCCGGCCGTCGCTGGATAAAGTCGTCCCGTTACAACTGGTTGTGGGGACAACCAGAGCGCCTTGGGGAGGGCCAGTAGGCACATGAGTCGTCGCTCTAACAGCTTGGTCGGCGTCTGGGCTGAGATGCAGAGGCAACAGCAGCGCCAGAGGGAGGCCGAAGCCAGACGACAGAGACAGGAAGCACAGCAGGCTCGTGCCTATCAACGGCAAGCAGCCCAGAGTTACCGCGAGCACAGGCAGGCGGAGGCGCTCCGTCGCACGGAGGAACTGGACGCGCAGGTCGCGGCGCTGCAAGACCTTCTCGCCTCGGGCTGCCGGGCTCCGGCGTTCAGGGCTTCCTCTCTCATGCGCCCCGAAGAGATCGAGCCCTTCGCTCCGGGGCCTTTGGCGCAACCCGTGCCCATGCCGAACTTCGATCATTACCAAACGGACCGCGGGTGGACCACCGGTCGCCGCGCTCAGGCTCAGGCCGAGGCCAGGGCACACTTCGAGCGTGACTGGCATGCGGCCCAGGCGGCGGAGGCGCAGCGGCAGCAACAGTTGGCGTCGTACCAACGGCAGTACCGGGACTGGGCCGATGCCCAGCTGGCCGAGGTGCGGCGGTACAACGCCGGGGTCGTCGAGCTGACGGAAGGCGTCGGACGCCACGACCCCGCTTCTGTGGTCGAGTACTTCTCGGCCGCTCTCTACGCCTCGACCGCCTGGCCGGAGGGCTTCCCACGCCAGATCGCAGCAGCCTATGACCCGGCAGCCGGACAGTTGGTGCTGGACTGGGAGCTGCCCGCCTACGGCGTCGTACCCGACGTCAAGTCCGTTCGATACATGTCCGGCGTGGACCAGGACAAGGAGACTCCCCGACCGGTGGGTCAGCGTCGGGCCCTGTACCGGGAGGTCCTGGCACAGTGCATGCTGCTCGTCCTGCACGAACTCTTCGCCGCGGACGAGCTCGGTGCGCTCGAGTCGGTGACCTTGAACGGGTTCGTGGACGGGCACGACCCTACGACGGGCCGACCGGGCCACATCTACCTGGCAACGGTCATGGCTCCACGCGCGACGTTCCGCGACCTGCACCTGGCACAGGTGGACGCCGGCAGCTGTCTGGCCGATGCCCTGCGCGGGCAGCTCTCGGCTCGCCCCGACCAACTCACGCCGGTGCGGCCGAGCCGCCGGCCGCAGGAGGTCGGAAGTCGTGTCGTCACGCAGGGCGGCGACGAGGAACCCGACCTGTACGGCATGGACCCCATCGCCTTCGAGAACCTGGTTGCCGATCTCTTCCGCGCCATGGGGATGCAGGCGGTCACCACGCAACGCTCGAACGACGGCGGGGTGGACGTCGACGCACTGGATCCGACGCCGATCCGCGGCGGCAAGATAGTCGTACAGGTGAAGCGCTACCGGAACACGGTGCCGCCCACCGCTGTGCGTGACTTGTACGGGACCGTTCAGGACACCGGCGCCAACAAGGGTGTCCTCGTGACGACATCGAAGTTCGGCCCTGGCTCACACACCTTCGCCAACGGCAAGCCGCTGGAGCTGATCTCGGGAACCGAACTCGTCGACCTGCTGCATCGTCATGGACTGCGTGGCCGCTTGGGAGACGGCGCCCGTCGCGGCGCAGCGCAGCAGACGCCGACGGTCGTGGACACTCGCTTGCCCGCCGACTACAACGTCCTGGGCATGTCCTGGACCGGAAGTGTCTCCTTGGACGTGTGCGCTCTCGTCTGCCGTGGCAACCGCGTCCTCAGCGACGATCATTTCGTCTTCTACAACAACCCACAGACGCCGGACGGCTCTGTCCGTGCGCTCCCGGCCGCTCCACCCGACAAGGCCGCAATCTGCGTCTCCTTCGACGGACTGCCGAATGACGCTGATCGACTGGCACTCGTGGCCGCCATCGACCCGGAGGCCGACCCGAACGCCGATCTCTCCGGCTTCACGGACGCCTGCATCCGCCTGCTCGACCCGTCGCTGGCCGAGTTGGGACGACTGCAGGTCTCCGACGGGCGGCCAGGCGAGACCGCTCTGGTGCTCGGCTCGTTCCGTCGCAGGTCGAACGGGGACTGGGACTTCGTCCTGGGCGGCAAGGGCTACACGGGCGGCCTGGAAGGGCTCGTCCAGGACTTCGGTGTCGACGTCGAGTAGTCCGAGGTCGAGCAGCCCGAGGGAAGCTGGGCGGAACTCGCCTCCCTGGATCCCGGGGCCTCGCCACGCGTGGAGTGGACCACCGACGAAGTGATGTGCGCATACGAACCGTTCACCGCCGGCGGCGTCCTGGGTCCTGAAACTCACTGGCCCCATGACTTCGCTGTGATGAGGGCTCTGGCAGGCCGCTTCGGTGATGACGGCGTTCGCCTGGTCATGGCGTTCGACTGACCGAGTGCCGCCGTGCAGCGGCCACCCGCGCATGTCTCCAGGCACCCGACCGGTCAGTCGCCACCTGTGCCGCCGTGGCCGGCGCTGCGAGTCCACAGGGACAGATCGCTGCTCGTCGCTACGGCAAGGATCTGGCCGGAGGGGGAGAATCCAGCGGCGCGGAGTTCGGAGTAGTCGGAGTGGAAGATGTGCCACCAGCGCTCCCCGTACGGACCGGAGTGCGGCAGTCCGCTGCCGCGGGAGAGCAGGACACGCTCGTTGGGCCAGGCCGGGGCAACGACCTCCAGCTTCCAGCCGTCTTCGGTGGTGGTGTGCAGTCCTCCTCCGAAGAGCCCGGCGATGCGCACCCTGCTTCCGGCGACTGGTCCCAGTCCAGGACACGACAGAGCGGGATCCGCGTCGGGGCCGCTGTCCTCGGGGTCGGGGTCACGATCCCGGGCGATCTTCTCCCCCGTGACGGCGTCGAAGAGACCGTGACCGTCGCTCGAGACGACCATCACCAAGTCCTGGCCGGTGCCGGGGTGCGCGGCGAAGCCGATTCCGAGAAGCCCGCCGACCGGGGCGTACGCGATGCGCCGCCAGGGCTCGGGCGCCGGTACCACCGGGGCCGCGAGCAGCCTTTCCCGCATCGCCTGCTGGTACGCGGAAAACTCCGGCTCAGGGCTCGGCTGCTCGGCCGGAGGTTCGCTCTTCGTCCACTTCGTCACACAGCCATGATCCATACTTCGGCAGGTTCACCCAACTGGGTTGATACTTCTCTCGTAGACCTCTCGTGCCTTACCCGGCCCGGATGCGGAACTTCCGTTCGGGCCCGGTGGATTGATCGTTCACGGCGACGGATTCGGGTCTCCGGCCCGCCACGTACCACCGAATTCGGCCGCGCCACCGATTGTCCCGGCGCGCCTCTTGGCTCAGCGTCCGGCATGCCCAACACTGTGCCGATGACGCAGCGCGCTGAGCTCGCGACCGTGATGGACCGGCTGGCCGTGGACGAGTTGATCACCGCGTACGCGGTGGCGGTCGACGACGGCGACTGGACCGCGTACCGAATGCTGTTCACGGCGAACGGACGCGCCGACTACCGTTCTGCCGGCGGCATCGAGGGCGACGCGGGTCAGATCGCCGGATGGCTCGCCGAGAACCTGGCTCTGTTCGCCATGCGGCAGCATCTGATCGTCAACCGCCAGGTGCGGTTCGGCTTCCTGGAGCACGACACCGGCGACACCGCCTCCGTGCGGGCCGACTACCTCAACCCGATGCGCTTCGCGACCAATGGCAGCCCTACGGCGCCGGACCTGGTGTGCGGTGGCCGGTACGACTTCGCGCTCCTGCGCACCCGGGAGGGCTGGCGCCTGCACCAGGTGACCGTGGAGGAGAAATGGCGCCGTCTTTCAGCCGGGGTGACCCCAACCCCGTCCAATGAAGATCCGGATCGGCACCCGCTCTAGGCCGAGGCGGCTCCGCCGGCCCGCACGGCTGCGACAAGTGTGTCGAGTCGCCCGCGGACCCGGGCGGCGGTGACATGGTCGGGATGGTCGCGGGAGCTGACGGTCTCACCGTCGCGCACTCGCAGCACGTCACGGGTGCCGAGGGCGGCGGCACGAAGCGGGTCGAACGGATGCACGACATGGGTCTGTCGACCATACGGAGTCGCGACTTCGGATAGCGGTATACGAGTGAAAGCGCGATGAGCACCCCGGACAACCGAGAGACGGGCGGCAGACGGCCGCAACGCGCTGACGCGCGAACCAACCGCGAACGGATCCTCCACGTCGCCGAGGAGGTCTTCGGCAAGGGTGGCCGGTCGGCGTCCACCGAGGAGGTGGCCCGCCTGGCGGGCGTCGGCATCGCCACAATCTTCCGTCACTTCCCCACCAAGGCGGCGCTGCTCGAGGCCGTACTCGTGCAGCGGTTCGACCGCTTGCGCGCGCAGGCAGAAACGCTGTTCCACGCCATGGACCCGGGAGCGGCGTTCTTCGACTTCTTCAGCCACCTCGTCGCCGACGCGGCCGGCAAGATCGCCGTATCCGAGGCCCTGCTCGAGGCCGGTGGCGAGAACGGCGGCGACGCCGCTCGGGCATCGGACGGACTGCGTCGAGCCGTCGGCGCTCTGCTTCAGCGTGCCCAACGCGCCGGCGCCGTCCGGGACGACGTCGAACTGCCCGAGGTGTACGCCATGCTCGTTGGCACATCCCGAGCCGCCGCGCACGCCCGCCTCGAGGAGGAGGTGCGGGAACGGATGCTGGCCATCGTCTTCGACGGCCTCGCACCACTCCGGAACCCGCGAGCGCGGATGAAGATCTGAACGGCCCCACGCCCCCTGTCCTAGATCCCCTCGGACGCGCACACTGGAGTTGGCGCAGGGTAGGAGGGCCCCATGAGGACGATCAACCGCTGGCTCACCTCCCCCTGGCGCCGCTCCTGTGCCGCGGCCCTCGCGGGTGCGCTGCCCGTGCTCGCCTTCCCCGCGCCGGCGCTGTGGTGGTTCGCGTACGTCGCTCTGGTCCCCTGGATCCTGCTGGCCCGCTCGGCCCCGAGCGGGCGCCGCGCGGCGTACGACGGCTGGAGCGGCGGCTTCGGATTCCTGGTGGCCGTGCACCACTGGCTGCTGCCGAGCCTGCACGTGTTCATCTTCCTGATAGCCGCCCTGCTGGGCCTCCTGTGGGCGCCCTGGGGCTGGCTGGTGCGCCGGTTCCTGCGCGAGCAGCCGACGCCGGGCCGGGGCACCGCCGCGGTACTGGTACTGCCGTCCGCCTGGCTGATGGTGGAGCTGCTGCGCTCCTGGCAGGGACTGGGCGGCCCGTGGGGCATGCTGGGCGCCAGCCAGTGGCAGGTGTCGCCGGCGCTGCGGCTGGCCTCGGTCGGCGGCGTGTGGCTGCTGAGCTTTCTGGTGGTGGCCGTCAACGTGGCGGTGACCCTGCTGATATCCGCGCGCGAGGCCCGCGTCCCGGCCTTGGCTTCGCTGGTCGCCACGGCCGCCGCGACCTCGGCCGTGTGGGCCTGGGCACCGCACCCGGAGGTCGACGGGCGGGTGCGGATCGCCGTCGTACAGCCCGGGATCGTGGACGGGCACGACAGTGCCGAAAAGCGGTTCGACCGCGAGGAGCAGCTGACCCGGCGGCTCGTCGGGCAGGACGTCGACCTGGTCGTGTGGGGCGAGTCCAGTGTCGGGTACGACCTGAGTGACCGGCCCGACCTGGCCCGGCGGATCGCCGCGCTGTCCCGCGGGACCGGGGCGGACGTGCTGGTGAACGTGGACGCCCGCCGCGCCGACCGGCCCGGGATCTACAAGAGTTCGGTGCTGGTCGGCCCGGACGGCCCGACCGGCGAGCGGTACGACAAGATGCGGCTCGTGCCCTTCGGCGAGTACATACCGGCCCGCTCGCTGCTCGGCTGGGCCACCTCGGTCGGCAAGGCGGCCGGCGAGGATCGCGGGCGCGGCACCGAGCAGGTCGTGATGAACGTCGGGCACGGGCTGCGGATCGGCCCGCTGATCTGCTTCGAGACCGCGTTCCCCGACATGAGCCGGCATCTGGCGGAGGACGGCGCCGATGTCCTGCTCGGACAGTCCGCCACTTCCACCTTCCAGGGCAGCTGGGCGCCGGAGCAGCATGCTTCGCTGGCCGCGATCAGGGCCGCCGAGACCGGCCGCCCGATGGTGCACGCCACCCTCACCGGCGTCTCGGCCGTGTACGGTCCGGGCGGGCAGCGGCTCGGTCCGTGGCTCGGCACCGACGCGAGCGCCGCCCGCGTGTACGACGTACCGCTCGCGCACGGCATCACGCCGTACGTCCGCTACGGCGACTGGCCGGTGCACGGCGCGCTGCTGGTGCTGGCGGCGCTGTGCGTCACCGAGAGCCTGCGGACGCTCAGGCTGCGGCGGAACGGTCCCGAACCGCTCGTACCACCCGCTCGCACAGCTCATGGGTCGCCAGCGCGTCCCGGGCGCTGAGCACCTTCCCCGCGCGCACGGCGTCGAGGAACGCGAGCACCGCCTGCTCGATGCCGCGCTGCCGGGCCACCGGCACCCAGTCGCCGCGGCGGCGCACGGTCGGCTGACCCTTGTGGTCGATGACCTCGGCGAGGTTGAGCACCTGACGCTTGGTGTCCTGCCCGGAGACCTCCAGGATCTCCTCGCTGGAGCCGCTGAGCCGGTTCATCACGCCGAGCGCGGTGAAGCCGTCCCCGGCGAGCTGGAGCACCACGTGATGCAGCAGCCCGTACTCGACGCGGGCGCGGACGGTGACGTCGTCGACCGGGCCCGGCACCAGGAACCGCAGGGTGTCGACGACGTGGATGAAGTCGTCCAGGATCATCGAGCGCGGTTCCTCGGGCAGCCCGATCCGGTTCTTCTGCATGAGGATCAGCTCGCGTGGGTGCTCCAGGCACTGCGCGTACCCGGGCGCGTACCGGCGGTTGAAGCCCACGAAGAGGGAGACCCCGCGCTCCTCGGCGAGGCCCACCAGCCGCTCGGAGTCGGCGAGTTCGTAGGCGAGCGGCTTGTCCACGTACGTCGCCACGCCCGCATCGAGCAGCCGGCTGACGATCTCGGGGTGGACGGCGGTCGGCGCATGTACGAAGGCCGCGTCCAGACCGGCGGCGAGCAGGGAGTCCAGCGTGGTGTGCCGGCAGCCGGCCGGCAGGTGCAGGCTGTCCGCGACCCGGTCGAGGGTGGCGGGCGTCCTGGTCTGGAGGTGCAGGTCGACGCCCGGTTGCATGGCCAGCACCGGCAGGTACGCCTTCTGCGCGATGTCCCCGAGTCCGATGCAGCCGACCTTCACGTGCTCTCCCCTGCCGCTCGATTGCCTCTCCGGCAGCATACGGGGGCCGCCGGCCGGCGATGTCGTCGAAGCCGCACAGGAGGAGCGCGGGTCCGGCCTGGGACAGGGCCGCGATCACGGTGTCGCGTACGGCGACGGCGACGGGGTTGGCAGCCATGTTCACGCGGGCGGCCTCGACGGCCTGGCGGGCGATCGCGGTGGTGCGCGGCAGCCGGGCGGCGAAGTAGGCGGCCAGGTCGGCGCGGTGGTGCGCGAGCACGACGGCGTCCTCGGTGGCCTGGTTGCCGCCCCGGCCGAGGGTCGGCGGCATGGCGTGGGCGGCGTCGCCGAGCAGGGCCACCCGGCCCGAGTGGATGGGGTCCCCCCGCTCGAGCGAAGCCGAGAGTGGGGAGGGCCGGGGTGTGACGATGGGTGGACGTCGTGCCGGAACACGTCCTCGGGACGGACGGCGGCGAGCACGGCGGGGATGGGGTCGTGCCAGTCGCCGAACGGGCGCAGGAGTTCGGCCTTCTCGTCGTCGGGCGCCCGCCCTCCGGCGGGGGTCATGGCCGCCGCGTAGGCGTGGACGCAGCCGTCCTTGACCGGTTGGGTGCCCCAGACGCGGCCCCGGCCCCAGGTCTCGTGCGAGGCGAACCGCGCGCCGGGCACCGGGCACCGGGCACCGGGCACCGGGCACCGGGCACCGGGATGAGCACCTGCCACGTGGTGAACCCCGCGTACACCGGGCCGGGGTCAGGAGATCCGCACGGGCCTGCGGGAACTGCTCGCGGGGTTGCTGGGCCGGTGAAAACCCCTGGTGGAAGGCGTGATCTTCGGCGAGGATCACGGGCATGACGACCGAACGCCGAGAACCCGCCCTGAACGCCGGTGAACGCGCCATGCTGGAGGGCTGGCTGGACTACCACCGCCGGACGCTGGCCTGGAAGTGCGAGGGACTGACCGACGAGCAGCTGCGGACCGCGTCCGTGCCACCTTCCGAGCTGTCCCTCATGGGCCTGGTGCGGCACATGGCGGAGGTGGAACGGGGCTGGTTCCGCAAGGTGCTCGTGGGCGACGAGCCCGGCCCGATCCACTGCACGGAGGAGGACCGGGACGGAGAGTTCCATCTCACCGAGGCCGACACCTGGCAGGAGGCGTACGCGACCTGGCAGGCGGAGATCGAGATCGCGCGGCGCAACGCGGCAGGCTTCGAGCTCGACGGTCTGTCCAAGGGCAGGAGCAGGTTCAGCGACGAGCCGTTCAGCCTGCGCTGGATCTACACCCACATGATCGAGGAGTACGCCCGGCACAACGGCCACGCCGACCTGATCCGCGAGCGGATCGACGGCGCCACCGGCGACTGAACGTCAGCCCCGGTCCCCGGAACCCCTCCGTACGGGGCACGAGATCACCCGTGCGGGGGGACCGACCTCGGCTCCCTGCTACCAACCGGGGCGCCGAACCAGCAGAGTTGCGCGGGTGCATCGAACGACGACCACCGCAGCGCTCCTGGTCACCGTGGCCGTCTCGGCCCTCTCAGGCTGTGTGACGGTACCGCGCCCCGCGACGCCCGCGCCGCCCCGGGACACGGCGCCCTCACTGCCGACGGCGCCCCGGCCGGACGGCACCGCGGAGCCGCGGGCGGTGCAGGCGCCGGCCCAGGAGGCACTGGAGAGGACGGAGCCGTCCCGCCATCCGCGGCCCGCCACGCCGACCACGCCGCATCGGATGGTGGAGGCACCCCCGGTCGTCCACCATCCCCCGGCGGCCCCGCCCTTGCCGTCACGTCCTCGTATGCGCCCCCGGCAGTCGCACCCCGCCGCCCCGGACCTGCCGAACGCGGCCCCAAAGGCCCCGAACGTGTGCGCCCTGGGCAGGCAGTACGGCGGCTGGCGAGCAGACAGCCCGGAGGCGAAGATCTGCGAGCAGACCTACGGCCACTGAAACGTGCCCCGAAGGGGCGCGGGGGCCGTGTTCGGCTGCGGCTCCGCCGCGGGCGCGACAAGCCACAACGGAGCCGCAGCCGCAGGAACGCCTCGCCCCTGCAGACTCTTAGGCGCCCTCACCCAGCCGCAGCTCCAGCCGCCCGATGGCAGCCCACACCCCGTCGCCGTACCCGTCGTCCGCCAGAGCGCCGGCGGCTTCGCGCGCCCGGTGCAAATGGCTGCGGGCCGCCTCGGTCCGGCCCAGCTTCACATAGTCGGCGGCGAGATTGAGATGCAGCGAGGGGTAGAGGCCCCGCACGCTCAGCGGGGCGCCCCGCTCCTCCGCCGCCGACAACGCCCTGAGATCCCAGGCGAGTTCGTCCTGGGGGTCCTCCTGGGTGTCGGCCAGATAGTGGGCCAGGGTGCACCGGTGCAGCGGGTCGCCGTCCTGGCCGACCTCCGCCCACAGGTTCAGGAAGCGGCTGCGCGCCTCCTCGCGGTCGCCGCCGTGGTGCAGCATGACAACCTGACCGATCCGCGTCAGCAGGGCATCCGGTGCCGCCTGCTCCTGTTGCTCCGCCACGCGTGCCCTCCGGGCTGTCGACCGCTGTGTGGTGCTGACGCTAAACGGCGCCGCCAGGATTTCTCGTCAGGCGGCGCCGTTGTGCCGTGGGCCGGCGGTCGGCTGCGGGCCGGTGGAGGGCTGGTCGCGCCCACGCGGCGGAGCCACACAGTGATGCAGCCCCGCGCCCCGCGGGAGTTGCACCCCCGCCGGGTTCGAGGCGCCCCCTGCCCTCAGCCCAGATTCGGGATGTGCCAGTCGATCGGCTCATGCCCCTGCGCGGCGATCGCCTCGTTGATCCGGGTGAACGGGCGCGAGCCGAAGAACTTCTTCGCGGACAGCGGCGAGGGGTGCGCGCCCTTGACCACCACGTGCCGCTTCTCGTCGATCAGCGGCAGCTTCTTCTGCGCGTAGTTGCCCCAGAGGACGAAGACCGCCGGGTCGGGGCGGGAGGCCACCGCGCGGATCACCGCGTCGGTGAACTTCTCCCAGCCCTTGCCCTTGTGCGAGTTGGCCTCGCCGGCCCGGACCGTGAGGACCGCGTTGAGCAGCAGCACGCCCTGCTGGGCCCACGGCATCAGATAGCCGTTGTCCGGGATCGGCAGGCCCAGCTCCTCCTGCATCTCCTTGTAGATGTTCCGCAGGGAGGGCGGGGTCTTCACGCCGGGGCGGACCGAGAAGCACAGGCCGTGGCCCTGGCCCTCGCCGTGGTACGGGTCCTGGCCCAGGACGAGGACCTTGACCTGCTCGTACGGCGTCGCCTCCAGCGCGGCGAAGACCTCCTCGCGCGGCGGGTAGACCGGACCCTTCGCCCGCTCCTCCTCGACGAACTCGGTCAGCTCCTTGAAATAGGGCTGCTGCAGCTCGTCGCCCAGAACCCCGCGCCAGGACTCGGGCAGCATGGCGATGTCGGTCACGTCAACGTCCTCACAGTGTCGATCAACTACCGGCGTGCGGTCACTTGCAGGGTTCAGAACCTACAGGTGACCACTGACAACCGGCATGTGAAGGGAGTTTCGCCCGGTTCACCAGCTGGTCTTGCGGTGCAGCGCCCACATCATCATGATCGTCGACGGGTCGAGGGCCTGTTCGCCGCCGGAGACGTCCTCGCTGGCGGCGATGAACTGCCGGCCCTGCCACAGCGGGATCAGCCGCGCGTCGTTCACGAAGACCTGCTGGGCGTCCTCCATGTCCTTGACCGTCTGAGCGCGGTCGCTCTCCGCGCGCGAGTGGGGCAGCAGCTTGTCGGTGATCTCCTTGGACGGGTAGGGCGTACCGAGCGCGTTGTGCTCGCCGACGAACGGGGCGATGAAGTTGTCCGCGTCGGGGAAATCCGGGAACCAGCCGCGGCCGAACACCGGGTACTCGCCCTTCTGGTAGCCGACCACATAGGTCTTCCAGGGGCGGCTCTTGAGCGTGACCGTGAACAGCCCGGAGGCCTCCAGCTGCCGCTTCAGCTCCTGGAACATCAGCCCGGTCTCGGAGCCGTAGCGGTCGGTGGTGTACCAGAGGGTGAGCGGGACGCTCTGGTGGATGCCCGCGTCGGAGAGGATCTTGCGGGCCTTGGGCACGCTCGGGTCGCCGTAGTCGTCGAAGAAGCCGGTGGTGTGTCCGGTCAGGCCCTTGGGGACCATCGAGTACAGCGGGTCGACCGTGTCCTTGTAGACCTTGTGGGCGATGGCGCCCCGGTCGACGATCTGGGCGACGGCCTTGCGTACGGCGGGCTGCTTGGCCCAGGAGTCCTTGGGGTTGAACACCAGGTAGCTGATGTCGATGCCGGAGCCGTCGACCAGCTGCAGGTTGCTGTCCGCGTGCTGCTGGAGGGCGAGGATGTCGTCGGCGGCCAGGCCACGGTAGGTGACGTCGATCTGCTTGTCCCGCAGCGCCTTGACCATCCCGGCCGAGTCCTGGAAGTAGCGGATGGTCACCGCGTCGTTCTGCCGCTTGGCGAAGCCCTGGTAGTTGCCGTTTGTGACGAGGACGGCCTGCTTGCCCTCGTCGTAGGACTGGACCTTGTACGGTCCGGAGCCGTCGACGTCGTCGTCCTTGCGCAGGGAGCGCGCGGGGTAGTCCTTCGGGTCGACGATCGACATTGCGGGCGTGGCCAGCACGAACGGGAAGGTCGCGTCGGGCTGGTTGAGTTGGAAGACGATCTCGCGGTCGCCGGTCACCTGCACCCGGTCCAGGCTGCCGAGCAGACCGGCGGGCCCGCCGGGGGCGTCGATCGTGCGGATGCGGTCGATGGAGAACTTGACGGCCTGGGCGTTCAGCGGGTCGCCGTCGGCGAACTTCATGCCGGCGCGCAGCGTGCAGCGGTAGGTGCGGCTGGCCGAGTCGGTGAAGGAGCAGCTCTCGGCGGCGTCGGGCTGGGGCGCGGTGGCACCGCTGGGATAGGCGACCAGCGTCTGGAAGATGTTCCGGTACAGCTCCCAGGATCCGTCCCAGGCACCGGCGGGGTCCAGCGTGCTGGGGGCGCTGGTGGTACCGACGACGATGGGGCCCTTGCCGTCGCCGCCGCCGTCGGACAGCAGGCCGCAGCCGGTCACCAGGGACATGGACGCGATCGCCGCGACTCTCCGCAGGAATCGGTTCCGGTTGAACACGCGCACGCTCCTCGATCTGCCATACCAAGGGTCGGCAGACCATACCGCAGCGCTCTGTCCTCTGAACCTCCCCTGAATCCGGGCTTCTTGATCGACTTCGCGATGACGACGTTGTCAGTCCGCTGTGCGGATTCCAGGAGGGGTTCCGGGCGTCGATCCGTCCGAAAATCGACGCCCGGAAGGTGGCTCAGCCCACGCCGGCGTTGAGGAAGATTCCGCCGTCCACGACGAGCGTCTGACCGGTGACCCAGTCGGACTGCTCGGAGGTGAGGAAGGCGGCGGCCCCGCCGATGTCGGACGGCACGCCGAGCCGGCCCAGCGGGTAGGAGGCGGCGGCCTCCGCCTCGCGGCCCTCGTACAGGGCCTGGGCGAACTTGGTCTTGATCACGGCGGGGGCGATCGCGTTGACCCGCACCTTCGGCGCGAACTCGTGCGCCAGCTGCTGGGTCAGGTTGATCATCGCGGCCTTGCTGACGCCGTAGGCGCCGATGAACGGCGAGGGCGCGAGGCCCGCGATCGAGGCGATGTTGACGATCGCGCCGCCGTTGTCCTTCTGCCAGGCGTGCCAGGTCTTCTGGGCGAAGCCGAGCGCGGAGATCACGTTGGTCTCGAAGACCTTGCGGGCCACCTCCAGGTCGAGGTCGGCGATCGGTCCGAAGACCGGGTTGGTGCCGGCGTTGTTGACCAGGAAGTCCAGGCGGCCGAAGGCCTCCATGGTGCGCTCGACGGCCTCGGTCTGGTGGGCCAGGTCGTGCGCCTTGCCGGCGACGCCGATGACCCGGTCCGAGCCGAGCTTCTCGACGGCCTCCTTCAGTGCGTCCTCGTTGCGGCCGGTGATGCACACGCGGTCGCCGCGGGCGACGAGTGCCTCGGCGACGCCGTAGCCGATGCCGCGGCTGGCGCCCGTGACGAGGGCGACCTTGCCCGAGAGCTCGGGGAGTTCAGCGGAAGTCATGTACCTGTATCCCTTAGTTGAGCGGTCCGCCGGCGACGTACAGCACCTGGCCGGAGACGAAGCCGGCCGCCTCGCCGGTGAAGAAGGCGATGGCGTTGGCGATGTCCTCGGGCTCGCCGACGCGCTGCACCGGGATCGTGCCTGCGGCGGCCTTCTTGAAGTCCTCGAAGTCCATCTTCATGCGGTCGGCGGTCACCTTGGTCATCTCGGTGGCGATGAATCCGGGGGCGACGGCGTTGGCGGTGATGCCGAACTTGCCCAGCTCGATGGCGAGGGTCTTGGTGAAGCCCTGCAGGCCCGCCTTGGCTGCGGAGTAGTTGACCTGGCCGCGGTTGCCGAGCGCCGAGGAGGAGGAGAGGTTGACGATCCGGCCGAAGCCCGCGTCGACCATGTGCTTCTGCACGGCCTTGGTCATCAGGAAGGAGCCGCGCAGGTGGACGTTCATGACGGTGTCCCAGTCGGAGACGCTCATCTTGAACAGCAGGTTGTCGCGCAGTACGCCCGCGTTGTTGACCAGGATCGTGGGGGCGCCCAGTTCCTCGACGATCCGGGCGACGGCCGCCTCGACCTGCGCCTCGTCGGACACGTCTGCGCCGACCGCGATCGCCTTGCCGCCGGCGGCGGTGATCTTCTCGACGGTGTCCTTGCAGGCGGCCTCGTCCAGGTCGATCACGGCGACCGCACGACCCTCGGCGGCCAGCCGTACGGCGGTGGCGGCGCCGATGCCGCGCGCCGCCCCGGTGACTACCGCGACCCGCTGTTCAGTGGTGGACATTGCTGTTTCTCCTCGCCCTTGAGAGAACCTGTCGGGGCCCTTGGAAGTGAGCCCCTCCCGTGCGGTGAGCGACCGCTTAGTACCTTCAGCACACGTGACGCTAGAAGCCCTGGCACCCGGTGTCAACGGCACACCGGGTGCGTGTGATCCATTACCTCACCAAGAGGTCCAGCAACCGCTCCGTCTCGGCCGCCGGGTCGGTGGTCAGGCCGGTGTGCACGGGACCGGGCTGGACGACCGTGGAGCGGGGCGCGATCAGCCAGCGGAAGCGGCGGCCGGCGTCGTCCCCGGCCGCCTGCCCGGCCTCCGCACCACCCGCGCAGTGCCGCTCGACCGCGCCGAGCACCGCCCGGATCCCGGCCACGTCCGCCTCCGGGTCCAGGGCGAGCAGCCGGGCCTCGTCCAGGTGGGTGCGGGCACCGACGTAGGCCTGCGCGCGGCTGTAGACGACGACGCCCGCGTTGATGCACTCGCCGCGCTCCACGCGCGGTACGACCCGCAGCAGCGCGTACTCGAACACGTCCCGGTGACCGCCCTGGCCCGCTCGGGTGATGTGCCGCTCGGTGACGTGGCCGGCCATGTGGATGTGGGTCTCGCTCACTTGGCCCCCTGGATGCCGGTGATGCGTTCGTGGACGGCCTCGGCCCGCGCGAGCAGCGGCCCGGCGTAGGCCCGGCGCAGGTCGTCCGGGGTGTCGAAGCCGGGCTCGTCGGTGAGCCAGGCGTCGGGGATCTCGGCGGTGACCTCGGCGAGCAGATCCGCGGTGACCCGGGGTGCCAGCTCGGCCGCGGCGGCGGCGACGTCCGGGGCGAAGCGGGCGAGGGCGTGGTCGGAGGCGTCGTAGGGGCGGGCCGCCGAGGCCTCGGCGCCGGGCCAGTTGTGGTGCCAGATCATGGTCGCGCCGTGGTCGATGAGCCACAGCTCGCCGCGGTGCACCAGGAGATTCGGATTGCGCCAGGACCGGTCCACGTTGTTGATCAGCGCGTCGAACCAGACGATCCGGCCGGCCTCCTCGGGGCTCACCGGGAAGGCGAGCGGGTCGTAGCCGAGGGCGCCGGAGAGGAAGTCCATGCCGAGGTTGGTGCCGCCGCTGGACCTGAGCAGGTCCTGCACCTGCTGTTCGGGTTCGCCGAGACCGAGCACCGGATCCAGCCGGACGGTGACCAGCCCGGGCATCCGGAATCCGAGGCGGCGGGCGAGCTCGCCGCACACCACCTCGGCGACCAGTGTCTTGCGACCCTGTCCGGCGCCGGTGAACTTCAGGACATAGGCCCCGAAGTCGTCCGCCTCGACGAGCCCCGGCAGCGAGCCCCCCTCACGCAGGGGCGTGACGTACCGGGTCGCGGTGACTTCCTTGAGCATCGCCCCAGGTTACTGGGGTACAACCGACAGCCTCGGCGGGGTGCGGCCGACAGGCTCGGCGGGGTGCGGCCGACAGCAAGCCGACAGCTGTGGCCTACCGCCGTCTCATGCCCGGACGGCAAGGATCTGGGTGCCCGTCTGAACGGGTGGCGGCCGGGCGCCGTACCCCTGGACGGATCACGAGAAGCTCCGCGGAAGGGAACTCCACATGACCAGCGCATCGCCCCAGCCCCATGCCCGACCCGCCCGCCGTACCGTCGTGGCGGCGGCCGGAGCGGCGGGGCTCGCCGCCGCGCTGACCGCCTGCGGTTCGGGCGACAACTCGTCGGACACGGCGAACACCGGGTCCGGTTCCTCCGGGACCAGCGGCTCCACCGGTTCCACCGGCTCCTCGCAGAACAGCGGCGGCTCCGCCGGCGGCACCGCCCTCGCCAAGACCTCCGACATCCCCGAGGGCGGCGGCAAGGTCTTCAAGGACCAGGGTGTCGTGGTGACACAGCCGGCGGCGGGCCAGTACAAGGCGTTCTCGTCCAAGTGCACCCACCAGGGGTGTGCCGTGGGCAGCGTGGCGAACGGCGTGATCGTGTGCCCGTGCCACAACAGCCACTTCTCCGCCGAGGACGGCAGCGTGAAGCAGGGTCCCGCCACCCAGCCGCTGCCCGCGGCGAAGATCACAGTCTCCGGCGACGAGATCAAGCTGGCCTGAGCCGTCTCACGCGCGCCCGCGCGGACGTTCGAGGCATGCGAGCACCTCGTCGGTCGTCGAGACCGTGGCGACCAGCGCGAGGGTGTGCCGGATCATCGCTGGGGTGTAGTCGGCGGGCACCCCCGCGATGGCGTCGGCCGGGACGACGGCGGTGTGGCCCAGGTTGACCGCGTCGAACACCGCGTTGGGTATCGCCACGTTGGCGGAGACACCGGTGACGACCAGCGTGCGGCAGCCGAGGTTGCGCAGCAGGGCGTCGACGCCGGTGCCGTGGATCGGGGACAGGCCGTGCAGCCGCCGTACGACGAAGTCCTCCTCGGTCACCTCGATGGGCGGCGCGACACGGGCCGCGGTGGTGCCCGACAACTGCTGCACGGGCAGCCGTTCCGCGGCCCGGAACAGCCGGGCGTTGCGGCTCGCTCCCCGGCCGTCCGGGCGGCGCTCGGCGATCGCGTGGACGACCTGCACACCCGTCTCGTGGGCGGCGGCGACCAGCCGGGCCACATTGGTCAGCGCACCGGAGGAGCGGGCCTCGCGGGCGAGTTCGGGCAGGGCGCTGTCCGGGCCGACGACCCCCTGCTGGCACTCCACGGTGAGCAGGACGGTGCTCACCGGGTCGAGGAGTTCGCTGAGCTGTGCGTACGACGGCATGGCACGCGCCCCCTTGGAAGACGACCCGTTCGGAACCGGGCCGTACCGCAGCCGACCCGTTCTCTTTTCTGACGTGATGTCAGAGGATCAGCAGTACACGATAGTTCTCTGGCACGACGTGGGAGAAGAGGGGGCCGCATGACCGTCACTCAGCAGCGCCGGGGCCGGAAGATCATGATGACGCCGGGCGAGCTGGACGAGTTCCTCACCAGTCAGCGCACCTGCCGGGTCGCGACCGTCTCGGCGGACGGCACTCCGCATGTCAGCGCGTTGTGGTTCGCCTGGGACGGCACCTCGCTGTGGCTGTACTCGGTGGTGCGCAGCAGGCGCTGGACACAGTTGCGGCGCGATCCGCGGGTGGCCGTCGTGGTCGACTCGGGCGAGGAGTACGACCAGTTGCGCGGCGTCGAGCTGTCCGGCCGGGTGGAGTTCGTGGGCGAGGCGCCGCGCACCGGGGAGCTGTGCGCCGAACTCGACACGCCGGAGACGCTGTTCACACGGAAGAACTTCGGCCTGGACGAGATGCCGCACGACGGCCGCCACGCCTGGGCGCGGCTGACCCCGGAGAAGATCGTCTCCTGGGACTTCCGCAAGCTGGGGTCGCAGTAGGGCTCAGCCGACCTTCTGCGCGGCCGCGCGCAGGGCCTCCACCGCCGCCCGGATCGAGGGGCGGCGGTCGGCGTCCGCTCGCCAGACCACGTACACGTGCCGGCGCACCCGCTGCTTGAGCGGCACGAGGACCACGCCGTCCGGGACCGGGTGCCGGCCCAGCAGCGGCGCGATGCACACGCCCAGTCCGGCGGCCACCAGGCCGAGCTGGGTGTGGGTCTCGCCCGCGCGGTGGCCGACGATCGGCTCGACGCCCTTGGACCGCAGAGTGAACATCAGCCACTCGTGGCAGAACTCGCCCCTGCCCCAGGTGATCCACTCGTCCTCGGCGAACTCGGTGAGGTCCACCTCGTCCCGGCCGGCGAGCCGGTGCCCGGCCGGCATGGCGACGTCGGCCGGGTCGTCCAGCAGGGGTGCCTTGACCAGACCGTCGGGCACGGGCATCGGCTTGTTGTACCAGTCCAGGACCACCGCGAGATCGAGATCGCCGCGGACGACGCCGGCGATGCCCTGCTCCGGCTCGAGCTCGCTGGACCGCACCCGCAGCCCGGGGTGCTCGGCCCGCAGCGCGCCGAGCGCGACCGGGAAGAGCCCGCGCGCGGCGGTCGGGAACGCGGACAGCCTGAGTTCGCCGACGACCTGCCCGCGATGCGCCTCCAGGTCCGACTCGGCGAGTTCGACCTGGGACAGGATGCGCGCCGCGTGCTCCGACAGCAGCCGGCCGGCGTCCGTGAGCCGCACCCCGCGGCCGTTCTTGGCGAGCAGCCGCTGGCCGATCTCGCGCTCCAGCTTGCCCAGCTGCTGGGAGACGGCGGACGTGGTGACGTGCAGCGCGTCCGCGGCGGCGCTCACCGAGCCGTGCCGGGCGAGGGCGTCCAGGGTGCGCAGGCGCTCCAGGTTCAACATGTAAGCCATTCTAAGAGGTACTCGGTGGCAAAAGTCGATTGTGCTACGAGGTTGCCTGCAGCATCGTTGAGGTCATGAGCACGGTCAGCGCAACCAGAACCCAGTCCCCCACCCCTGCCCGACCTCGCCCCCGCCTCGACTGGCGGCTCCGCTTCGGCGCGCTGTCCCTGATCTGGGGCTTCAGCTTCCTGCTGATCAAGGTGGGCACAGAGGGCTACGCACCTTTCCAGGTCACCCTCGGGCGTCTGGTGTTCGGGACGGCGGTACTGGCGGCGGCGATGGCGGTCAAGCGGGAGAGGCTGCCGCGCGGCGCCCGGCTGTGGGCCCGCATGGCGGTCGCCGCGTTCTTCCTGAACGCCCTGCCGTTCTCCCTCTTCGCCTACTCCGAGCTGACGATCCCGTCCACACTGGCCGGCATCTGCAACGCCACCTCGCCCCTGTGGGGCATGGCCCTGTCCCTGGTCGCCCTCTCGGAGGACCGGCCGACCCGGGTCCGCGTGGCCGGCCTCGGCCTCGGCTTCCTCGGGGTGCTGACGGTCCTGGGCGTGTGGCAGGGCTTCCACGGGCTGGACGCCACGGGTACGGCGATGGCGCTGCTGGCCTCGCTGAGCTACCCGGTCGGCTGGATCTACGTCCGGCGGACGCTGGCCGGGACGGGGAACTCCCACCTGTCGATGACGGGCGCGCAGCTGCTGCTCGCGGCGCTTCAACTGGCCGCTGTGACGTCTTTGTTCACCAGCTTCCCCGCGCATTTCTCGCTCGTTCCGCTGCTCGCGATCGCCGCGCTGGGGGCCTTGGGCACGGGACTGGCGGTGCTGATCCAGTACGGGCTGGTCGCCGAAGTCGGGCCCACCACCGCGCAGATGGTCACGTACTTCATTCCGGTCATCGCCACGGGTGCGGGTGTGGCCATTCTCGGGGAGTCGTTGCGGTGGACCACACCGGTGGGCGCGGTGATCGTTCTCGCCGGTGCCGCGCTCACCCAGGTGCGGCGGAGGAGCGTCTGACGGGGAGGGACTCGGGTGCGTGCGCGACCGACTGTCCGTTGTGGCCTGTCGCGCCCACGCGGCGGAGCCGCTATTCAACACAGCCCGCGCCCCTTCGGAGCGCACCCTCAGCCGTAGGCGCGAGCCGGTGACGGTCGTACCGCTGCCGCCACCGCGTCGGCCACGGAGTCGATGTCCCGCCCGGTGAGCGTCGAGATCGTGATGCGGATCGCCGGCCCGCTGTTCAGGCGGAAGCGTGCTCCCGGCGCCACCCCCCAGCCCGCCTGCAGCAGCCGGGCCACGGCGCCGGTCTCGTCGGGGACCGGCACCCACACGTTCATGCCGCTGCGGCCGTGGGCGACGACCCCGCGTTCCGCGAGCGCGTCCACCAGCGCGTCCCTGCGCGCGCCGTACGCCTTCGCCACCGCCACCCGGTCCACCGCGCCCTCCGTCCACAGCCGGACCACCGCCCGCTGCAGCAGCAGGCTCACCCAGCCGGGGCCCAGGCGCTGGCGGCCGCGTACCCGGTCGACGGTGACCGGGTCGCCGGCGACGACGGCCACGCGCAGGTCGGGGCCGTAGGTCTTGGAGGCGGAGCGGACGACGGCCCAGTGGTGGGTGACGCCCGCGAGGGGGTGCAGCGGGAGGTCGACGATGCCGTGCCCGTGGTCGTCCTCGATCAGCAGGGTGCGCGGGTGGTCGCGCAGGACGGCGCGCAGGGCACGCGCGCGCGTGGCGGTCACCGAGGCGCCGGTCGGGTTCTGCGCGCGGTCGGTGACGATCAGCGCGCGCGCCCCGGACTCCAGGGCCCGGCGCAGGTCTTCGGGGCGCGGTCCGTCGTCGTCCATGCCGACCGGGAGCGTGCGCAGGCCCAGCGCCGGGACCAGGTCGAGGACGCTGCCCCAGCCGGGATCCTCGACGGCGACCGCGTCACCCGGTCTGAGGTGCGCCGCGAGGACGCGCTCGATGGCGTCGAGGGAGCCGGACGTCACGGTCAGCGGGCCCGCCGGGACGCCGTCGGCGTCGAGTTCGGCGCGGGCCATGCGGACGAGCTCCGGGTCGACCGGGTCGTCCCCGTAGAGGACGGGCCGCCGGTCGCCCTCCTCCGCCGCCGCGGCGAGGGCCGGGGCCAGGCGGGGCAGCAGGGCCGGGTCGGGATTGCCTGCCGACAGATCGCGGCCCCCGGCGGGGACCTCCACGCGCAGTTCCTTGCGGCCGGTGGTGGCCGGCTTGGGCCGGACCCGGCTGCCCCGGCGGCCGGCCGTCTCGATCACCCCGCGCTCGCGCAGGGTTCGGTAGGCGGCCGCCACGGTGTTCGGGTTCACACCCAGCCGGGTCGCCAACTCCCGCATGGGAGGCAGGGGTTGACCCGGCCGCAGCTCTCCGGCGCCGACCGCGCGCTCGACGCTGGCCGCGATCTCGGCCGCGCCGCCCCCTTCGATGGGATACTCTCCTAGCACAAATAGCATTATGCACTAGTGCAAAAGGGATCGCGAGATCGCCGGACCGCCGTCGCTTGACCATGGAGGAACCCTCATGCCGGGGACGACCGAGGAAACCCAGGCCGCCGCCTACACCCCGACCGACCGCACCGTGCCCACGCGCTCCGCGAACCGCGCGTCGTACGACAGGGAACTGGTGCACGCGATACTCGACGAGGGGTACGTCTGCCACCTCGGCTTCGTCCGCGACGGCGCCCCGGTGGTGCTGCCGACCCTGTACGGCCGGGTCGGCGAGCGGCTGTACGTGCACGGATCCACCGGTTCCCGCCCGCTGCGGATGAGCGGCGAGACCGACCCGGGCCTGCCGGTGTGCCTGACCGTCACCCACGTGGACGGGCTGGTGCTGGCCCGCTCCGCCTTCCACCACTCCATCAACTACCGCTCCGTGGTGGTGCACGGCGTCGCGCGCCAGGTCACCGATCCCGAGGAGCGGCGGCTGGCCCTGGACGCGCTGGTGGACCACGTCGTGCCGGGCCGCGCCGCCGACTCCCGGCCCGCGAACAAGAAGGAGCTGGCCGCCACCGCGGTGATCCGGCTGGACCTGGACGAGGTCTCGGCCAAGCTCCGCACCGGCGGCACGAGCGACGAGCCCGAGGACCTCGACCTGCCGCACTGGGCCGGCGTCGTCCCGCTCCAAAAGGGCTACGGCACGCCGCTGCCCAGCACCGACCTGGCACCGGGCATCGAGCTCCCGGACTACCTGAAGGCCTTGTGAGCCCCGGACAGGGCTGACACCGGGGCCGACTCCCGGCCGCCGCCCCCGCGGGCCTCGCTCACCGCGAGGCCCGCGACCGCGCCGAGCAGGAGCAGGGTGCCGGCCGCGGTGCTCGCCGTGAGCCGCTCGCCGAGCAGGACGACCGCCAGCACGGCCGCGGTCACCGGCTCCAGCAGCATGATCACGGACACGGTGGCGGACCGTACGACGGCCGCCCCGGCGAAGTACAGGGCGTACGCGAGGGCCGTGGGCACGGCGGCGATGTAGAGCACGAGCCACAGCAGCCGCGCGGGGTGGGCGGTGTGCGGCAGCAGGCCTTCGTGCAGCGCGAACGGCAGCAGGCACAGGCCGGTCACCGCGAAGGCGCCCACGGTGGTGCCGGAGGCGTCGGTGCCGCCGGCCCTCCCCCACCAGCGGGTCAGCAGGGTCATGGCGCCGTAGCCCGCGGCCGAGACGAGCGCCAGGAGCACTCCCGCCGGCCGTACCGTCGCGGCCGAACCGCCGAAGGTCAGCACGGCGAGCCCGGCGAGCGCCCCGGCGACGGCCGACACCCCGCCGGCGCCGAGCCGTTCGCCGAGCAGCAGCCGGGCGCCGAGTGCGATGAGGACGGGGCCCGCGCCGAGGGTGACGACGGTGGCCACGGCCAGGCCGGTCGACTCCACGGCGGCGAAGTAGGCGGTCTGGAACACCGCCAGGCCGAGGCCGGTGGCGAGGACCTTCCCGGCCCTGCGGACCAGGGGCTCGGTGCCGGCCGGGCGGGTCCGGGGACGCAGTCCGCGTCCGGCGAGCAGCAGGACCAGACCCAGCGCGCAGCGCCAGAAGGACAGTCCGAAGGCGCCCATGTCACTGGTCCGGTAGACCAGGGAGGCGGCGGCTCCGGCGGTGCCCCAGGCGGCACCGGTGATGATCAGATAGAGCAGGCCACGCCCGACGGGCAGGCCAGAAGCGGCGTTCGACGTCGTCAAGGGAAACTCTTCCGCAGAAACGCACCCAGGGGTGCGGAAGTTCGGGGGCGCCCGCTTCAGCGGGACGCGCGGACTTCGTCTGCGGGCAGCACCGTCAAGCCCGGCGCACAAGCGTGGGGCTGATGTTTCGGAGGCCCGCCTCAGGCGGCCGGAGGCGGAAGGACGAGTGCGTTCGACGGCATGACCGGCACTCTATGCAGTCGTGCCCCGCGACGACAACTCGCGTTCGGCGCCGCCCGCGGCCACCGGCTCGGCGGAGCCCTTCACGGGGGTCGAGGACTGGGCGATGAACGCACCGGCCAGGACGACCGCGCCACCGAGGATCTGAGGCGCCGACAGGTGCTCGCCGAGCAGCACCCAGGCCAGCACGGTCGCGATGACCGCCTCCAGGCAGGCCACGACCCCGGCGACCTGCGGCGACAGCCGGCGCACCGACAGCACGCCGGTGACGTACGCGACGACGGTGGCGATCAGCACGATCCAGCCCAGCAGCGCGAGGGCCGGTACGGCGGTGCCGTTCATGTCGGCGGTACCGGTCAGCACCGACCAGCGCATGCTCCAGGGCCGGGCGAGGACCGTCAGCACGAGGGCGCCGACGAGCAGGCCGTAGGCGATGACGCCGAGCGGGTCCGGTGCCTCCTCGCCCGCGTCGCCGCCGTGGTCGGCCAGGACGAAGTAGCCCACCTGGCAGCAGGCGGCCCCGAGCGCGAGCAGCAGGCCCAGGGCGTCGAAGCTCAGCCCCGACCAGACCTCCACCACGCAGGCGAGGCCGCCGGCCGCGAGGACCACGCCGAGCGCGGCGGCGCGCGTCACGGGCCGCCGCTGCACGAACCGGACCCAGCCGAGCACCAGCGCGGGAGCCAGGTACTCGACGAGCAGCGCCACGCCCACCGGGATGCGGGAGAGCGCGGCGAAGTAGCAGGCCTGGACGCCGGCGACGGCGAGCAGTCCGAACCCGGCGAGCAGTGCGGGCCGGCGGCGCAGCAGCGCGCGGTGCCGTACGGCGACGGGCAGCATGACGACGGCGGCGCCGGCCACGCGCAGCCAGACCACGTGGAGCGGGTCGAGTCCCGCCTCGATCAGCGGCTTGGCGGCCACTCCCGACCCGCCGAAGGCCAGCGCCGAGGCGAGCGCGAGACCGAGTCCGACGCCCTTGCCACGGCTGCCCTGACTGCTCTCTGACGTATGCACCGGCACATGATGACAGGCGGCGACATGAGCGTCATCCCTGTTGACACCTGTCTCAGGGGCTGGACGTCTCCGCCGGTGTCAGTGGGCCGGGCCGCCGCCGGCGGCGTACTCGTCCGCGCCGGTTGCGCTGCGGTCCGCCCCGGGTCCGACCGGGTTCGTCCCGGGTCCGAGCCGGGTGTTCAGCTCGCGGACGCCCGCGCGTTCGAGGACCTCCACCGCACGCGAACCCGGGTCCGCGGTGAGCGCGGCGAGGAGGCCGAGACCGGTGACACGGGGCTCGCCGCGCAGCCGGGCCCGCTCGCGGGCGTCGGCGAGGGCGGCGGCGGCCGCGGGCGACCAGCCGGCGGTGTCCCTCGGCTCGCGTGCGCCGGGAACGGCCGCGGCGGGGACGACGGCGAGCGCGCCGGAGTCCTCGACGCTGCCCTGCCAGCGCAGCCCGTAGCCGATGCTGCGCTGCACGAGGTAGCCGAGCAGCCGGGCGAGCTGCTGCGGGCCGCCGACGGCGGCGCGGACCTCGGGGTCGTGCTCCAGGAGGGAGTGCAGCAGATGGGCGGTGTCGGTCTGGCGGTCCCCGTCCCGGACGGCCCTGCGGCGGGCACCGGCGACCACCGCTGCCAGCTCGGCGCCGAGCACGGCATCGTCGTCGATGTACGCGGCCGCCTCGTCACGGGCGGTCCAGGGGGTTGTACGGGGTTGCACAACCCCTACCCCATCAGCCCCAACGGGCCGGGACATCGACGAGGGGAACCATCTTCGCGTCCCACACAGAGTGGAGGTCGGCGTTCGGGATCTCATCCTTGCGGAGGAGATTCGGCCGAGCCGGCCCGAAGGGCGCGCGCCGCCTTGCCCTGCGCCCCGTACGCAACCGCCGCGCACCCCCGGCGGGTGGGCCGAGCCCGCACGGCGCCCCGGAATCTCTGACGGTTCATCAGTATTGAATGTTCGCGCCCCTGCGGCTACGTTCCGCGACACCGTAGCCCGCTACGTCCGATCCGAAGGGGTGGTCCCATGGCCGAAGTCAGCGCGGAGGCACGCATCCAGGCACCGGCCGAGAAGGTGTGGGCCCAGCTCACCGACTGGTCGTCGTACGGAGAGTGGAACGCCACCCACACCAGTTTCCCCGAAGGGGGCCCGGAGAGCCTGGCCGTGGGCGGGACCTTCCAGGAGAACATGAAGCTGATGGGCTTTCCGGCCGAGGTCGACTGGACCATCGAGGAGCTGGAGCCGGCCCGGGTGTTCGCCATCCGGGGCAAGGGCCCGATGGCGGTGACGGTGGCCACCCGCTACACCCTCACGCCCGACGGCGACGCCACATCGGTCCGGATCGACGGCGAGTTCACCGGCGCCGCGGTGTCGCTGATGGCGGGCAAGCTGAAGGACTCGGCGACGGCCGCGCTGAACGAGTCGCTGCGCAAGCTGGCCGGCCTGGTCGCCTGAGCCGGGACACGGGAAGGCGCCCCGCGGAGGTGTTCCGCGGGGCGCCCGGACCGCCGTACGAGTCTCAGTGCTCGTCGGCGAGGATCAGGTACAGCTTCTTGCGGGCGTCGTTGATGACGGCCAGCGCCTTCTCGCGCTGTTCCTTGCTGCCGGTCTTCCAGACCTGGCCGAAGGCCTCCATCAGGCCGAAGCCGGCCTGGCGGATCTCGCTGAGGGCCTCCCAGTCGACCCCGCGCGAGGCCTCCTCCCAGGGGGCGTCGGGGCCCTCGTCGGCGGCGGCGCGCCCGTCCTCGGTGAGCGCGAACAGCTTCTTGCCGCCCTCGCTCTCGCTGGCGATCAGGCCCTCGTCCTCCAGCAGCTGGAGCGTGGGGTAGACCGAGCCGGGGCTGGGCTTCCACGCGCCGCCGCTGCGTTCGGCGATCTCCTGGATCATCTCGTAGCCGTGCATGGGGCGGTCCTTGAGCAGGGCCAGGATCGAGGCCCGTACGTCCCCGCGCCGGGCCCGTCCCCTCGGGCCTCCGCGCCCCCGGGGTCCCCAGGGGCCGGGGCCGAAACCGGGACCGCCGGGGCCGAACCCCGGGCCACCCGGACCGAAGGGCCCGAAGGCGGCCCGCCGCCGGTCGAATCCACCCATGTCCCGCTGGCCGGGGCCCTCGTGCCGATGTCCACGCTCGAATCCGTGGGTACGCATCGCGATCACTCCATTCCATCGATGATCTGTCACGTCTGCATCGCGTATCGTTCGCGATGTCTCAACGATATATCGGAACCGATCGCATGACAAGACCCCTCCCGATGCGACGCCGCAGGGGTGCGGGAAGCGTGCCAGGACTCGCGAATTGGCCTTGGGCGGGCGTCCGTCGCGGCCGCTAGCGTCGGCGCCATGCGCATTCGAATCGTGGACGCCTTCACCGACCGCCCCTTCGCCGGCAACCCGGCCGGAGTCCTGCTCCTGGACGACGCCTTCCCGGACGACGACTGGCTCCAGAACGTCGCCATGGAGGTCAACCACGCCGAGACGGCCTTCGCCCACCGGCTGCCCGAGGGCGGCGAGGCGGACTGGGCGCTGCGCTGGTTCACGCCCGTCGCCGAGGTAGCGATGTGCGGGCACGCCACGCTCGCCACCGCCCACGTCCTGCACACCACCGGCGCCCACGAGGGCCCGGTGCGGTTCACCACGCGCAGCGGCGTGCTCATCGCCACGCCCGCCGGGGACGGCTCGATCACCCTCGACTTCCCGACGGCCCCGCTCACCCCGGCCGAGATCCCCGCCGGGGTCGCCGAGGCCCTCGGCGCGCAGCCGGTCGCCGCCTTCGACACCGGCCCGAACGTGGGCGACCTGCTGGTGGAACTGGCCGACGAGAAGACGGTCCTGGGCCTCGCGCCGGACCACAAGTCCCTCGGCGCCTACTCCGCGCGCGGCATCATCGCCACCGCCCGCGCCGACGACCCGTCCCGCGGCTACGACTTCGTCTCCCGCTGCTTCTTCCCGAACGTCGGCATCGACGAAGACCCGGTCACCGGCAGCGCCCACACCGCGCTCGCCCCGCACTGGTCCGCGCGCCTGGGCCGCGACGACCTCACCGGGCTGCAGGCCTCCCGCCGCACCGGCCTGGTCCGCACCGCCCTGCGCGGCGAGCGCACCCTGCTCACCGGCCGCGCGGTCACGGTCATCGAGGGCGAGCTGCACGCCTGACCGGGCGGCCCGCCGTTGGTCAGGCCGTCGGCAGCCAGCCCACCTTGCCCGCGAGCAGGGCGTAGCCGACGAACGCCCCGATGTCGAGCAGCGAGTGGGCGACGACCAGCGGACCGACCCGCCCCCAGCGGCGGTACAGCCACACGAAGAGCACGCCCATGACCATGTTGCCGATGAAGCCGCCGACGCCCTGGTAGAGGTGGTACGAGCCGCGCAGGACCGCGCTGGCGACCAGCGCCGTCCCCGGGGTCCAGCCCAACTGGCCCAGCCTGCGCAGCAGATAGCCGACCACGATGACCTCTTCGAGGACCGCGTTCTGCACGGCGGACAGGATCAGCACCGGGAACTTCCACCACACGTCCGGCAGGGCCTCGGGCACGACCGTGAGGTTGAAGCCGAGGCCGCGGGCGGCCAGGTAGAAGGCGATCCCGGTGCTGCCGATCACGGCCGCGACTCCGGCGCCCCGGCCCAGGTCGGGCCAGGGCCGGGTGCGGTCGAAGCCCAGCGTCCGCAGGCTGCCGCCCTCGCGCAGGAGCAGATGGGCGACCAGGGCGACGGGGACCAGCGCGCTGGCGATGCCGAACAGCTGCCAGGCCAGGTCGAGCCAGGGGCGGCCGGGCGCAGCCGAGGCGTTGAGGGTGGCCGCCTGGTCCTTCAGGCCGCCCGGCTTGGTGACCGCGCCGACGAAGCTGATCAGCGCGGAGACCCCGCTCGCTCCGAGCGACAGCGCCAGGACGAGCAGCGTCTCGTCCCGCAGGATGCGCCGAGGGTCACGCCGCCGCGCCGCGGAATCGGCCACCGAGTCAGCCTCCACCTGCACCCCTGCCTCCATCCGGCTCACGGGCCCCTGGCCCACCACTGCCCTGGCAAGGATCGCAGAAGAAGATGTGAGGACGACGTACGGCCACCTGGCTCCGCCGAGCACCCCGGCAGGGCCGCACTCTTCAGGTCCGCCGCGACGGCGCTCCGCCACGGCGGCGCGGATCTGCGGTCGCCGGGGCGCTCGATCCCACGGCGGACCGGCCCGGCGGGAGCGAGCCGGTGCCCGGCCAGCCCACCACCCCGCGCCTCACCCGGTGGTCAACCGAGCGGCACCGGCTCGGGCAACCCCACCGGCCACATATGCACCGGCTCCCCCACATGCATCAGCTCGGCGTAGCGCCGCGTCGTGGCTGCCAGCGCGCCTTCGCGGGACAGCCCCTGCTCCAGAAGCCTGTGGAATGTCGCCGCCTGCCAGGACGCCCCGTTCACCCGGCGCCGGCAGCGCTCCTCGATGACGCCCAGGTAGAGGTCGCGGTCGGCCGCCTCCACGCCCCACGCGTCCAGCCCGGCCGAGGCCAGCGGCAGCAGCTCGTCGCGGACCAGGGTGACCGCGTCGACCTCGCCCGTGCCGCCGTAACGCCCCCGCCGGGGCCACACGAACCGCGCGTCGATGCCGTACCGGCAGGCGGCGTCGAAGTTGGCCTCCGCCGCGGCGAAGGGCAGCCGGGTCCACACCGGGCGGGACTCCTCGGCGAAGGCGCGGACCAGGCCGTAGTAGAAGGCCGCGTTGGCGATCACGTCGGTGATGGTCGGCCCGGCCGGCAGCACCCGGTTCTCCACCCTGAGGTGCGGGACGCCGTCGGCGATGCCGTACACCGGCCGGTTCCAGCGGTAGATCGTGCCGTTGTGCAGCACCAGCTCGGCGAGCCTGGGCGTGCCTCCGGCCTCGACGACCTCCAGCGGTTCCTCGTCGTCGCAGATGGGCAGCAGCGCCGGGAAGTAGCGCAGGTTCTCCTCGAACAGCTCGTAGGCGGAGCTGATCCACCGTTCGCCGAACCAGGTGCGCGGCCGTACGCCCTGGGCCTGGAGCTCGGGCGGGCGGGTGTCGGTGGACTGCAGGAACAGCGGGGGCCGGGACTCGCGCCACAGTTCGTGACCGAACAGGAACGGGGAGTTGGCGCCGACGGCGATCTGCGCGGCGCACGCGGCCTGCGCCGCGTTCCACACGTCGGCGAACCGGGCCGGGGTGACCTGGAGGTGCAGCTGCACGGAGGTGCAGGCGGCTTCGGGGACGATCGACTTGGAGGTGCAGACGAGATGCTCGACGCCCTCGATGTCGAGCCGGAAGTCCTCGCCGCGCGCGGCCACGATCTGGTCGTTGAGCAGGGTGTAGCGGTCGACCTCGGAGAGGTTGGAGGAGACCAGGTCGTCACGGTCGAGCGTGGGCAGGATGCCGATCATCACGATGCCGGCGTCCACCTCGCCCGCCTTGCGGTCGGCATAGGCGAGCGAGGTGCGCAGTTCCTCGGCGAGCCGGTCGAATACCCGGCCGCCCAACCGGTGTGGGGCGATGTTGACTTCCAGATTGAACATGGCGAGTTCTGTTTGGAAATCGCGGCTCGCGATACGCTCCAGTACCTGCCCGTTCAACATTTTCGGCATACCGTCGGGCCCTGCGAGATTCAATTCGATCTCGACTCCCATGAGGTTCTTGGGACGATCGAATCGCTTCTCCCTCAGCAGTCGCTCCAGTCCCGCGAGGCACTTCTGGAGCTTTTCACGGTGGCGCTGGCGATCGGACAGGTCGAACTGCCCCGCCACGACCTTCTCCCCCATCGAAGTGTCCCTCCTCGGATGGGCGGGCCGACGTCCGGCCGCCGGGCTCCCGGGTGCAGGGAGGATGATGCCCAGTGGAAGCGATCGATAACGCCCCGCGCGGGCCCGGCACCCGCTACCCTGTCGGAATGTTCCCCGCGGCACATTCACGGGGCATGCGTTCGGTCTGCACCAACGGGTTCCCGCAGCACCTCGTGAAAAACGCCGACGACATTCGGCCGACCGTTACCAGTGCGTATTACGAGGTCAGCGGCGACGGACGGTCCGGAAACCGGGAGGAGTCCCGCAAATCGTCGGCGTATTACCGCCTTGCGCGACTTCCGGAATTGGGATAGACGAAACAACGGCCGAACATGCGTCATATAAACTTCGCCCACAAGGCAGAAGGTTGACGCCTCGGTCCTGGTTCCTGCCGTGTTCAGGCCGTCCCGGTGACGGGCGGCGGGCCGAGCCGCACCCACGTTCACCGACCCGGGCCTTCACCCTTCCGGCCTTCCGTGAGCAGACAGCGCCGTCCGCCCCACCCCTCCTCGCGCCGCCGCGCCTGTCGTACGAGAGAGGCGACCCACATGCCGCTGCACGTGCCCCCTGCCCCCGCGCCTGCCCTGCGCTCCGTCCTCACCGCCCTCGGTTCCCCCACCGCGGTGCGTGAGGCCCCGACCCCCTCCCTGCGCGCCGCGCAGGGGCCGACGACACCCGAGCTCCCGCTGCCCGTGCACGTACTGGACCGCATCACGGCACCGGGCCTGTCCGCGACCCGGCTGGCCGGCTGGCGCTTCCTGATCCGCTGCGGCGAGCGCGCCGTGGCCGCGGCGGACACCATGCTGACCCCCGACGGCTGGGCCTTCTCACACTTCTTCGAGGGTCCGTACGTCCCCTCCACCGAGCGCGCCCTGCAGCAGGCCGAGGCGCTGCCGCAGCCTTACCAGGCCCGGCTGCTGTCCGTGCCGGGGCTGTACATGCTCACCCTGTGGCTGCACGGCGACATCACCGCCGACGGAGCCGAGGGACACCCGGCCGGCACCGATCTGCTCGTCCCACTGGCCCCGGCGCCGCCCGGCATACCGGCGCACCGCCCCTTCCGGGTCAGTGAGTTGCTGCCGGTGCTGACTCATCGCGCCACCCCGCTTCCCCTGCTCGCGCCCCCCGTGCTCGACTCGCCCGCGGCCTGACGGACACCGCGTACCCCGCTTGCCCGCAGGGGAAGCGGGGTACGTGCATGTCAGGGGTCTGGCCTGCAGGGACTAGCCCGATCCGGCCACTGCGAACCACCCGAAGTGACAGTGCACTTGGGCTGAACCGTCCGCGTGGGTGACGCGTCATGAACCTGTGGGAAGCGGTGCTGCGAAATCCCTGCGGAACGACGCCGAGAGGGCAACACTGGGTTCCGACCGACTTAACACCACGGGGGACGGCCATGACCACGACAGAGCGAGAGATCCCACCCATGTGCCAGCACCAGCCGCCGTGTCCGCCAGCCGAGTCCGCCGACCGGGAGTCCGCCCGTCTCGTGGCGCACCACCCGGAGCAGGGATGGAGTCTGCTGTGCAACGGCGTCCTGCTCTTCGAGGACACCGGTGAGCTGCTGCCCGACGGCCGGATCATCGCTCCGCACCGCCCGCTCGGTGCGGAGCACGTGATGACCGCCGCCTGAGCGGAGCGCGGGCGAACGACCCAAGGGGCCGGCCGCACCCTGTGAGGTGCGCACCGGCCCCGATGTGTGTCCAGGGGTGGCTACCGGACGTAGCCGGGCGCTAGCGCAGCGCCTCCCGCAGGGCCTGGTACGCCGGCTTGGGGTCGAGCTGCTCGTCCCACGGCAGGGCGGCGCCCTCGCCCGGGAAGAAGGCCGGGATCCAGGAGTACCTGTCGGTGTAGTCCCAGATCGTCACACCGACGCACCGGCGCACGGCCAGGCAGGCCTCGGTCAGCTGCCGGTACCAGCTCGCCTGCTCGGCCAGCTCGTCCCCGGTCGCCGGCAGCCGCATCCGTATGTCGACCTCGGTCAGGGCGGTGTCCAGGCCCAGTCCGGAGAAGCGGCGCAGGTTGTCCGGAAGGCTGGTGGGATAGCCGTACTGCAGGGCCAGATGGGTCTGGAAGCCGATGCCGTCGAGTGGCACTCCCCTGGTCTTGAGGTCCTTGGCCAGCGCGTAGTAGGCGTCGCTCTTCGGGCCGACCGCCTCGATGTTGTAGTCGTTGAGGTAGAGCTTGGCGTGCGGGTCGGCCTCGTGGGCCCAGCGCAGCGCGTCGGCGATGTAGCCGGGGCCGAGGGTCTTGTACCAGAGGGTTTCGCGATAGGTCCCGTCCTCGTTGAAGGCCTCGTTGACGACGTCCCAGGAGTACACCTTGCCCCGGTAGTGCCGTACCTCGGTGGTGATGTGCTTCTTCAGCACCGCCCGCAGCTCGCTCGCGGTCCACTGCCCGGAGGTGAGCCAGTCGGGCAGCTGGCTGTGCCAGACCAGGGTGTGGGCGCGGACCTTCTGGTGGTTCTTCCGGGCCAGGTTCACTATCTGGTCGCCGTTGGTCCAGTCGAAGACGCCCTGCTGGGGCTCGGTGGCGTACCACTTCATGCCGTTGCCTGGCGTGATCATGTCGAACTCGCCGCCGAGGATCCTGGTGTAGGCGCTGTCGGTGAGTTCGGGGTTGTCGGTGGCGCTGCCGAAGTAGCGGCCGTGGCGTTCGGCGAGGTCGGCGAGGGTGGGCTGCCGTTCGTGGGCCTGGGCCGCGGGGGCGGCGAGTCCGGCGGCCACGAGGGCGGCGGAGAGGGCGCCGGCGAGTCTGAGACGCGTGCTCTTGCTGGGCATGGTGCGACTCCTGTCTCTCAACGGTGTGTTCAGCCCTTGGTGGCGCCCGCGGTGAGGCCGCCGACCAGCTGGCGTTCGGCGACCGAGTAGAAGGCGAGGGCGGGGACCATGGCGAGGACGAGGTAGGCGAAGACGCGCGCGGTGTCGGCGGAGTACTGGCCCTGGAACTGCTGTACCCCGATCGGGATGGTCCACCAGGTGCTGTCGGTGAACACCAGCAGGGGCAGGAAGAAGTTGTTCCAGCTGGTGACGACCGCGAGCACGGAGACCGTGCCGAGCGCGGGCCGGGCCATCGGCAGCAGCACCCGCCAGAAGAAGCCGAGAGGTCCGCAGCCGTCGAGCGTGGCCGCCTCCTCCAGTTCGCCGGGAATCTGCCGGAAGAAGCCACGCAGGATGATGATCGTCATCGGCAGCCCGAACGCGGCCTGCGGCAGGATCACGCCCAGCGGGTTGTCCAGCAGGCCCATCGAGCGCAGCAGCAGGAACAGTGGCAGCGCCGCCACCGCGAACGGGAACATCAGCCCCATCGTGAACAGCGTGAACAGCACCTCCCGGCCCCGGAAGGCGAACCGCGCGAAGGAGAACGCGGCCGGCGCCGAGACCGCGACGACGATGACCGTCGTACCAGCCGCGATCAGCGTGCTGTTGCCGACCAGCCGCCAGAAGGAGCCCGAGCCGAGGATGTCACCGTAGTTGGCGAAGACCCACGGCTTCGGCAGCCCCACGGGGTTGCGGGAGAGCCGGTCGGTGGACTTGAAGCCGGAGAGCAGCGCGTACAGCAGCGGTACGGCCATGACGGCACCGACCGCCACCAGGACGACGTGCAAGGGGAGCGTACGACCCTTGCGGCGGACACTCATGCTCCGGCTCCCCTCATGCTCGTGGTGGCCCCTTCCAGGTCGCGGCGCAGGACGAACCGCTGGTAGGCGAGGGCGAAGACGAGGCTGACGGCGAACATGACCACGCTGATCGCGCTGGCGTAGCCGACCTGGTAGCGCTTGAAGCCGTACTGGAACATGGTCACGGCCATCGTCTCGGAGTGGTGGTCGGGTCCGCCCGCGGTGACGACCCAGACCAGGTCGAACAGCTGTATCGACCCGATCACGGAAAGGAAGACGCTGATCCGCAGCGTGGGCGCGAGCAGCGGCAGCGTGACGTGCCGGAAGCGCTGCCAAGGGTTCGCGCCGTCGACGATCGCCGCCTCGGTCAACTCGGCCGGTATGGACTGCAGTCCGGCCAGGTGGAGCATCATGTGGAAGCCGAAGTACTTCCACGTCATGACGAGGAACAGCGTGGCCAGCACGGTGGAGGTGCCGGCGAACCACTGGCCACCGAGCCCGCCGAGCCCCATCGCGCCGAGGACATGATCCGCGAGACCGTCGTCCGGGGCGAAGATCATGCCGAACAGCACGCCCGTGATGGCCTCGGACAGCACGTACGGCGCGAAGAACAGCATCCGGTACACCGCCCGGCCGCGCACCTTCTGGTTGAGCAGGACGGCCATGGCGAGCGCGAACGGCAGCTGCAGCGCGAGCGACAGCACGACCAGGAGCAGCATCCGCCACAGGTCGCCGAGGAACACCGGATCCTGCAGCAGACGGCTGAAGTTGTCGGTGCCGGTGTAGTCGGACGGCATCCCGAAGCCGCCCCAGCGGAAGAAGGACGCGTACAGCGCGAACAGGATCGGCAGCAGGACCAGCACGCCGAACAGTACGAGGGCGGGCAGTTGGAGACCGACGGCGGTGAGCCAGTGCAGGGCGCGCCTGCGGCTGCGCTGCCGGCCGGCGTCGGCCGCCGGGGCCGGCAGGACGGCGCCGGGCCCGCTGCGTTCGCCCCGTTCACCCCGTTGGCCCGAGAGGGAGGTGGAGGTCATCGCCCGCCCTACTGCCCTTGCTTCGCGGTGCCGGTGATCGCCTGCGTGACCTGCTGCGGGGACTTGGATCCGGCGATCAGCCCGGCGACGCTGTCGTTGACCTGCTGGCCGAGGGCGGGGGCGTAGGCCTGGTCGAGGTAGAGCTGGAAGCCGGTGGATCCCTTCAACTGGGCTTGTACGGCCTTGGTGTTGGGGTCGGTGAGGACGCTCTCGGCCGCCGGTACGACGGGCAGGACACCTGTCTTCTGCACCAGTTCCTTGTCCGTGGTCTCGGAGGCGAAGAACTTCAGGAAGTCCACGGCCGCCTGCGGGGCACCCTTGCGCAGGGCGTGGCCGCCGCCTCCGCCGAACACCTCGGTGATCTTCCCGGCGCCGCCCTCGACCTCGGGGAACGGGAAGAAGCCGAGGTTCACGCCGAGTCCCTTGCCGGCGTCCGCCTCCACGACCGGCGCCCACTGACCCATGAGTTCCATGGCGGCCTTGCCGTTGCCGACGGTCGCGGCCTGCCCGGTCGGGGAGGAGTAGGCGGCCCCGAGGAAGCCCTTCTGGAAGGGCTGGAGGCCGACGAGGTCCTTCAGGTGCTGTCCGGCCTGGACGAAGCCGGGACCGCTGAAGTCCTTCTTCTCGTCGGCCTTCTGCAGGGCGTCGACACCCGCCGTGCGCATCGCGAGGTACGCCCAGTAGTACATGCCGGTCCAGCTCTCCTTGCCGGCCAGCGCCAGCGGGGTGATCCCGGCGGACTTGAGCTTCCTCACGGCGTCCAGGAAGCCGCCCCAGGTGGTCGGGGGCGCGCTGATCCCCGCCTTCTCGAAGAGCGCCTTGTCGTACCAGAAGCCGATCATGCCGATGTCGAACGGGATGCCGTACAGCTTGTCGTCGAGGAGGTACGGCTGCTTGGCCACCGACAGCAGTCCGCCGGCCCAGGGCCTGGTGCGGTCGGTGAGGTCCTCGACCAGCCCGGCGTCCACCTGCTGCTGGAGCACGCCGCCGCCCCAGGTGTGGAAGATGTCCGGCAGCTTCCCGGAGGCGGTCAGCGCGGTCATCTTCGACTTGTAGGCGTCGTTCTCCAACTGGACGATCTTCATCTTGACCTTGGGATTCTGCGCCTCGAACTTCTTGGCGAGACCGGCCCATACGGTCTTGGTGGGTTCGGTGGTCGAGATGTTCCACCACTCGATCGTGGTCGTCCCCGAGGACGACCCTCCGTCCGAGTCGCCGCCGCAGCCGCTGAGTGCGGTCACACCGAGACCGGCGGCGACGGAGGCCGCCAGGAAGCCGCGGCGGGACAGTGCAGGGTCGCCCATCTGCGCTCCTTCGAAAAATTTCGGAGTTGCTTCGAAGAGGTGTTTTCGAAACATTCGAAGAAAATCCCGAACGTTCCGGACCGCGACTCTAGAAACGCGCGTGGGGAGCGTCAAGGTGTCGCGCAGGAGGTTGCGGGCGCGTAGTCGAACCAGTCGAAGGCCGCGCGGCCCTCGGTGACGTACATGCCGATGACACGGCCGGTGAATCCGGTGGCCACCTGGGTCGACAGATAGCGGCCGTCCAACTCGGTCAGCCGGACGGTTCCCCCGGAGGTTTCGACGGAGAAGGCGATGCTGTCGGGGCCACTCCCGGGTCCGGGGGCACGGGCCGCCCGGATGTCGACGGCCAGGGTGACCGGGCCCACGGGCAACGGGAGTTCGGCGACGCACCGACGCACCGGCCCGATCCGCACGACCACGGCCACGGTCCGCACACCCGCTTCCGACTCGTCTCCTGCGACCGCGCCCAGGGGCTTTCCGGCGGCGATGCCGGGGCCGTTGCCCACGGCCCCGCCCAAGCCGTGGCCCGCGCCCGCGTCCGCGTCGTGGCCCGCGGGCCCGTCCAGGCCGTTTCCCATGCCTGTGTCCGGGTCATTTCCCACGCCCGTGTCCAGGCACTTTCCCGCGCCCGTGTCCGGGGCGTTTGCCGCGGCCGCCTCCAGGCCGTTTTCCCCGGCCACGTCCAGGCGCCTTCCCGCGGCCACCTCCAGGTCGCAGTGATGGTCCTCGTCCAGGCGGACGGACAGTCCGGCGCGGCCCGTCCAGTGCTCCAGGCGCACGGCGGCCCGGCAGTCCAGGTGCTGCTGGCGGCGGCCGACGAAGGTGTGCCCGGGCCGGTCGAGGCTGTCCCCGACGGCGGTCAGCGTGAGCCGGCCGGGCGGCCCGGTGAGCGACCAGCACCCCTCGGGTCTGCGGCGCGGGGATATCCAGTACGGCGCGAGCACCGGGGAGTTGAAGTCGTCGCGCACCGGCGGTGGTTCGAGGGGAACCCAGGTGGCAGGCGCCGGATGCCGCTCGCGCACCGGGCCCACCCGGGGCCAGCCGTCGGCCCACTCCACCGGGACCAGGAAGGTCTCCCGGCCCAGCACATGGAACTCCGGGAAGTAGCCGCGCGGCCGGGTGCCGAGCAGCACCATCCACCAGGTGCCGTCGGCCGCCTGGACCAGGTCGGCATGGCCGGTGCACTGGATCGGCAGACCCGTACCGCGGTGGGACAGCAGCGGGTTGCCGGGAGCCGGTTCCCACGGCCCGCGCGGCGAGCGGGCGCGGGCGGCCGAGACACCGTGGCCGAGCGCGGTCCCGCCCTCGGCGAGCAGCAGGTACCACCAGTCGCCGATCCGGTACAGATGCGGCGCCTCCGGGTCCCTCAGACCAGTGCCGGACCACATCGGCAGCGGGCCTTCGAGCACCTCGCCGGTGCGCGGATCGATCCGGGCCACGGTGACCCCGGCCATGGCGCACCAGCAGGAACCCTCCTCGTCCCAGGCCAGGTCGGGGTCGATACCGGGCAGGTCGATCCACACCGGGTCCGACCAGGGACCCTCGGGGCGCTCGGCGGTGACGAGGAAGGTTCCCCCGGCCGTGACGTCGGTGGTGATGACGTGGAAGAGCCCGTCGTGGTGACGGATCGTCGGCGCGTAGACGCCGCCCGAGGCCGGTGTGTCGTCGGGCAGCGTCAACTGGCCCGGCCGGTCGAGGACGTTGCCGATCTGCCGCCAGTGCACCAGGTCCCGGCTGTGGAACAGCGGGACGCCGGGGAAGTACTCGAAGCTGGAACACACGAGGTAGTAGTCGTCACCGGCCCGGCACACGCTCGGGTCGGGGTGGAAGCCGGGGAGGACGGGGTTGTCGTAGATCCGCATGGTTCGCCCCCAACAGGCAGTCGAAACTTTCGGATGCGGCGCCGAATCTTAGTGGCGGGCACGCCGATTGCCCCCGAAACGGAAGAGCCGACTGCCCCGGAACGGAATCCGTCGAGCCGCCGGACGGAAACAGTTGAAAAGACACCGTCCGCACGGCTGGTCGAAACGCCGGTACAGGAGTGGGATGGAAGGAAGCAACGGCCTTGCAGGGCGGGCACGTCCGCGCGCGAGACGCCCCGGCGTCGCCCGCGAGGAACGGTGGAGTGATGTCCGGTTACGACGCCTCGGCGACCGCTCGGGTCGTGGTCGGTGTGAGCGGATCCCTCGGCAGTGTCACGGCCCTGCGGCGGGCCACCGCGCTTGCCCGCCGGCTGGGAGCGGAACTGTGGCCGGTGCTGGCCTGGGAGCCGCCGGGCGGTGACTCCGCCGCGCGCCGCTCCCCCGCCGCCGGCCTCCTGATCGAGGACTGGCAGCGGCTGGCCGGACAGCGGCTCGCCTCGGTGCTCGAGGAGATCTTCGGCGGGAACGCCCCCCGTGTTCCGATGCACGCCCTCGTCGTCCGCGGCGCCCCGGGGCCGGCTCTGGTGGCGACCGCCGACCGGGAGGACGACGTCCTGGTGGTGGGTGCGGGCCGGCGCGGCCTGCAGCGCGCCTTCTCGGGCCGCGTCTGCCGGCACTGCCTGGCGCACGCGGTCTGTCCGGTGCTCGCGGTGCCCCCGTCCCCACTGGAGTCGGAACTGCTGTCCGTCCACCGGCGCAACACCTGGCACCTGCGCATGGACATCCGGCGCCTGTGACGTCGGCCCGGCGCGTTGACAGCGAGGGCCTCCGGCATGGAATGAGATGGTGCGGTCGGCGCTGTGAAATATGACACTCGGTGGCCGTCAATGGTCCCGCGGCACGACCTGCGCCCCGAAGGGCCCTGCTCCCGGAACACCTCTCCGGCCTCAACTTCTTGATGCGGCTCTGGCGTCCGCGCGCCATTCTTAACGCAAGATTGACGCACCCCTCCGCCCGTATCCGTGGGCCCAGGCGTCACTCTCCGCTTACGCTGATGCCGCCATCTGCGTGATGGCCAGAAAGAGCTGAGCCGCACACAGGAGCCCACTGATGGCCACGACCGAGCAGCCTCCCAGTACCAACCGCCTCCGCGCCTGGATGCTGGAAGGGCTGTCCGACATGGGCAAGGCCGGGGGCCACACCGGCCCGCACGCCGAGCCGGAGCCCCCGCACAAGGGCCAGCGCTGGTACCGGGTGATGTGCCTGACGGGTGTCGACTACTTCTCGACCCTCGGCTACCAGCCCGGCATCGCGGCCCTGGCGGCCGGTCTGCTCTCCCCCGTCGCCACCCTGGTCCTCGTCGTCGTCACCCTCGCGGGCGCCCTGCCCGTCTACCGCAGGGTGGCCGAGGAGAGCCCGCACGGCGAGGGCTCCATCGCCATGCTGGAGCGGCTGCTGTCCTTCTGGAAGGGCAAGCTGTTCGTCCTGACACTGCTGGGCTTCGCCGCCACCGACTTCCTGATCACCATCACCCTGTCGGCCGCCGACGCCTCCACCCACCTGATCGAGAACCCGCACCTGACCAACGTCCTGCACGGCCAGCAGATGATCATCACTCTGCTGCTGGTGGCCCTGCTGGGCGCGGTGTTCCTCAAGGGCTTCCTGGAGGCGATCGGCGTCGCGGTTGCCCTGGTGGTGGTCTATCTCGCCCTGAACGCCGTGGTCGTGGTGGTCGGCCTGTGGCACGTGCTCACCGCCGGGCACGTGGTCACCGACTGGACCAGCGCCCTGACCACCCAGCACGGCAACGTCCTGGCCATGATCGGTGTGTCCCTGCTGGTCTTCCCCAAACTCGCCCTCGGCCTGTCCGGCTTCGAGACCGGCGTCGCCGTCATGCCCCACGTCCAGGGCGACCCCGACGACACCGAGGACAACCCGAAGGGCCGCATCCGCGACACCAAGAAGCTGCTGACGGCCGCCGCGCTGATCATGAGCGTCTTCCTGATCGCCACCAGCTTCATCACCACGGTGCTGATCCCGGCGAACGAGTTCAAGCCCGGCGGCAAGGCCAACGGCCGCGCGCTCGCCTATCTCGCCCACGAGTACCTCGGCGGCGCCTTCGGCACGGTCTACGACCTCTCCACCATCGCCATCCTCTGGTTCGCCGGCGCCTCCGCGATGGCCGGCCTGCTCAACCTCATGCCGCGCTACCTGCCCCGCTACGGCATGGCCCCGCACTGGGCCCGCGCCGTGCGCCCGATGGTCATCGTCTTCACCCTGGTCGCCTTCCTGGTGACCTGGATCTTCGACGCCGACGTCGACGCACAGGGCGGCGCCTACGCCACCGGCGTGCTGGTCCTGATGTCCTCCGCGGCCATTGCGGTGACCATCGCCGCCCGTCGGGCCGGCCAGCGCGGCTGGACCATCGCCTTCGCGGTCGTCTCGGCGGTCCTGCTCTACGTGACCGTGGCGAACGTCATCGAGCGCCCGGACGGTGTGAAGATCGGTGCCTGCTTCATCGTCGGCATCATCCTGGTCTCGCTGCTGTCCCGGCTGGCCCGCGCCTTCGAGCTGCGCGTGACCCACATGACGCTCGACCCCATGGCGGAACGCTTCATCCGCGACATGGCCAGCCGGAAGATTCGGTTCATCGCCAACGAACCCGGGCACCGCGACAAGGCCGAGTACCGCGACAAGGTCGAGCAGATCCGCGCCGACAACGACATGCCGGAGCAGGAGGACTTCGTCTTCGTCGAGGTCACGGTCACCGACCCCTCCGAGTTCGAGGCCGGCCTGACCGTGCGCGGCGAGGTCCTGCACGACCGCTACCGCGTGCTCACCCTGGAGTCCTCCTCCATCCCCAACGCCCTCGCCGCGCTCCTCCTCCATGTGCGCGACACGACGCGCTGCACCCCCCACATCTACTTCGAGTGGACCGAGGGCAACCCCTTCGCCAACTTCCTGCGCTTCTTCCTCTTCGGCCAGGGCGAGGTCGCCCCGGTCACCCGCGAGGTGCTGCGCGAGGCGGAGCCGGACCGGGAACGTCGGCCGCGGGTGCACACCGGCTGAGACCGGGCGGGACGCGACCGGGACGGGCCGCGGCGCAGGGCTGCGCCGCGGCGAGGTCGCCCCAGCCGCGGCGAGGTCGTCCTAGCGGCCGAACCAGCGCCTGGGCGGCCGTACCTCCAGACGCCCCATGCTGAGCCGGCCGTGCATCTCCACGCGGAGCACGGCTGGCGTCCCGGCATCACCGGCCGGCCGCACCCTGGTCTTGCCGTAGCCGATCACCAGCGCGTCGGCCTCCACGACGACGCCGGGCCGGGTGATCAGCCGCAGGGTGCCGCCGCGCATGTCGAGGTCGATGCGGAGGGCGTCGTGCCTGATCACCGCGCTGGAGAAGTCGAGGGTCACGTCCCCCCAGGCGGACGCGATCTCCATGCGTCGTGGCACCGCCCAGCCGTCCGCCCGTACGGCCGATGCGCCCTGCTGCTCGATCCGCACGACGTCCTTGGCCGGTGCGGTCCCGGCGGTGTCCGGCAGGTCGGCCGTCAGCGCCGCCAGCTCGCCCAGCGTGCGCGCGGAGAGCGCGGCCGACACGCGCTCCTCCAGCTCCTCCGCCGTGATCCGGCCGTCGCCCGCGGCACCCGTCAGGACGTCCACCACCCGGTCCCGGTCCGCGTGCGAGGCACGCAGCCCTGACGGCATCTCCGTGTGCAGCAGCTCGGCCGCCATACCCTCACCCCGATTCATCAGGTCCCCGCAGGGGGTCGTCGTCACGCACTAACGCTATATCGCGTTATACCCAACGGCCAACCCCACGTCCGCGGTTCCCGTGACGTGGCCCTATCGTGACCGGCATGCAGTCCTACACGATCGGCCAGGCGGCACGGCTGCTCGGCGTGAGCCCGGACACCGCCCGCCGCTGGGCCGACGCGGGCCGGGTGGCGACCCATCGCGACGAGTCCGGGCGACGGCTCATCGACGGCAGGGATCTCGCCGCGTTCTCGGTCGAACTGGCCAAGGCGGGCAGCGGCGAGGAGGACGCCTCCTACACCTCCGTCCGCAACGCCTTCCCCGGCATCGTCACGGCGATCAAGCTCGGTGACGTCGCCGCCCAGGTCGAGATCCAGGCGGGCCCGCACCGGCTGGTGTCGCTGCTGACGCGGGAGGCCGTCGAGGAACTGGGCCTGGAGGTCGGCATGGAGGCCACCGCGCGCGTGAAGTCGACGAACGTGCACATCGACCGCGTCTGACCCGTCACGTCCCTGCTGTCACCGGCGTCACCGGCACAGCAGCGCCGCCCACAGGTCGAGGCGGTCCCGCAGCCGGGACAGGTCGCGCCCGGTGAGCCGCTCGATGCGCTCCACCCGGTAGTGCACGGTGTTGACGTGCAAATGCAGCGCCTGTGCCGTGCGGGCCCAGGAGCCGTCGCAGGCCAGGAAGGTCTCCAGCGTGCTCAGCAGGACGGCGGTGGCGGGCCGGCCGTCCTCCAGCAACGGGCCGAGGACGGTACGGCTGAAGGCGGCACGCACGTCGGCCGGCACGCCCGTGAGCAGGGCGTCGAGGGTGGTGAGGGAGCCGGCGTCGGTCAGGCGGGAGGCGGCGGGCGAGGTGGTGCGGGCCGAGGCCAGGGCGTAACGGGCCCGCGCCAGCGCGCCGCCCAGCCCCTCGGGTTCCGCCGCGGGCATGCCGACACCGGCGTGCAGCACGACACCGGACACGCAGTCGGCGACCAGCGGCCACACCTCGTCCGCCCAGCCGGCCGGCGCACCGCACAGCACCGCGAACGCGCACCCGTCCGGCAGCCTCCCCACGTCGGCCGCCACGGCGGGAGTCCCGGCACCGGCTTCTTCGGCAGCCGCACCGCCCTCGCCCCCCACCGCGCCGGCAGCACTGGCCGCACCGGCACCTCGGACATCCCCCACCAGATGCCCGGCAATCTCCGTCAACGCGCCCTCGGCAAGCGGCACTTCACCCTCCGGTGACTGCCGTGCCGCCGCATCCACGACGATCACCTGGTACGGCCCCGACTCCGGCAGTCCGCACCGGCGCAGTGCCGCCTCCACCGCACCGTCCTCCCGACCGGCCGGCACGGCCAGCAGCGCGCCGAGTTCGTCCGCCCCGCGAGGCCCGGCCGACCTACGCCGGGCGCCGGCCTGCTGACAGTGCGCCAGCACGGCGGCGACCTCGTGCAGCATGCGCGGCGGGGCGGCATGCGGGTCGGGCAGGTACAACAGCCGGCGCTCGTACGGCGACACCCCGCCGGCGTCAACGGAGACGGTCACCCCGGACCCGTCCGCGACGAGCGCGACCGCCTCCCGAGCCGGCACGGCGGGTGCGCCGGCCGTGGCCGCGACCGTCCGCCCGCTCGGAGTGAAGACGTACGCGGCGGTCCCGTCGAGGTGGGCGACGGCCGCGGCGAGGACGGCGTCCGGCCCGGCCTCCTGCGCGAGCAGCCGGCTCAGTCGCACGCGCGCGTTCTCCGGCAGCGCGTGATGCCGGCTCAGCCCACCCCACTGACGCAGATACACGGTGTCCGTGATCGACCGGAACATGATGTGCGCCGGCACTCCGGCAACCGGCACCCGGTGGCGTACGCACGCCTCGACCAGGTCGTCCGGCACGCCCCCATGGGTCTCCTCCCCCGCGAGCAGCGCGGCGGCGCCCGCGTCCTTCAGCGCCGAGACGAACCGCTCCGCCTTGCCGGAGCCGGCCTGCGGCGTCCACCACACGAGTCCGCTGAGCACCACCTCGCCCGGCCGCACGAACCGGGCCGGGTCCTCCAGGTCCGTGACGGTCACTCCGCTGATTTCACGCCTCAGCAGCGCGTCCTCCGCCCACAGCAGGCGCAGGCCGAGGGAGGCGTCCCCCAGGAGGTGTTCGACGTGCATGTGCTGGCTCCTCGTACGGCCGCCGGGTGGCGAACGGAAACCCCCGGCATCTCGCATTCACCAGGTGAGTACGAGATGAAACATCGTAAATGCAAGCCTCAGGGAGCGGAATGCCTCTTGGTGAATCCTCCAGCCGGAGCCGTTTCGCGGTCGGTGATTCCGTGCTCGGCACCAGTCGTCCGGGCCGGATCCCGTTGGTTCACTTCCGGCCATGGACCTGAACACGGTGGCCTACGAGACGCCAGGCGGCCCGCGCCCTGGCGGCCGGGGGACGCCTGGCTCGGCGGCGGAACGTACCTGTTCTCCGAGCCCCAGCCGCACCTGCGGCGCCTGGTGGACCTGAGCCGCATGGGCTGGACGCCCGTACAGCGCCACGCGGACGGCTCGCTGGAGCTGGCCGCCACCTGCACCATCGCCGAACTGTCACGGTGCGCACGGGACTTGCTCGCCCCCACGGCGCCGCTGGTCGAGCAGTGCTGCCGCGCGTTCCTCGCGTCGTTCAAGATCTGGAACATGGCCACGGTCGGCGGGAACCTCTGCAACGGTCTGCCGGCCGGCCCGATGATCTCCCTCACGGCGGCATTCGACGGGGAGTGCCTGCTCATCGCCCAGGACGGCGCCCGGCGCCGGGTCCGGGTCACCGACTTCGTCACCGGGGCCGGCCGCAAGGACCTCGCCGAGGGCGAGCTGCTGCGCTCGGTCACCCTGCCCGCCCGCGCCCTGGCCTGCCGTACGGCGTTCCGGCAGACCTCGCTGTACGGCCTCGGCCGCTCGGCCGCCCTGGTCATCGGCACGCTCGACCCGGTCGACCACTCGGTGGCGATCACCCTCACCGCGGCCACGGTCCGCCCGGTGCGGGTCTGGTTTCCACCGGCCCCGACGGCCGCGGCGCTGCGGGCGGCGATCGAGGGGGCGGTCGCGGACGACGCGTGGTTCGACGACATCCACGGACTGCCCGAGTGGCGGCGGCACATGACCTTCCGGCTGGCGGCGGAGATCCGCCGGGAGCTGGCGGAGGAGGAGCGGCGATGAAGGTTCACATCAACGGCCGGAGCTTCGGGGAGGAGCCCCGGCCCGGCCAGTGCCTCCGTACCTATCTGCGCGAACGCGGCTGGTTCGGCGTGAAGAAGGGCTGCGACGCGGGCGACTGCGGGGCCTGCACGGTCCACGTCGACGGCAGGCCCGTGCACAGCTGCCTGTACCCGGCGTTCCGGGCCGACGGCCACTGCGTCACCACGGTCGAGGGCCTGGCCTGCCCGGCCGGCGAACTCCACCCCGTCCAGCAGAAGTTCCTCGACGCGCAGGGCTTCCAGTGCGGCTTCTGCACGGCCGGCTTCCTGATGACCACCGCTGCCCTGGACGAGGACCAACTGGCCGACCTGCCCCGGGCGTTCATGGGCAACCTGTGCCGGTGCACCGGCTACCGGGCCATCGAGGACGCCGTACGCGGGGTGAAGCACGTGGAGCAGCCCGCGCCCGGCGAGTCCGTGGGCCGTAGCCTGCCCGCACCGGCCGGGCCGCAGGTCGTCACCGGCACCGCCCGCTACACCTTCGACCTCGAGGTGCCGGGCCTGCTCCACATGAAGCTGCTGCGCTCCCCGCACGCCCACGCCCGCATCCTCGCCGTCGACACCACGGCCGCCCTGCGCGTCCCCGGCGTCCACGCCGTCCTCAATCACCACGACGCTCACCTTCCCGGCACCGGCCGGCTCCCGCAGTACGCCGACGTGCCGCGCACCGAGGTGCACTTCATGGAGACCTCCGACGCGATCGGCCCACTGGGCGCCAAGTCGATGAGCGAGAGCCCGTTCGACCCCGTCGCCCCGGCCCTGGCCAACGCGCTGCGGGACGCCACGGGCGTGCGGTTCACCGAGGTGCCGCTGCTGCGTGACCGGGTGTGGCGGGCGCTGGACCGGCACAGCGGTAGCCGCCGTCCACCCGGATCCCCGTGATCCCGCTGATGTGCCGGGCCCCGCACCGGTCCTGCGGGAGGACCAGCTGGGGCCCGGCCGCGTCGAGCGGGGTGTCGTCGATGCGCACGCCCAGCAGGACGGGCGCGTCCGCGAAGTCCGGGTCGATCTCGGCCCAGGACAGCACGGCGTGGTGGCCGTCGGTGCCGGTCACCGCGATGAGATAGCGCAGCCGGTCCTTGCGCCGCGCCGGGTCGAAGCCGGGCCCCGCGTCGGCGAGGACGTCGTACAGCCGGGGTCCGGCGAACCGGTGGTGCTGGATGCCGCTGGTCGCGCACTCGAAGCTGACGTCCACCCGGTGCTGCGGCCAGCGGCGCAGGTCGGGCACGGTCAGCCGGGCGGGCCGGGCCAGATCACCGGTCAGGGCGACTTCCACGAGCGTCATCTGCGACCACCTCCCGCAGGACCGTACCCGCCGCAGAGCGCCGTACAAACGCACATGCAAGCTGTAAGTCACAACTTCGCAGCTCATGCAATACGACAGGAGACTTACGGCTGGCAGATGCGGCAGTATCATCCCCGCACGGCCGGTGCCGCCGGCCGCGACAGGGCGCGACAGTCGTTCCACAGAACCTGAGGAGTAGATCCGTGATGACCCGTTCCGTGCGCCGGACCCGGCGGATGCTGCAGCTGGCCGGTGCGGGAGCCGCCGCCCTGATGGCACTCAGCGCCTGCTCCTCGTCCTCGGACTCGTCCGACACCAAGTCGGACACGTCGGACTCCGCCTCCCCGAAGGTGTCCGGCAACATCACCGTGTTCGCCGCCGCCTCCCTGAAGGAGAGCTTCACGGCCCTGGGCAAGCAGTTCGAGCAGCAGCACCCGGGCACCAAGGTCAGCTTCAACTTCGGCGGCAGCGACACCCTCGCCGCGAGCATCACCGGCGGCGCCCCGGCGGACGTCTTCGCCGCCGCCAGCCCCAAGACCATGGCGATCGTGACGGGCAAGAAGGACGCGGACGGCACCCCGGCCACCTTCGTGCGCAACCAGCTGGAGATCGCCACCCTGCCGGGCAACCCCGACAAGGTGTCCTCCCTGAAGGACCTCACCAAGTCCGGCCTGAAGGTCGTGCTGTGCGACAAGACGGTGCCGTGCGGCGCCGCCGCCCAGAAGGCCCTGGACGCCAGCAAGCTCAAGCTGACCCCGGTCTCCTACGAGCAGGACGTCAAGGCCGCCCTGAACAAGGTGGAGCTGAAGGAGGCCGACGCCGCGGTCGTCTACAAGACGGATGTGAAGTCCGCCGGTGGCAAGGTGGAGGGCGTGGAGTTCCCCGAGTCCGCCAAGGCGATCAACTCCTACCCGATCGTCCTGCTGAAGAACGCGCCGAACGCCGCTGCCGCGAAGGAGTTCATCGCCCTGGTGCGGTCCGCCGAGGGCCAGAAGGTGCTGAGCGAGGCAGGGTTCCTCAAGCCGTGACCTCGCTCGACGAGCCCGGCGCAGCGGCCGGCCCCCGCACGGGC